>NZ_CP156626.1:1599445-1919334 GCF_039852015.1 Robbsia sp. KACC 23696 | reverse complement strand
CAGCGCGGCGAACAGCAGGCCGCAGGCAATCGGCCAGCGGCGGCTGGCCCACGGATTTCGACTGCGCCGCGCCAAGCCATCGACGATGGCGCCGCCACTCAGTACGCCGAGCGTCCCGAATAAAAAGGGAATGCTGGAGACCCAACCGGCATTGGCCAAGCTGATGCCATGCACGCGTTGGAAATACGCGGGAAGCCAGGTCAGAAACAGCGTGGTCATATAGATCACGCCGACATAGCCGAGGATCAGGCCCCAGGTGACCTGGAGCTTGAACAAGCCGCGCCAGTCCGCCATCGTTACTTGCTGCGGCGTCTCGGTGGGCATCGCCGTGGCATTGCGCGCGGCGTGATGTGCATCGAGGCGGCCGTCAATGCCAGCCGGGTCGACGGTAGGCGCCGGACTGACTTCGGTACCGGCCAAATAGCGATATTCATCGCTGTGCAGCGCTACGGTGCGACGGTCGCGATATACCAGATACCAGACGAACGCCACGCCGACGCCGAGCGCGCCCATCGTCATAAAGGTCGCGCGCCAGCCGATCGCCAATAGAAACGCGGACAGGATCGGCTGACTGATCGCCGGCCCCAGCGACGACGACATATTGAAAATACCGGATGGCACGCCGCGCTCTTTCGGATGAAACCATTCGCTGACCACTTTGGCGCCCGCTGGAAATTGCGGTGCTTCGCCGAGCCCGAGGAGGACGCGTGCGGCAAGCAGATGCGAAAGCTGCGTCATGACGCCGATCGCGGCTTGTGCGATCGACCAGACGCACATGCCGATGGCCAAGGTGACGCGTGCCCCGAAGCGGTCGAGCAAGCCACCGATCGGTAACTGCGCGACCGCGTACGCCCAGGAAAACACCGCGAGCAGCAGCCCCATTTGCGTGGGGCTGAACGACAGTTCGTGCGACATCGTCGAATTCGCCACCGCCAGGGTGCTACGGTCGAGATAATTGACGAAGCCGGCGATGACCAGCAGCGTCAACGCAAGCACCTGCGTGCGCCGCAGGCGCGGCGTTTTTGCGTATTGCATCTCTGTCTCCTCCACTACGGCTGCTGTGCAGCTCTACGGGAATCGGGTGAAGCCCCGAGCATTCGACCGGCACTGCCTGACGGCGATGCACGCCTCACGGCATGCCGACCGAGGGCTGAGACGTCTCGTCGTCAATGATCATAGGGACGGTGTAATTTGCATTCGGGGTTCAAGCGCACGCCGAATCCCGGCTTGTCCAGCGCCGACGCCCGCATCCGTCCGTTTTCCGGCACCGGTTCGTCGAGCAATTGCGGATGGAACATCGGCACCACCTGATCGGCCTTGGGCGCCATCATCAAAAACTCGGCGAAGGGACTGTTGTGTCGCGTAATGACGAAGTGATAGCTATAGACCGACGAACCATGCGGCACGACCATGGCCCCATGCGCATCGGCCAGTGCCGAAATCTTGATCAGCTCGGTCACGCCGCCACACCAGCCGACGTCTGGCTGGATGACGTCGCAGCAGCCCATCTCCAGCAGCATGCGAAAACCCCAGCGCGTGGCTTCATGTTCGCCGGTATTGACCAGCATGCCGGGCGGAACCTGTTTGCGCAATGCGGCATAGCCCCAGTAATCATCGGGCGGCAGCGCTTCTTCGATCCATTTCAGGCCGTAGCGTCGGGCTTCATGCGCAAGGCGGATCGCATAGTTGAGGTCGAGCGACATCCAGCAATCCCACATCAGCCAAAAATCCGGGCCGCACCGCTCACGCATCTCGGCCAGTTCCGCGAGGTTCTTTTGCAAGCCTTCCTCTCCTTCGGCAGGACCGTGATGCAGCGCCATTTTGCCGCCGATGAATCCCATCTTTTTTGCAAGATCGGGCCGCGCACCGGTGGCGTAGAACTGCAGCTCGTCGCGCACGGCGCCGCCGAGCAATTGATGCACCGGCTCGCCGCGAATCTTGCCGAGCAAATCCCATAAAGCCAGATCGATGCCCGAAATCGTGTTGACGACAAGCCCCTTGCGACCGTAATACAGCGAGCCGAAATACATCTGATCCCAGATTTTTTCGATATCGGTGACCTTCGCGCCTTCGACAAAGCGCGACAGATGCTTTTCGACGATGTAGGCGGCCGGCTCGCCACCGGTCGTCACGGCAAAGCCGACAGTGCCGTCGCTGGCCTCCACTTCGACGACCAGGGTACCCAGCACATTGATACCGAAGCTCTTGCGACTCTGGCGATATTCGGGATAGCGACTCATCGGCGTGGCGATATGGTCGTCGATCCAGTGCCCTTCACCCTGGTCATGGTAATCGGCACCGCCGCCCCGTAAGGTATAGGCGCGGATATGCTTGATGGTCGGGGTCGAGGCATTCATGAGGTGCTCCGGAAAACGATAAGGACGAGTGAGATAGGGACGGATCGCAGGCGCGGTTTGCCGAAGGTGCCGATGTCATCGGTAACGCCTTTGCCAGCAAAATCGCACCCTCTCCTGCTGTGCAGTCATGCGCGATAAGGCGGCGCTGACGGGGCGTTTTGTGTCGTACGGCCGCCCATGAAGGCGATCATCACGCCGGCCAGAACGGTCGTGGCGGCTAGCGTGTACAGCCCTGCTGCCGGCGAATGAAAGGCGACCTCGGCAGCATGTTTCAGGTTCGGCGCAATAAAGCCGCCGACGGCGCCGAATGAATTGATCAGACCGAAGCTGGCGGCCGCCGCCGCGCCGCTGACGAAGGCGGCTGGGAAGTGCCAGAAGACGGGTTGTACCGAAATAAACCCGGCCGCGGCGAAACACAGTGCGATCAAGGCGACGATCGGTTGACTAACGGCCACCGAGGCGGCGATGCCCGCCGCGCTGATAAACAGCGTCACGGCAGCCACCATGCGATGCCGGCGATGGCGGTCCGCATAGCCCGGCACGACATAGGCGGCCAAGGCGGAGCAGAGCCAGGGGATCGCCGCCACCAGACCGACCGTGAAGCCGATCTTGCGGCCCATCAAGCCCGCCACCTGCGTGGGAAGATAGAACACCACGCCGTAGACGCTGGCCTGGATCAACAGATAGATCGCGCAAAGATAGAGCACGCGACCATTGAACAGTGCTTGCAGCACCGTGCCGGGGCTGTGCGCACGCTTAGCCTGATCTTCGGCCTCCAGTGCGGCGACCAAGGCGTCCCGTTGCGGCGCCGTCAACCACTTGGCGTCGCGCGGACGGTCGACCAGATAGATCAAGGCGGCGACGCCGACAACGGTGGCGAGCAAGCCCTCGACGAGGAACATCCACTGCCATCCCACCAGACCATTCACGCCATGCAGTTCGAGCAACAGCCCGGATAAAGGACTTCCGACGATAAAGGCGATAGGCGCCCCGAAATAAAACAGCCCAAGGGCCTTGCCGCGCGTTTGCTGGGGAAACCAATAGGTCAGGTAAAGAATGACGCCGGGAAAGAAACCGGCTTCGGCCACGCCGAGCAGGAATCGCAGTGCGTAGAAAGACGTTTCCCCTTTTACAAAGGCCATGGCCGCTGAAATAAGGCCCCACGTCACCATGATCCGGCACATCCAGATACGGGCGCCCACCTTCTGCATGATCAGATTGCTCGGCACTTCGACCAGCGCATAGCCGATGAAGAACACGCCGGCGCCAAACGCATAGGCGGCGTCCGAGATGCCGACGTCCGCCTGGAATTGCGCCTTCGCAAACCCGATATTGGCGCGATCGAGAAAGGCCATGACATACATCAGCAACAAGAAAGGCAATAGCCTTCGGGTCGCCTGCCGGATGGCGGCACGTAAGTCGGGATGGCTTCCCACCGCATGCTGGTTCATGACCTGTCTCCACACGCTTGTTATCGGACTGATTTTTTGTTAGCTGCACTTTACCCAGTACCACCAATAAGCGACTAATCACAAAACCGCTAGAACTGATACGATTCTCTGATCGCCAAGAGGTCCCGACATGAACGCTCCGGTCACGCACGTCCTTCTGAACCGCCTTAGATTCAAGCACTTGCAGATGTTGGTGGCCCTTGGCGTCACGAACAATCTGCACCGCACGGCCGAAGCCTTGCATGTATCGCAGCCAGGGATAACCCGAATGCTGCAGGAGGTCGAGGAGATGCTCGGATGCGCCTTGTTCGAGCGCCGCTCACGCGGCATGCAGCCGAACGAGTTGGGCGAACAAGTATTGCGTTTCGCCCGCAATACCTTGGCGACGCTCGAACGTTTCTCCGCCGACTTCACCGAATTCCGCGAAGGCGGATACGGGCATCTGGCGGTGGGGGCGGTGATGGGCGCGGCGCCGGATCTGGTCGTCAATGCGCTGGTCGAGATCAAAACGTTTCATCCGCGTTTGCGCATCCGCATCATGGGCGATACGACCGATCAGCTGATCGATTTATTGGAGCGTGGCCAGATCGATGTCGCCATCGCGCGGGACGTGACGGCCGACCGACACGATAGTTTCAGCTTCGAGGCGATCGGCAATGAAAGGCTATGCCTCGCGGTGCGGCGCGGTCATCCGCTGTTGCAGCCGGGCAAGCACGATCTCTCGGTGAAAGCCTTGTGTAGAAAATGGCCGTGGTTATTGCAATCGGCGACGACGCCGACGCGCATGGCCTTCGACCTGGCGCTTGCGAACGCACATATCGCGTTTCCGAAAGACATTGTCGAATGCAGTTCCGTCTTCGCGATGTTGCAGATGGTGCAATTGACCGATGCCATCATGCTGCTGTCGGAAACCGTCGTCCGCGACCATGTGAAGTCCGGCGTCCTGGGGCTGCTGCCTGCCGATACCGGCGCGGCCTTGCCGCCCTTCGGCGTGGTGTTGCGGCGCAACGAGACGCCCAGTCCGCAACTGCGAACCTTCCTGCAACTGTTGCGGCAAATGGCCGACGGCGCCGAGTCGACCGGTCCGACAGAGGCGGTGCGCGAGGCAGTCGATCGCATGTGATGCGCTGCCGTATCATTGAACGCAGTCAAAGCGAGGAATGCATGTTGAAGGGATGCTTGCGCCACATCACGGACCCGCGTCGAGGCATGATGCGACGCGGTTTGATTGCGCTATGGGCGGCCTGCTGTTTTCCGCTCGCGGCGCATGCCCAGAGTAGCAATGCCGGACCGAGCGCGACCCCGTCCGGCACATTGCAATTCGAACAGCGCGGTCGCGAGGTCATCGTCACGCTACAAGGCGCGACCTTGGATCACTTTCCGGCGAACAGGTTGCGTCACTTCGATGAAACCGTCGATGCAGGCGACATCGTCCGACGGATGGTCGTCGAAACCGATGCGGGGCTGATGCTGTACGACTTCCGCCGTCATCCGCCGGTGGTTCAGACGATCGGCCTGCGCATGTCGGTGAGACGCGTGTTCTGGCAAGGCGAGGAAGTCGTCATGCAGGGTTCGAAAGGGTGGTTTCGTTTCGAACACGGTGACTTGACGAAGCTGCAATACTCGAAAACGACGTTCCACTGACGCCTGCGTTGGCGTCACGCGAAGCCGAAAAAGCTCGTCGGGTTATCGACGAGCATCTGCGTGCGCCGAGCCGGATCGGGCACGATGCGCGCGATCAGATCGGTCAGATCGCCGTCGTCCGGCATCGCGCTGCTCAAATTGACATGCGGCCAGTCGCTCCCCCACAGCATCCGCTCCGGTGCATGCGCGGCCAATGCGGAAGCGATCGGCACCGTATCGTCGAACGGGGTGCCCTGCTTCGACAGGCGATCGGCGCCCGACAACTTCAGCCAGACCTTCCCCGTATCGAGCAAGCGCCGCAGCGCCCCCATTGCGTCGCCTTCGACGCCGTCGGTAATATCGAGACGCGCGATATGATCGATCACGACCGGTACCCGCAATGTCTCGATAAAAGCCGCCTGCTCGACGATATCGCGGCCGGCCAGATGAATGGCCAGGTGCCAGCCGTGCGGCGCGATACGCGAGCACAAGGTGCGAATGGCCTCCAGATCCGGACGACCGCCAAGATGCGCCAGAAAATGCACGCGCGCGCCACGGACGCCCGCCGCGGCATATTGGGCGATCGTCGCGTCGGTGTCGGACGGGCGAATCAAGGCCACACCGCGGTAGCGCCCCGCGCCGGTCTGCAAGGCGTCGAGCAAGGGACGGTGGTCGTAACCATGCCCCTGACTCTGTACCAACACCGCGCGCGCGAAACCGAGTCGGTCGTGCAAGCGGCGTAACGCGGTTTCCGGCGCGAGCGCCGGGTTGAAACTGCGGTCGTCCGGCAAGGGATAGCGATCGAAGGGGCCGAAGATATGGCAGTGCGCATCGCAGCTGTTCGGCGGCAACACGATCGACGGAACGCGCGATTCTGCCAGCGGCGGTGCCGATGTTTTCAAGGCGCTCATGCGGTAGCGCTCAATTCGTCAGGCGTACCCGCCGGTGGCCGCACGCCGAACACATTGATCGTCATCGAAATCAGCGTGTAATACCCCGCTAGTCCCACCAGATCGACCACCCCTGCCTCGCCGATTCGGCGCACCGTTTCCGCATAGACCGCATCCGATACCTGACGCGTGCGATGGAGTTCGACTAGAAAAGCGTGAATGGCCGAAGCGTCGGCATCCGTCTCCTTAAAGGGAGGTGACTGATGCGTGCGAATGGCTTCCACGATGTCCGGCGCGACCCCGGCTTCCAATGCGATGTGCTTGTGCGCATACCATTCGTATTCGGATGCCCACACGCGTGCCAACGTCAGAATCGCAAGTTCGGACAGGCGCGGCGGCAAGGACGTATCGTAGCGACAATATCGGCCTAGCGCCTGTGCGTGCCGTGCAAGCTCCGGGCGATGCAACCAGACGGCCAGAGGACCTCGCACCCCCTTGCGCGGACCGCTGGCGATCGCGTCATAGACGTCGCGTTGTTCCGGCGACATGTGATCCGGGTCGAGATCTGCTATGCGTTTCATTGAAGCTTTCCTTTATCGCGATGTCATGATGAAGAGGGATGCGAGCGCGACCTCAGCGCGCCGATTCCCGATGCGTCAATCCAACCGGGCCGGCGGCGAGCGGCCGCGGGTGCTCGTTCGTGCGATTGGCTTCCGGCTCGGCCGGCGGGACCGGGGCGTGCTGATAGGCGCGGAACTGCACGACATCGAATCCTTGTTCCCAGCGTGCCAGGGCAATTACGGCGACGACATTGCCGATCATGTTCGTCAAGGCGGTGGCGGTCGCCATCAAACGATCGATCCCGAAAAGCAGTCCCAAGCCGCCCAGCGGCAATGCCTTGACCGACTGCATCGTGGCCGCCAGTTTGATAAAGGCGCCCCCTGCCACCGTGGTGCCGCCACGCGACGTCAACGTCAGCACGGCGAGCAATCCCAACTGCTGCGTCAGCGTGAACGGCGTGTCGGTTGCTTGTGCCAAAAACCCGACCGACATCGCCATATAGATGCTGGTGCCGTCGAGGTTGAAGCTATAGCCGGCGGGAAGCACGAAGCCGACGACCACTTCGTCACAGCCGGCCTTTCCCAATTTTTGCACCAGCCGCGGGAACGCCACTTCCCCGGACGCGGTGCCCAGCACCAGCAGCAGTTCTTCACGGATGAAGCGGAGCACCGAAAAGATCGATATCCCACAGCGCGCCGTCACGATACCCAGCACGGCCAGGATAAACACGAGCGACGTCGCCCAATACAGCAGCACCAGTTTCAACAGATAAAGCAAGGTCACTCCGCCATAGCTGCCGACGGCGGCGGCCATCGCGCCGAACGCGCCCAGCGGCGCCAGACGCATAATGAATCCCAGAATCATGAACAGCACGCGCTGCCCTTCCCCCACGCCGCGCGCGAGGACCGAGTCCGGCCCGACGCTCAGATTCAAGGCGATACCGGCGAGCATCGCGATCAACAGCACCTGCAGGATATTGCCGTCGGCAAAGGCGCCCACCAGCGTGTGCGGCACGAGGCCCATGACGAATCCCATCACCGTCATCTGCGAAGCGGACTGCGCGACGTGGGCCACGGCAACGCTCGTGTCGAGATGCACGGCATGCAGTCCATCGCCTGGACGAAACACATTGATGGCAAGAAAGCCCAGTGCCATACCGATGGTGCTCAGCACTTCGAAATACACCAGCGTCTTGACCCCCAGACGCCCTATCCGGCGCATATCCGCTGTATGCGTCAAGCCGTGCACGACGGTGCAGAAAACGATTGGGGCCAGCAGCATCCGCAGCAGGCCGATGAAGAGATCGCCGAGCGGTTTCATCGCGATGGCGATATTGGGCGCGACAACGCCCAATATCGCCGCGGCGATCAACGCGATGAGAACCTGAACATGCAATTTGCCCAGCAGCTTCATCGTTGTCTCCTATTTTTTATGGTCGCTGTTTCTATATGCCTGCGATGTCACGACGGCGGCTAAGGGCCGCGGTGATAAGCGCTGTACACGTTCAATGTGGTGGCGCCGCGTCCGGCCAGACGGCCCGTCAAGGCGCCAAGGTCGGCACGACTCACCGGTGTGGCGAAGGCTGCGAGCAACCAGGCGGTTCCCTGCGCGGCCTGCGTATCGGATTCGCTGTCGGGCGATATCTCGAAAAATCCGCGCAATTGCAGCAGCGCATCTCGCGCCGTCGAGGACGCCAACGCATCGGTCGCCGCGGCATGGACCCGCGCCGCTTCCTCGCGCGTGTTCACCGGGATACCGGCCAAAACCAGACGCGCCGTTTTCGCGCTCGCGCATTGCACCGCGAGGGGCGCGGCCTGTCCGGGCACGGCCTCGGCGACGACGCGCCGCCGCCCGATCGTCCGCGGCAGCAAGCGGCGGCTCCATGGCGTCGAACGCTCCCCGGCGTTTGCGCGATAGACATCGCTGTCCAATGCCGTCTTGTCTTGTAAATCGTAGAGCGCCATCCATCGCGGCCAGCCATCGAGGCAGATCCAGCGCGAGGCCGATAGAAAACCCGGCATGGCCCGACGCTGCGGAAAATGCTCGGTGTCGTACCAATCGTTGAATTCTTCCTCCAGCGCGGCGGGAGGCTCCATCGAAACCATCAGAATGGCGCGCGCATTAGCGCTTTCCCTTTCCACGGCCTGTCTCCTGCTTTCGTTTTTTTTCAGTTACGACACTGTGCCGTGTCACGCCGGAATTGACAAAAACCTTTTATCGATGGAAAGCTATGTCGGAAATGAATAGCTCTCCGACGCCCGATGAATAAGGGTTTACGTGAGATGCACCCCGGAGACAGTCATCGAAATCAGAGAGCTTCGCTCATTTGTGCATATCGCGCGCGTGGGCAGTTTTAGTCGCGCCTCGGCCGAGTTGTATATCGCACAGCCTGCGCTAAGCCGGCAGATCGCCAAATTGGAAGAGGAACTCGGGACGCCCCTGTTCGTCCGTTATGGACGCGGCGTGCGGCTGACCAGCGCGGGCGCACGTCTGCTGGAGCGCGCCGAGATGATCATCAGCTATGTGGCACAGGCCAGCGAGCATGTGCGTGCATCGCCGGACCGGCTGACCGGGCGCATCGCGATCGGCATGCCGCCCGCCGTCGGCGCGCGCGTTTCCGCGCCGATCGTCGGCACGTTTCGGGAACGCTGGCCCGAAGTGGCCCTGCATGTTCGCGAGGGGCTCAGCAGTTCGCTGCAGGAGTGGCTATTGGATCGTCGCGTCGATCTGGCCATCGTCTACAATCAGCCGCCGTTAGAGGCCTTCGACGTCGTCCCCCTTTGTAGCGAGCCGATGGTGGTCGTCGGGCCGCCTCGTGGCCAGGATCCGGGCCTCTATGCTGAGGTCGACGACGACACGACGCTGCGTATCCGGGATCTGGCCGAGCTGCCCTTGATCGTGCCAGGCTTTCCCCATGCAAACCGTCGGGTGCTCGAACAAGCCGCCGTGCAACACGGCATCCATTTGCGGGTCGAGATGGAAGTCGACAGTGTCGGTCTGACCAAGGCGCTGGTGCGAAGCGGGCTGGGCTATTCGATCCTGACCTTTACGGCCATCGCGGACGAGGTCGCGCGCGGCGAGCTGCGTGCGCTGGCGATCGAACGCCCGGCAATACGCTCGACGATCGCCCTCGCCACGCTGCGGGAACAGCGCGCGTCCAAGCTGGTGCAGACGATGGCCGACGTCGTGACCGAGAATATGCATACGCTGGTCGTGGACGGCGTCTGGCGCGACCGCGCGACCTGGATAGCGCAACGCTGACGGCAATGCCGCCATCCCCTTTTGCGATGCCGGCAGGGCATGGCTTGCTATCGCGCAAAGGTTTTTGCCAAGGTGCGGCGATCCCGTCAGAGTAAGGTTTTCGTCGATGTCGGCCGATTCCCATGCATGATCGCATTCATTACTGGACCACCGCGCCGGCCTCGCCGTCGCTGCACTACACCGTCAGCAGCGTGACATCGATGCTGGAACACGCGCGCCCCACCCTCGTCTTGCTGCATGAGTTGGGCGGCAGCGTCGACAGCTGGAACGCGGTTGTGCAATCCCTGGCGCGCCGCTTTACCGTGCTATGCGCCGACCAGCGCGGGCATGGCCTCTCCGAGAAAACGCGCTCGCCTTATACCATCGAGAATCTTGCCGAGGACCTGCATGCGGTTTTATCGGATGCCGCGGCGCGCGGTGTGATTGGCGATATCGATCGCAACCCGATATGGCTGCTCGGCTTGGCGGCCGGTGCCGCGACGGCGGCGGTGTATGCCGCACACCATCATGGCGTTGCGGGCGTGATTCTGTGTTGCCCGGCATTGGAAGTCGATGCCGAGCGCCGCGATTATCTCGAAACGCGCGCGCAACGGGCCGTCGAGGAAGGCATGTCGGCCATCGTGGAGGCATCGTTGGCGCGATCCTATCCGCCGCTCTTGCGCGAGCGGCTCGGCATGCCGGCGTTCGAGGATTATCGCGCGCGATTCCTGGCGAACGATCCGGTCGCGTATGCGAACGCGAATCGCGCGCTCGGCGGCGGTCAGGCACGCAATGCGCTGGCAGCGTTACGCCTGCCCTGCCTGATGCTGGCCGGTAAGCATGATCTTCTGCGGCCGTCGGCGCAAGTCCGCGCGTTGACGATGGACCATCCCAGGATCGTTTTCTCGGAAATCGATGCGGGACATCTGGCGGCGGTGCAGGCACCGCAGGCGCTGGCGGCATCGGTGGAACGATTTATCGATGCCGATGGCCTATCGACCACCGAACACGGCATGTCGCGCGGCACGGCGGCAGCCGCATCCGCTCCTTTGCCGCACCGCGTAAATGCCTGAAACGATCGGTGCGATCGCCCGCTTAGCGCAAGGCGTTGCAGGCGACGACCAGACGACGACATCCTTCCCGAATCGCCGCATCCGACGTGGCAAACGACAAGCGCAGATACGGACCGACGCCATAAACGCTGCCTTCCAGCGTCGCCACGCCCGCGCATTCGGTGAAGTACTGCACGATGTCGCCATCCGTTTCCAGCAGACGCCCTTCCGGCGTGCGCTTGCCGATCAAGTCGCGCACGCAGGGGAAATGATAGAAAGCGCCCTTCGGCCGTCCAATGGCGATGCCTTGCGCCTCGGCAAGCAGATCCGCCATGAGCCGCGCCCGGCCCTCATATAAGGCGGCAGCCTGCCGCGGCGCCTCCTGACTGCCGCCGAACGCGGCCACCGCCGCGGCCTGGGCCACCGCATTCGGGCAGGTGGTGGTTTGCGAGATGAGCTTGGTGATGGCCTGGATCAAGGCGATCGGACCGGCGCCATAGCCGATACGCCAGCCGGTCATCGCATACCCTTTCGAGGCGCCGTTGATGATCAGGCTACGGCCCTTCAATGACGGCATCGCCGCGATGGGCGAGACATGGCGCTGACCGTCGAAGACGAAATGCTCGTAGATTTCATCGGACATCACCCAGACGTGCGGATGCCGCGCCAGCACGGCACCCAGTGCGCGCAGTTCGTCCTCCGAATACACGGTACCCGTCGGGTTATTCGGGGTGTTCAGGATCAACCATTTGGTACGGGCAGTGATCGCCGCTTCCAACTGCGCGGGAAGCAGCTTGAATGCGTCCTCCTCGCTCCCGGTGACGATGACGGGAACACCTTCGTTGACCTTGACCATATCGGGATAGGACAGCCAGTACGGGGCATGGATGATGACCTCGTCGCCGGGATTCAAGGTCACCGCGAGCGCGTCGAAAATAATATGCTTGCCGCCGTTGCCGACGACGATTTCATTGGCGTCATACGTCAATCCGTTGTCCCGGCGCAATTTCGTGACAATCGCATTGCGCAACGCCGGTGTCCCGCTCGCGCCGGTGTATTTCGTCTCGCCGGCACGCATTGCCGCGATCGCTGCGTCGACGATCGGCTGCGGCGTGGGCAGATCCGGTTCGCCGATCGTGAAGTCGATGATGTCGCGGCCTTCTGCGCGCAATTGGTCGACCAACGCTTTGGCCGCCATGCTCGGCGACGATTTGATCGCGGTGATGCGATGCGAGAGAAACGCCGATGCGGCGGGGATGGATTGCAGGGACATGTCAGATAAGGCCCTTCGCTGTCAGGATCTTGGTGATCCACGCCTGATCGGGCACACCGCTGGCAATCTCCTGCTGAATCGCGTCTTCCTTGCGGCGATGCGCGTCCGCGAGGGTCAACAAGTGCTCGGCGGACGCTTGCGGAAAACAGACGACACCGTCTTCGTCTCCCACCACGATATCGCCCGGCATCACCACCTGTCCGCCAATCGATACCGGCACATTGATTTCACCGGGACCATCCTTGTAAGGACCTTTGTGATTCACCCCTCGCGCGTAGCAGGGAAAATCGGTAAAGCACGCCACATCGCGAATGGCGCCGTCGATCACGAAGCCGACGCAACCGCGCTGCAACGCATATAGCTTGATCAATTCTCCGACCAAAGCATTATCGAGATGCCCGGCGCCATCGACGACGAGCACGTGGCCGGCCGACATCATCGTCAGCGCCTTGTAGATCATCAGATTGTCGCCAGGACGGCATTTGACGGTGAAAGCGGTACCGACCAGCTTGCCTGTCCTGTTATAGCGAGTCAGGCCGCCGATGCCGACGCTGCGGGCCAGATTGTCGCTGAGGTGCGGCACGACGACGTCACGCAAGCCGGTGACGATGGCGTCGGGTGCACACGCCGGTGCGGGATGGATGCGGTTGCCGGGGATAGACATGCAATGCTCCTGAAAGGGATCGAGAACGGGGATTCAGGCAGACAGTAAGCGTTCTTAATTGCATCAAAAAGCGATTTTTTTCTATCTTGTACAATACTTTTATTTCATGTTTTCGAGCGGGCAATGCTGAACTACAAGCAGATGGAAGCGTTGTACTGGATCGTGAAGCTGGGATCCTTCGAAGCGTCGGCGCGCAAGTTGAATACCAGTCAGTCAGCGATTTCGAAACGCATCCGGGAGCTGGAAAGCACCTTCGACGTACGCGTATTCGACCGCAGTCATCGCACGGCGCTGCTAACGGAAAAGGGCGAGGAGCTTTTTACGTATGCAAAGGAAATCCTCGAACACCGCGACCAGATCGTCGAGGCGATCAGTGCAAAGGAAGTACTCGTCAGTCGCCTGCGTATCGGCGTGACCGAATTGACCGCGTTGACCTGGCTACCCGCGTGGGTCGCCGCGATCAAGCGGCATTATCCGAAGGTGATCGTCGAGGCGGAAGTGGAATTGAGCGCGACGCTGCATGATCGACTGGCGGCGGACACGGTCGATATCATCGTCGCGCCCGCAGTCCCGATCGATGACGCGCTGATGTCGACGCCGCTTGCCGAGGTGGAAAACGCCTGGATGTGCGCACCCGACGGCGTGCCGCGCGAGGCTAGCATTCCGCTCGCGGCGATCGATCGTTTTCCGCTGCTGCTGCAGGGCAATCTCTCGGGCACCGGCTCGACCTATGCCCGTTTCCTCCAGCAAAACGGCGTGACGCTGCCCAAAGCCTCGTCGAGCAATAATCTGGTGGCACAGATCGGCCTGACCTTGTCCGGAGTCGGCGTCAGTTATCTGCCGCGCCAATGCTTGCAATATCTGGTCGATGGCGGCGCGCTCGGTATTATCAAGACGGTGCCGCCCTTGCCCGCCATCTCCTATGTGGCGATGTACCGTGCAAGCCATGCACGGGCGCTGACCGTCGAAGTCGCGACGCTGGCACGGGAGTGCTGTGACTTCAACGTGTTGCTGCTGGCGCCGCGCTCGCCGTTGCAGGCGCATCGGACATAGGGGCGGTCCGATCCGGCGATAGCGCCGTCGTCGTTGGCGACGGCTCGCGACGTATCGTCAGGCGCGTCTCGCCAAAGGTCGCATCGAATTCGCCGATGTCGTGCTGCGTCAGCATTTCGACCAAGGACACGATGTCCGCTATTTCCACGTTTGCCTCCAAAGGGCGTTGTCGATGGCCGCCAGATAGTCATCGTGTCGTTGCGTGGCGCGCCCCGCTTCCGCGACGGAAACCGATTCGAATGTGAACCGCGAACCCAGCGATGCTTGCGCCAGCTTGCGCAGATCGGCCGGAATGACCGTCGCAATTTTGGGATAGCCGCCGGACGTCTGACAATCTCGCATCAGCACGATCGGCTTGCCCTGCGGCGGCACTTGCACGACGCCCGGCACGATGCCATGGGAGCGCATCTCCAGCGGTTCACGCAAGACCATCGGCGTGCCGTCCAGGCGCAAGCCGATGCGATTGCTGTCGGCGGTGATGGTCCAGGCTTCCCGCCAAAACGACGCCTGCGACACAGCATCGAAATACCCGTATTCGGGTCCTTCGACGACGCGTATCGTCAGCGGTGCGACGTCTGTCGGCGCGGCACCAAGGGACGTTTCGGGTGGCCGCACCGCGAACGCACGACGCGCGATGCGCGACTTGACCGGCGCGAAGGGGACGACGTCGCCGCGCTTCAGGCAGCGTCCCTTGAAACCGCCGAAGCCGCCTTTGATATCGGTGCTGCGCGAGCCCAATACGAGCGGCACTGCCAAGCCGCCATCGGGGACATTGTCGGCCGCGTCCGCAGCCGCGTCCGTATCGCGCGCGTCCATCACTTCGTCGCCACGAATTGCGAGATACGTGCGCACGCCGGCACGCGGCGCATCGAGCCGCAACGTTTGCCCCGCCGCCGCGTCGAAGGTCGACCAAGGCAATCGGGAGTGTTCGTCGAGGCGGATCCCCGTCAAGGCGCCGGTCAGTGCGACGCGGCAATCCGCGAGAAAGCGCGCGACGAAAGGATAGACGGTCACTTCAATGGCCGCCGCCCCTATTGCCGCGCCGTGCGAATGGGGGGCGGCGACGGTATTGCCGACCAATAGATTAGCAGCGCGATACGCGAGCGCATCCATTGCGCCGGCCGTGCCGACGCCGAATCGGCGAAATCCGTGGCGCCCTTCGTCTTGAATAGAAGACAGTGCACCGCTTGCGAGAATCTCGATCATGCCACTACCCGATTGATGCGAAAGCGCACCGTGTCGCCTGGCGAAAGCAGCGTCGGCGGCGTGCGATGCGGATCGAAGAAATCCAAGGTCGCACGGCCGATCAGTTGCCAGCCACTCGGGCCCTCCGCCGCGATGATGCCCGTTTGCATACCGCCGATGGCGACGCTGCCTGCCGGCACGTTGAATCGCGGCTTGTCGAGCCGCGGTGTATGAATCCGCGCATCGAGTCCGCCGAGATAGCCAAAGCCCGGATGGGCGCCGAGGCAGTACACGGTGTAGTCGCGTGACGCATGAATCTCCGCTACCTCGTGGACGCTCAGCCCGGCATGCCGCGCGACGGCGTGCAGGTCCGGTCCCCCCTCGCCGCCGTAGTCCACCGGCACCTCGACGACCGCGCCACACACGGTGGCCGGCAATACTGCCGGCCACGCCTGCGCAAGCTGTGCCGCGACGCCTTCCGGGCTGCTGCAGGATGGCCGCAGGACGACCATCAGGTTATTCATGCCCGGCACGACCTCGGCAACGTGATCCCACGCGGCGACGGATTCGGCAAACGCCCAGAAACGCGCCTGCAAGGCAAGGTCGAGCGCGCCGATATGCTCGCAAAGCAGCGCCTCGCTGCCAAGGTGTTGGATCAGCAAGGCGTCCGAGCGGATCGTCTTGTCGTGTACGTGAACTGTCATACGCCTGCTTTCTACCGAGTTTTTAAGAAATGTGCCAAGCCGCTATCGCTTATTCGGCGATGGCCTCAAGCGGCTTGGACTTCGTCTCCACCCCGATGGTCAGGACGATCGTGCCGAACACAAAAAGCGATATGCCGACGCAGGCGACAATCGCGTTGACGCCGCCCCATACGAACAATGCCGGAATCACGAATTGAATCGATGCGGCGACGAGTCGCGAAATCGTGCTGCACAAGCCGTTACCGCGCATCCGGATACGGGTGGGGAACAGCTCCGACATATAGACCGCTTGGCCCACGACGATGATGATGTAAAACGACGTCAGCAACAGAAAGCCGAACAACATCAGCAGCCAATCCACGCGCAGTTGCACATAGACGATCGAGATCACGATACCCAGCAAAGCGGCGCCGATGAGAATCGGCTTTCGCCCCAGACGGTCGGCGAGCCACAAGCCCAATAAACCGCCGACCGGGCCGCCGAACGACATGATCGTCGACCATTGCAGCGACTTCACCATATTGAAGCCTTGCTGGACGAAAAAGGTCGGCAACCACGTCACCATGCCGTACACGCAGATCTGAATCACGCACATCGTCGCGATACCGATCACCGTCCGGCGCAGCATGCCGCCCTTGAAAAGTTCGCCGATGCCCACATGCACGGCGACGCCGTCGCCTTGCGGGTTCGCAGCGGAAGCCGTCGCGCGCGCCTTGGCCGCGTCGAATGTCGGCGACGCCACGCCGGACGCCTGTTCCATGACCCGTACGATCGTATCGGCTTCTGCAAATCGCCCCTTGCTTTCAAGCCAACGCGGCGATTCGGGCATGAACTTGCGCATCATCCACACCGCGGCGGCGCAGATGCCGGCGATCAAGAACATATAGCGCCATCCCAAATGCGGGATGACCCACATTGCCACCAGCGACGAGAAGAACACGCCGCATTGCGCAATAAAGGAAAGCGTCGCGACGAGGCGACCGCGCTTGGCCGGCGGCACGAATTCGGCGAGCGTGGCGAAGCCCAGCACCAATTCGGCGCCCAGTCCGATACCCATGACGAAGCGCAAGGCGATCAAAATCTCGATATTCGGCGCGAACACGGCCAGCAGCGACGCGCCGCCGAAGATGGCGAGATTCAACTGATAACTGATCCGGCGCCCATAACGGTCACCGATGACGCCGGCACCCCAACACCCGAGCATGAAGCCGAGAAAGGTCGCAGTAACAAAATAGCCGTTGTATTTGAGATTGCTCCAGCCGTCGTGCACCAGCTGTCCCAGAATACCGCTCGCCATCGCCAGTTCGAAACCGTCGAGAAACAGCCCCGCGCCGATGATCGCGATCATCTTGTAGTGAAACGCGCCCACCGGCAATCGGTCCAATCGCGCGGAAATCGATGTCGCGTTCCCGGAAACATCCACGCCTTCGGCCGCCGAAGCGGCCATCTGTACTGAGCTCATCGCTTACCTTGAACGGTGTGAAGACCAACGAGCCGGCACCGCGGGGGGTCGCGCAGGGCCGCTCCTCTGCCGACCCGGCTTGGGAGGCGCCCTCGTTCCGAGGATCCTGCCCAAGCCGGGGATGTCGGCTCGGGATGATTATTCGCAAAAAATAAATATCTTAAAAAGGAGATTTTTCTATATTGATCGATACTTTTTATTCATGTCTCGCCATTGCAGGCCGTTTTATATTTCGCGTTATGATCACGACCTTTGCCTTCGTGCGCGGCATCGGTCATGAAATCAGTGGAGTGGAAGGTATTTTTGTACACCAGCATCGGCGTCTTGCTGGTGTTCAGCAATATGACGACGATGGATGTGGCGCTTCCCACCATCGTGCGATATTTCAGCGCGTCGCCGTCGCAGGCGAATTGGATCCTGCTCAGCTATATGCTGGTCAACACGGTGATGATTCTGGCCTTCGGTCGTCTGGCGGATATCTTCGGCCGTCGCGCGCTCTATCTGTTCGGCATGGCGATGTTCACGCTGGGATGTCTGGGCTGCGGGCTTGCCTGGTCGGCCAACGCCCTGATCGTCTTTCGCGTCGTGCAGGCGATCGGCGCCGCGTCGATCGCCACCAATACCACCGCCTTGCTGGTCGACGCCTATCCCGCGCACCAGATGTCGCTGATACTCGGGCTGAATGTCTCCGTGGCCGCCGCGTCGTCGATTCTCGGTCCGCTGATCGGCGGCGCCGCGGTGTCCCTGTTAGGCTGGCGCGCCCTCTTCCTCGCCGGCGTGCCGCTGGCATTGGCATCGACCGTCTGCGGCTTTCGCATCCTGAAATTAAAAACGACGCGTTCGCACGAGCGCTTCGACACGCTCGGCGCGGCGCTGTCCTTCGTCACATTGGGGAGCTTGATCGTCGCCTTGTCCGAAGGCGGCGCGCTGGGCTGGCAGAGTCCGCGTATCGCCGGTTGCTTCCTGCTTAGCGCCATTGGCGCCGTCTTGTTCGTGCGCGTGCAGTTGCGCGCCACCCATCCGCTCGTCGACCTGTCCATCTTGAAAAATGGCGATCTGGTGTTGGCCTATTATTCCAACTTGATGATCGCGATCACGCAGATCGCCACGCTGTTGCTGATCTCGCTGTTCCTGCAAGCCTTTATGGGGATGGACGCCCTGGCGGCCGGCGTCCATATCACCCCGCTCGCGGCGGGCCTGATGATCGGCACCCTCCTCTCCGCGCGCTTGATCGGCAAGATCGAACCGCGTCGCGTGGCGGCCTCAGGCATGGGATTGGTAGCCATCGGCGCCGTCTCGATCGCGTGGCAATTCGCCGGCACCCTGGGTACGCATGTGGAAGGCGTATTGATGGCGATGCTCGCCGTGATCGGCTTCGGCACCGGGCTGTTCATGACGCCGAACACGACGTCGATCATGTCGAGCGTGCCGCCTGAGCGCCGTGGCATCGCCAATGGCGTGCGCTCGATGATGCAGAACTTGGGCTTCGTCGTCGGCACGGCGCTAGGCCTGGCGATCATCACGTCGCCATTGAGCGAACTTGCCAGACAGGCCGTCTACGCCGGTCAAAGTCATCTGCTCGCGCCCGATCAGCGCATCTTGCTGCTGACGCGCTATCTGCTGATGTTCGCGATCATGGCGGCGCTTGCCTGCTCCGCCGTGGTGGCGTGCCTGATGCGTCGCTCGCCGCGCAACGCGACGGCCGACGCGCGCATCGGTTAACCTGAATGCAGCGCGGGTGTCGCTCGGCCCGCATCCGCTACATCAGGGCGGCTCCGCTGCTGCCCGTGTCTCTGGAGTGTTGTGCTCATGAATCAAGACGCGCGTCACGTCGCTTTCCGCAACGGCCAGACCGTCGCGGCGGTGGGTATGGGCAGTTGGCATCTGGGGCAAGGTCGGCGGCCGGCCAAAGAGGAGGAATCCGCGTTACGGCTCGGCGTCGACCTCGGCATGCGTCTGATCGACACGGCCGAAATGTATGGCGACGGTCAGGCCGAAAGCCTGATCGGCCGCGCGATCAAAGGCCGCCGCGACGACGTCTTCCTGGTATCCAAGGTCTATCCTTGGAACGCGACGCGGCAGAAAATGCAGGCGGCGTGCAACGCCTCGCTCGACCGGCTCGATACCGAGGCGCTCGATCTCTATCTCTTGCATTGGCAGACAGGCACGCCGCTGGCCGAGGTCGTGGCGTCTTTCGAACATCTGCGGCAACAGGGCAAGATTCGCGCATGGGGCGTCTCGAATCTCGACACCGCCGCGATGCGCGAACTCGCCGCCGTCCCGAACGGCACCGCGTGTCTGACCGATCAAGTCCTGTATCACGCGGCGAGCCGCGGGATCGAATTCGACCTGTTGCCGTGGTGCAAGCAACAGGCGATGCCGGTAATGGCCTATGCCCCACTCGGCAGCGGCGGCGATTTGCTGCATCGGCCCGTCTTGGCCGACATCGCGCGCAAGCACGGCGTGACGCCGGCGACCGTGGCGCTTGCCTGGTCGATTCGCGACGGTCAGATCATCGCCATTCCCGAATCAGGCGATGTCGCGCATATTCGCGAAAATGCCGCCGCACTGACATTGGCATTGGATGAAGACGACTGCGATGCGATCGATGCCGCCTTGCCGGCCCCGACGCGGAAAACCACGTTGGACATTCTCTGAAAGGCACGCTCATGCAAATCAATCTGCCCGATGTGCTCGCTGAAGTGCGCGCGCTATGTACGCAATACGAAACGGCGCTTGTCGAAAACGACGTTGCCGTGCTGGACGCCTTGTTCTGGGATGCGGCGACGACGATCCGCTACGGCGTCTCGGAAAATCTCTACGGCTATGACGCGATCAAGGCATTTCGGGCGGGGCGGCCGAGCGCCGGCTTGGATCGGACCGTGATCCGCCACGAGATCGTGACGTATGGCCGCGATACCGCCACCAGCTGTCTCGAATTCGCGCGCGACGGGGCCACGACGACCGGACGGCAGACGCAGACCTGGGTGCGAACCGATGCCGGCTGGCGTGTGGTCGCGGCACACGTCAGCCAGATGCGTTAGACGCGTCGCGCGTCAGAAAGCGTGCTGCACGGTGCGGGCGGATCCGGTGATATCTTCACCTACGCCGGCAATCGTATTGCAGCCGCTCAGTGAGAGCAATGTGCCGGTCAGTATCAGCAAGGCCATCACACGCTTGGTCATTCCCACCTCTTTTCCTTGAATGGTTAATCGCTCACCGCCGCGGAACACCGCGCGGTCTCGTCACTGTACCGGAAAAAAGGCGAAGCGCTGCAAGGGAAAGCCCCTTCCTTACATTACTGTCGCTTGCTGCCAGCACTATTTCTGCACAGGGGCAGCCAAGGCCGCTCGCAAATCGCGCGGCGAATCGGTCATAACCGCATCCAGGCCGAGCGCCTGCGCCCTTGCATAATCGGCGGGATTTTCGATGCCGAACGCCATCAGATGCACATCGCCGTGCGATTTGAAGCATTGCACCGCGGCCGGCGTCCACCAATGGGCGTCCACCTTCGTCACCCCTTTGCCCAAGGTGTAGCGCTCGATGACCTCGATATTTCGGTGAAATTCGATGCCGGACCACGTACCGTGCGGCGGCGCGTCGCATTCACTGTTGAACGCCATCTGCACGAGCCGGGCACGGGTGGCGTCGCGCGCTTCGAATAATTGCGCCTGCGGGTAACGGGCCATGGCACGTGTCGCATCGGCGTCCGTCGAATACAGGCGCACGCGGCGCCACGCATTCTCCCGCGTCAAGACCGTGCCAACCGCATCGACCAAAGGCTGAACCGGCGTTTGCTTCATATCCAGCATGATCGGCACGTTCGCGGGAACGGCCGCCAACGCTTCGCGCAAGGTCGGAATGCGCACGGGGTGCGCGCGATAGGGGAAATCGCCAGCGCGAAGGCCCTTGAAGGTATAGCCGGCATTCAGCTCGGCGAGCTGCGCGTATGTGGCATTCGCCACGGGGCCCTTGCCGTCGGTCAAGGCCGAGAGATCGGCCGGGCGATACATGATCGGCACCCCATCGCGGGTCACTTGCACCGTCATCCAGACGGCATCGGCGCCGTGCTGCAACGCGCTCTGAAACGCCTCTATCGTATTCTCCGGCATATCCCCGGTGCCGCCGCGGTGTGCGACGATCATCGGCGGTGGCGGGTTTTCACGCCCCAGCGAGGGTGACGAAGGAAGCGTGCCGCAGGCCGTCAGCGTCAGCCATGCCGACGCGAACATCAGGGTGCGGGCGCCGGAGGCGATACGATCGAGGCAAATAGGCGGCATCGGCTGAGAAGTCGGAAGCAATCGGTGGATTCGGCGTAAGCAGCACACTATGGCATGGTTGTTACAGCCGAATTACACACTGAAGGCAAGGATCGCGGGCGAATTCGCTTCAGCGTACTTGCGCGTCCGATCTGTCGTCGATGCGCGACCGCGGCTCCGATTTGACCACGGGTACATCGGTCGAACGGAAAGCGTGCGATAAATGATCGTGCATCCGCTGCGAAGCGGCGGCCATATCGTTGTCGAGTACGGCATCGATGATATCGAGATGCTCGCCGCACCATTCGCGGATGCGTCGACGATTCTCGTAACCGCGAAACTCCAGCAGGCGCCGGAGCCGGTTCTGCTGCTGCATCGCCTGATGCATGAAGACATTGCCGCTGAATTCGGCGAACATCTCGTGAAACGTCGCGTCCGTCTCGAAAAGCTGCTTCGGCGTGGCGCCGCTCAATCCCAGATGCGATGTCAGGAAGATGTGCTCTCGCCGGCAGCGCTCCAGCACGGAGCGGTCGGGCGCGAACGTCGGCAACAGCAGCGCGGCCGGTTCCATCGTCAAACGGAAATCATAGCTGCTGCGCAGCGTGCTTTCTGAATCGAGCGACGGTTGGAAGCGCCATCCGTGTCCGGTATTGCGTGCGATCAAGCCATCTTCGGACAGCCGCGCCAAGGCGCGTGTCATCGTGACGCGATCGACGTTATAGCGCTGCGCGATGTCCGTTTGCGTCAGGGACACCGGAATGACACCCTCCAGACGATCCCGCACCAACTGGTTATACAGCGCTTCATCGCCGGCTTCCGGCAGATCCAGCTCGACCCGATGCAGACCCTCGGCCGGCTGAGCCAAAAAGAAACCCTGGTTCTTGCGCGCCTCGATGACACCGAGCGTTTCAAGCAGATTCATCGCCGCGCGAACCGGCGTGCGCGACACGCTCAGCGTGTCGGCAAGCTGCTGTTCGCGCAGATGATGACCCACTTCGAAGCGCGCCTCCTGAATCAGATCGAGGATCTGTTTCGCCAAGAAATGCGCACCCTTACCCGCCCGTTTCGTCATTGTACTTTTTCCTTTTATGAGCAAGATAAATTATATCAAAAAGTACAATTAAGGCGAAAATCTTCTTTCGTGCCGAGCTAGGAGGCGTTGTTTCCGACGCCGCTCGCGCAGTGTTGCGTTATGCCATTTATGCAGTGTAAAGCATTGATTTCTCGCAATTGGTTTTTTTTCGAGACGTTACCCATGAAGGATCGCCGGCAAATTTTCACTTGACGCGCGTTTTTCGTATTTGTATAAATTGACACATTCAAGACAAACGGATGTGCAATGCATGTCCGGCAATCGGTGGAGCCGCGTATGTCCTTTTCCCTCCTGCTCGAATACATGACCTCGGGCGTATTTGCGCGCGGCGCACTGGTTACGTTGTGGCTGACCGTCGTATCCCTCATTTTTGGGATGGGACTCGGGCTGGTGCTCGCCCTGCTGCAAAACATGCGGAGCCGAATCGCGCGCACGGTCGTGTTCGCTTATCTCTGGCTGTTCCGCGGCACGCCCGTGCTGTTCCAGATCATTTTTATATACAACGTCCTGCCCTCTTTCGGCATTCGTTTCAGTGCCTTCGTCTGCGCGGTGTTGGCGCTGTCGTTGAACGAAGCCGCCTTCATGGCCGAGATCTTCCGTTCGGGCCTGCATGCGGTGAAGCGCGGACAACGTACCGCCGGCTTTGCGCTGGGCATGACGCGCGCCAAGGTGTTCCGGCACATCGTTCTGCCGCAGGCGTTGCGGGTGGTGTTGCCGCCCATTGGCAATCAGATGATCGGCATGTTGAAGCTGAGCGCGTTGGTGTCGGTCATTGCCGTGCAGGAGTTGCTGTTGGTGGCCGACCAGACGGCCAGCGCGAATTTCCGCTACCTGGAAGCGCTGTCCGCCGCCGGCATCTATTACTTGGCGCTGACCACGCTGTTCATGCTCGTGCAGAGCTGGCTGGAACGTGCGCTCGATCCCAAGCGACGCGCGCAGATCAAGCGCCTTTCGATGACCGAGCGTCTGCTCGGCGTGTCCCAACCTGTCGTTCGCTGAGGAGCATACGATGTCAACGATCCCAAGCGACGGTGCGCAACCGTTGTTGCGCATAAAGCAGGTCGACAAATCTTATGGCGACACGCCTGTTCTGAAGCGATGTTCGATCGATGTCAGCAAGGGCGAAACGGTCGTGATCGTCGGGCCGTCCGGCTCCGGCAAATCGACGCTGCTGCGCTGTATCAATCTGCTCGAAACCATCGATGCCGGCCATATCCTTTTTGAAGGAAAAGACCTGACGCGGGAGCGCGCCCGGGAGCATCTGGTACGCCAGCAGATCGGCATGGTGTTTCAGAACTTCGAGCTGTTTTCGCATATGAACGCGGTCGAGAACATCATGCTCGCGCCGATGACCGTCTCCGGTGTGTCGCGCCACGATGCGCACGACATCGCCCTGCAGCTGCTCGACAAGGTTCATCTGCGTGCCCGCGCCGAAGCCTTCCCCGATGAATTGTCCGGCGGTCAGCAGCAGCGCGTCGCCATCGCGCGCGCGCTGGCGATGAAACCGAAGCTGATGCTGTTCGACGAGCCGACATCGGCGCTCGATCCCGAAATGATCAGCGAAGTGCTGGACGTGATGACGGCCTTGAGCGGCGAAGGTCTGACCAGCGTGGTCGTCACGCACGAAATGGGCTTTGCAAAGCGTGCGGCGGACAAGATCGTCTTCATGGAAGCCGGCGAGGTCGTCGTCACCGCTTCCAGCGAACAGTTCTTCAGCGGCACCGCGCATGAGCGCGCGCGGCGCTTCCTCGACCAGATTTTGCATTGAGCCTCGTCTACCGAACCGGAGTCATCCCGCATGTCCTCGTCGTCCCCTTCCGCACACCATCCCGACCTCGCGCGCATGAAGCGCGACCTCGCGGCGCTTGTCGGCATCAATACGGAAAACCCGCCCGGCCGTGAGTTGGAAGCCGCGCAACATGTCGATCGCCTGTTGCGCGCCGAAGGGTTCGACCTGTCGATGTCGGAGTACAAGCCCGGTCGCGCCAATGTGATGGCCCGGCTGGAAAACGGCCCGGGCCCGGTGTTCGCCTTCAATACTCACCTCGACGTCGTGCCTGCCGGCGACGGCTGGACCTCGGATCCCTTTATCCTGCGCGAGGATGCCGGACGTTTGTATGCGCGCGGCGCCTGCGATGCGAAGGGTCCGCTCACCGCCATGATCGAAGCGATGCGCATGCTCGCCGCCGATCGGGCGTCCTGGTCGGGGACATTGTTGGGCGTGTTCACGGCCGACGAGGAAGTGGCCAGCGAAGGCGCCAAATTTTACGCGGCCACCACACCCAAGCCGAAGGTCGATTTCTGCGTCGTCGGCGAACCGACGTCCAACACCACGTTCTCGGCGCACAAGGGCAGCTTGCGTCCGGTCGTGCGTGTACATGGCGTCACCGCCCATTCCGGTACCCCGCATCTGGGCGACAACGCGATCTATCGCGCCGCCAAGTTGCTGAGCCTGGTCGAGACGCATCATGAAAATGTCGTCCGTTGCCGCTGTCACCCGCTGGTCGGCAATGCCAGCCTGACGGTGACGCGCGCCAACGGCGGCCATGCCGACAACGTCGTGCCCGGTGCCTGCGACCTGCTGCTGGATCGCCGCATGGTGCCCGGCGAACGCGAGGAAGACGTCAAGCAGGAGTTCGCCGATCTGCTGGCCTTGGCCTACGAGAAGTTCGGTGTCCGCGCCGAGATTCTCGAATACCGTCCGACCACCGGCGCCGCGACGGAAACGCCGCTCGACGCCCGCATCGTTCAAACCAGTCTGGCCGCGTGCCGCAAGCATGGCGTGGCCAACCCCGGCCCCTTCGGTTTCCAGGGCGGCGCGGATCTGGTGCACTTCAACGGTCTTGGCGCGGCGGGCGTCATCATCGGACCGGGGACGCTGGAAGTAGCGCACAAGCCGGACGAATTCGTGCCGATCGACGAGTTCCTGGCCTCGGCCTCGATCTATCGCGACATCGCGCTGGACATGCTGGGCACCCCGCGATGACCACCGCCGCCCTTTCGTCGCTCGGAAAGCCGCATGACGCGCCTGTCGCGGCAACGCTGCTGCGCGCGGACCTGCATTACGGCGGCGATCTGGTGCTGCATACGGCCTCCTCCGGCAGCATCGACCATCTGGACGCGCTGTATCTGATGTTGCGCGATGGCGCTGGCCGGGTCGGCATCGGCGAGACGCGCTTGAACATCCGCTATCTGAACGGTCTCGATGCCGCCGTCGTACTGGCCGATGCGCAGCGTCTGCTCGCCGAGGCGGTCGATCTCGCCAATGGCGGGCAGCGCGCCGCGGATCTGTTGCGGACCATGCTGGAATGGGCGTCGGGCTATCTCGCGCCGGTGCGCATGATGCTCGATATCGCCCTGCACGACCTGGAGGCGAAACAACGCGGCTTGACCGTCGCGGCCGCGCTGGCGCAACGCATCGGCACAACGGCGGCCAACGCCAACGCCAACGCGACGGCGCCGCGATTCCGTTCGAACCAGACGCTGTTCTGGTCCGACGATGCCGCGATGCTCGCGCGCGCCGAGACCTATGTCGCGCGCGGCTATCTCGATTTGAAATTGCGCATCGGCATCGGTAGTTTCGATGACGACCTGCGGCGTCTGGATGCATTGCGGGCGCGATTCGGCGACACGATCGGGCTATCCGCCGATGTCAACGGTCAGTGGACCGAAGCGGAATGCGCGACGCGTCTTCCGGCCTTGGCTGCACGCGGCCTCGCCTATATCGAGCAACCGATCGCGCCCGGCGATTGGGACGCATTGGCGCGCGTCGCGGGCGCCAGCCCGATCACGGTGATGCTCGACGAAAGCCTGCAGTCGCCGCAGGACATGCAACGTCTGTGCGACCTCGCGCAATCCCTGCGTGACGGCGACACCGCGTCCGTTGCCGACGGCACGCCCGCGATCCAACACGCGAAGCTCGCCGCGCACGTCAAGCTCGTGAAACTGGGCGGTATCGCCCCTGCCGTTGCGGCCGTGCGGCAATTGCAGGCGGCCGGCGTGCCCTTGATGATCGGTCAGATGAACGAAGGCGCGGTGTCCACGGCGGCGGCCTTGCATGCCTGCGTGGCGCTGGCCCCTGAATGGGCGGAGCTGTATGGCGCCGATGGCTTGGCCGACGATCCGGCGCAGGGCTTGCGCTACGAAGACGGCACGGTGTGCAGCCTCTCGCAGCCGGGCCTGGGCATCACGTTCGACGCCACCCGCGCCCACACGATTTTCCCTTTGTGATCCTTAGGAATCTACCATGCTAGCAAGCGAAAGCACTCCCCGCACGGGGCCCGCGCAAGGCAGCGAGTCGGCGTTTACGGCGCCGGAATACGCGCAGCGCGTGGCCCGCACGCGCGCCGCACTGGCCGCCGCGCAGATCGATGCGATGATCGTCACCGGCCCGGAAAACATCTTCTACCTGACGGGTCAGCAAACCCCGGGGTATTACACGTTTCAAGCATTGGTGCTGCCGGTGGACGGCGATCCGGTCTTCGTGATCCGGCAGCTGGAGTATTTCAACTTTATCGCCAACACCTTCATCCCCGATGCGCGCGTCTATAGCGACGGCGAAAACCCGATCGACGTCCTCGTGGGCGTGGTCGAAAAGAGCGGCCTGAACGGCAAGCGCATCGCGATCGACAAGCGCGGCTGGTTCCTGCCGATCGCCGTGTATGAAACGCTGAGCGCGAAACTGGGCACGATCGCCGATGCGGCCGGCATCGTCGAAAAACTGCGCGCCGTCAAATCCGCGGCCGAAGTCGAAAAGATCGCGATCGCGGCAGGCTATGTCGATGCCGGGATGCGCGCGGGCATGAATGCGGTACACGTCGGCGCTACTGAAAACACCTTGGTGGCGGCGATGATGTCGTCGGCGATTGCAGCCGGTTCCGAATACGTCGGCATGGAACCGCTGGTCTCCGCCGGTCCCCGCACCGGCGTGCCGCACGGCACGTGGCGGCGACGCGCGCTGGAAATGAACGCGCCGGCGTTTCTCGAAATGGCTGCCTGCCACGATCGTTATCATGCGGCGCTGATGCGCTCCGCATGGATCGGCGAAGCGCGCCCGGAAGCATTGGATATGGAAAAGGTCTGCCAGGAAGCGTTGCAGGCCTCCCTCGATGCGATCAAGCCCGGCGAACCCTGCGAAGCGCCGCACCTCGCTTGCCAACGCGTGATCGATCGCGCCGGCTATACCGAGAATTTCAAGAAGCGCACCGGCTATTCGATCGGCATCTCGTTTGCACCGGACTGGGGCGAAGGCTCGATTCTGAGTCTCTACACCGGCGTCACCACGCCGTTGGAGCCGGGCATGACCTTCCACATTCCGCCGGCGTTGCGCATCTACGGTGAATTCACCGTCGGCGTCAGCGAGACCGTGGTGGTCACCGAGACCGGTTATCGCGTACTGGGAACGATCGACCGTCCCTTGCTGCGCGTCGCATCGTAATAGAAGAGGCTTTTATGTCACACCCCCTGCTTGCCGCGCGGATGACGCGCGTGCGGCCCTCGCCCACCGCGGTGATCTCGGATAAAGTCCGCGCGCTATTGGCGCAAGGCAAGCCCGTGATCAATCTGGGCGAAGGCGAGTTGAGCTTCGATACGCCGGACCATATCAAGGCAGCGGGTATCGCGGCGATCCAACGCGGCGATACGAAATACACCGCTGTCGCCGGTACCGCGGCGTTACTACACGCCATCGCAGCCAAATTCGAACGCGACAATGGCCTGCGCTATGCGTCGAACGAATTGATCGCCGGCACCGGCGCGAAGCAATTGATCTTCAACGCCTTGATGGCCACCATCGACGCCGGCGATGAAGTGCTTCTTTGCGCGCCGTATTGGGTCTCCTATCCGGATATGGTGGGCCTGGCCGGCGGGACCGCGCGGATCCTGTCGAGTACCGCCGAAGCGGGCTGGAAGCTGCAGCCGGAAACGCTGCGCGCGGCGATCACGCCGAAGACGCGCTGGCTGATCCTGAATTCGCCGAACAATCCGAGCGGCGCGATCTACTCCCGCGCGGAGCTGCAGGCATTGACCGACGTACTGCTCGAGCATGAGCACGTGTTGTTGATGGCCGACGACATCTACGAACTGGTGCGCTATGGCACGCCGTTCTTCACGCCGGCACAAGTCGAGCCGCGATTGAAGGAACGGACGCTGACCGTCAACGGCGTCTCGAAAAGCTATTCGATGACCGGCTGGCGCCTCGGATACGCGGGCGGCCCCGCCTGGCTGATCGGCGCCATGCAGACGTTGCAATCGCAAAGCACGTCCAATGCGAGCACGATTTCGCAGGCGGCGGCGATCGCGGCGCTGGAGGGCGATACGTCGTTCTTCGACGTCTGGCGCGACACGCTGGCCGATAATCGGCAATGCGTGCTCGACACGGTCGCGCGTTGCGCGGGCCTGCATTGCGAGGTGTCCGAAGGCGCCTTCTATGCCTTCGTCAGCTGCGCGGGATTGATCGGTGCGCAGACGCCGGACGGTCAAATCTTGGACAGCGATCTCGCCGTCGCCGATTATCTGTTGGCATCGGCCTATGTCGGCGTCGTGCATGGCGCGGCGTTCGGTACGCCGGGCTATCTGCGCCTCGCTTATGCGGTCGAGCCGGCGCAACTCCAGGACGCCTGCGAACGCATCGCCGATGCCTGCGCCATGCTGACGCTTCCCGTCGCCCACCCTGCCTGAGCCGCATCGATGCCACATACCCTCGCGACGCCCACGCTACATCTGGTCATCGATGACGACGCACGGCCGGCGCGATACGGCGTGATGGCGTCGATACTCGCTGCGGAACGCGCTGCGTGCCTCGACGCTGCGACCGAAATCGGCATCGACGCTCGCAACAAGGCGCCGTTGCGCGACATCGGCTTCGGGCACCTCTCCTACACCTTCGATACCGCGCACTACGCCGACGCCGTGCAGCACGTCGCCCTGACTGGCGATCTGCTGCCAAGCGGCCTTGTCTGGTATGAACGGTTGAATGGCCGGCCGGCGCCGCAACCGCGTGCGCTGACGCAATGGCTTGACGCGTGGTTCGACAACGACGCTGCGCCATCGGAAGAAACGCGCATCGATCGCGTCAATTGCGTCGGCCGTGACAATTGCGTCGACGAAGGCGTGATCCCGATTCATCCGTCGCTGACGGATGCGGCCGACGACCTGCACGGGCTGGTTACCGCCGCACAAGCGGCGATGCGGCGCATCGAGGGCACGTTACGCTGCTATCGGGTTGTCGCGCGCCGCCTGGGTGAAGCGCCCGGCTGGGCGCTGGTCGAGATCGATCTCGCGGACCCGACGCTCACGACGACGGTCGCGGCGTCTGCCTGGGTGGCGCAACAGGATCGCTACGGCCGCTGGCAATGCGTGTATCCGGGCGAGGCGTCGACGCAGGCCAGGTCGGTCGATTCGCGGCCCGCGCTGACCGTCGCCCTCATCGGCACCGAAGTGGAGCAGTTCGACGGTTATCCCGGAACGCTGGCCGCATTGGGCGACGCAGCCGATGCGATCGGCGTGACGCTGGACATGCATTTCGTCTCGCCGCACGACGCGTCCGCGCTGCTTGCCGAGTTGCAGCACTTCACGCACGACAGCGCACCGGGCGCTCCCGTCGCGTTGCCGAGGGACCCGTCGGGCTCGACGACTACCGGCACACATCGTCCTCCGTTGCACGGCATCGTCCTTCCCGGGGGCGCCGACATGGGCCGGGTGGCCGGACAGATTGCCGCCGCGGCACAGGGTTGGCGTCATCGCATCCCCACGCTCGGCTTGTGTCTCGGCATGCAAACGATGACAACCGCCGCGTTGCAACGCGCGACAGGCCGCAGCGATATCACGCTGCTCGAATTGGCCCCCGATACGACCTTGCCCTCTTTCGTGCGCAATGCCGATGGCGGACATCGGCTCGGATTGCAGCCGGTCCTGGCCGCATCGCACGGCCCGATCGGTTCGGCGATCCGGTGCAACCATCGCTTCAGGCTGAACCCCGCGCTCTTTGCCGCCCTGGCGCAGGCCGACATCGATATCGCGGCATGGGATGCCAGCCGGACGATCGTCGATGGCATCGCTGCCGCCCCACGTGCGAGGCATCCTTTCTACGCCGGCGCGCAGGGCCATCCCGAATTGATGTCGACGCCGGCGCGACCGCACCCCTTGATCCTGTCCTGGCTGCGCGCCGTCTGTGCGGCAGCCAGGCCGGCCTGACATCACGCCGAGGCGGACGACGCCTCACCGAGAATGGCCGTGGCGAACAATTGCGGGTCGACATTGCCGCCCGATGCGACGACGAGAATCGTCTTGCCTTTCAGCCTATCGGCATCGGCCGAGCGCGCCTGGGCGATCACGCCGGCCAGCCCGACGGCACCGCCCGGCTCGACGACGACGCGGCATTCGTCGAAAAGGAAACGCATCGTCTCCATCACGGTGGCATCGTCGGCGGTCAACACACCGGACAGGCGCTCCCCATTGATCGAAAACGGCAGTTCCGCCGGCACCGGGGCGAGCAAGGCATCGCAGATCGACACGCGCCCGGCCGGGTTCGTTTCGCGCTGCCCCGACGCGAGCGAGCGACGCGTATCGTCGAAGTCCGCCGGCTCACTGGCCCAGACCTGGGCCTTCGCCCCCGCGGCTTCGACCGCGAGGATCGTGCCGGCGGACAATCCGCCCCCGCCGCATGGCACGACGATCATATCGACCGCATCGCGGCCCAACCGCGCGCTCAGGCTCTGCAACGCTTCATAGGCAACCGTTCCCTGCCCGGCAATCACGTGGTGATGGTCGCCCGGCGGTACGACCGCATACTGGCCTTCTTTCGCCAGCTCGGCGGCAACCGCTTCCCGGCTTTGCCGTTCGCGGTCGTAGAGGACGATACGCGCGCCGTTTTCCCGCGCCTTCTTGATCTTGTTCGCGGGCGCGTTCGACGGCATCACGACAGTCGTCGGAATGCCCAACATGCGGCCGACCGTCGAAATCGCCTGACCGTGGTTGCCGGTCGAATAGGCGACCACGCCGTCCGGACAGGTGGTGCGATCGAGCCGTGATAGACAGTTGTAGGCACCCCGAAACTTGAAGGCGCCGGTGCGTTGCAGATTTTCCAGCTTGATAAAAACCCGCGCGCCCGTCATCGCGTCGAGCCGATCGGACCGCACGATCGGCGTGTCCACGGCCACGTCCTTCAGCCGCGCCATCGCGTCGATGACATCCTGTGCCACCGGTTGAGTGAATCCCGTCATACGCCTGCCTCTTTCCTTCCTTTACGAAACCTGTCTGCGACGGCGATATAAAACCGTCGCATCGCCGATGCTTACTGCTTGAAGATCGAGACCGTTTCCGGCAGCTTCCACTTCGCAATCAGTTTGTCGTACGTGCCGTCGGCGACCACCTGGGTCAATGCGGCGCGCAGTGCATCGGCGAAAGCGGCATTGCCCTTCGGCACGGCAAAGCCGATATTCGTCTTCTGCTCGAATTCGGCACCCACCGCTGCGTACACACCCGGCACGTCGTCGAGCAACTTCACGGTGCCCGGCGTCGAGTTATAGATCGCGTCGGCGCGTCCCTGGCGCAGGCTCAACGCGGCGTCTTGTGCGGTTGGCAGCGTCATGACGTTCGGTGCCGGCTTGTTGGCGGCCTGGCAGCGCGTCACATCGGCGCGTGCATACGTTTCCTCGATACCGCCCAAGGTCACCGCGATATTCTTGCCGCACACCGAATCGTCCCGGCCGGTGATCTTCGCCGGATTGGCCGCTTGCACGATGATGCGATCGCCAACCTTCAGGTAGGGCACGAAATCGACCTGCGCCGAGCGTGCAGGCGTGATGTACATCGCCGAATTGATCATATCGATCCGGCCGCCCTGCAGCGCCGGAATCAGGCCGCTGAACTGCATGCTCTGCGCATTCGCCGCCAACTTCATCTTCGCGGAGATCGCGTTGACGATGTCGATATCGAAGCCGGTCAATGTGCCGTCCTTCGTGAACTCGAACGGTGCGAACGTGGCGGCCACCCCATAGGTCAGCTTGCCGGCTTCAACGGTTTTGACATCGGCCGCACGGGCCAAACCGATAGTCGACAGCATCGAAGCGCCGAGAACCACCGGCAGGGCCAATTTCGCAAAACGGAGAGTGAACGGAGCGCGCATGGTCATTCTTGTCCTGATGAAGGGGATCGTCGAAAAGGAATTTTGCTTCATTTGTACAAATTTATACAAACGCAAAAAACAACCGTCAAGCCAAAATTAAGATAAACCCGTCGATTATCGAAACGAAAACGTTCGCGCGGTACGATGCCGTTTTGCAAAAATTGTATTTATTGCTACGATTGCACCTTGCCTTTCTTCCGAGATTCGATCGATGTCGTCGTCCCTGTCCGCCTCTGCTTCCCGTCCGCCGCTGCCGTTTCTCTGCAGCCCGCATTACGCGTTCGCGCAACAATGGATCGAGACGCTGCAGGCGGCGATGCCGAACGAGCGCGTGGTGCCGTTCTCCGCGCTGAGCGATGCCGAAAAGGCCGCGTGCCCGGTGGCGATCGTCGCCAATCCGAATCCGGACGACGTACGCGCGCTGACGGGGCTGCAGTGGGTGCACAGTGTCTGGGCCGGCGTCGAGCGTCTGGTCGCCGATCTGGATGCCGCTCCGGCTGCCGGGGGCACGTCTTTGCAGATCGTTCGACTGGTCGATCCAGCCTTGGCCGATACGATGGCCGAAGCGGTGCTCGCCTGGACCTTGTATCTGCATCGTGACATGCCGGCCTATGCGAAACAGCAACAAGCCGCGCAATGGCTGCAGCATGACTACACACGACCGGCCGCGAAAACGGTCGGCTTATTGGGTTTGGGCGCCTTGGGCGAAGCGGCCGCGCACCGTCTGCGCGCGGCGGGTTTTCAGGTCAGCGGATGGAGTCGTCGACGCAAGACGATTGCCGGCGTCCAATGCCACGCCGGAGAGGCGGAACTGCATGCGATGTTGGCGCAAAGCGATATCGTCGTCTGCCTGCTGCCGCTGACGGCCGATACCCGGCATCTGGTCGACACCGCCGCGCTCGCGGCGATGAAGCCGTCGGCCGGCTTCATCAATTTCGCACGCGGCCCGATCGTCGACGACGTGGCATTGCGTGCGGCGCTCGATAACGCACAGCTGAAGCATGCGGTACTCGATGTCTTCGATCAGGAGCCGTTGCCCGCCGACAGCTGGCACTGGCGGCACGCCGACGTCACGGTGCTCCCGCACATCTCCGCGCCAACGGATCGCGTCAGCGCCTCGGAGATCGTGGCAAGCAATATTGCCGCTTATCGTGCGAACGGCACGATTCCCGCTGCCGTCGATCGCCAACAGGGTTACTGAAGCGCGCGGCGCCTGCCGTCGATGTCGATGTCGGACCCGACGGCGGCGCCGAGCATTTCCACGGCGAACATGCCCGCCGCGCTGACTGCATCGAAGATCCCGCTCTCTTGCTCCGGAATACAGCGTGTAAAGGAAGCGATGCCATATTGCGCGCGCAACATGCGGCCATGCTCGCCGAGGATGCGGTCGTCTTCCGTGGTCAAGACGCGAATGATGCCAAGCGACATGATGAAGTCCTTCGATCCCTGTCGAAGTCGATGCGTGCGGTCAGTACGCGCTGACGGCGCCCGCGGCGATCGATACCGGGTCCTGGTTCGGCAAAAAGCGGCAGGCATCGAACGGACCGTGCAAGCTCACGTCGGTACCGCGCACGCGCAGCCAATCGCCTTCGGGCAAGCCGAGCACCCAGGTATGCGGATTCGCCACGAGGAATTCGGCAATGCGCTGATTACGCGTCTCGCCGCGATGCCCTTCCGGCAAGGCATTCGTGTAATGCGGGTTGATCTGGAAGTTGATCAGCCCCAATGCGGAGAAGCCTTGCGGATCGACGATCGGCATATCGTTGGTGGTCGAGATCGACGGACAGGCGAGATTCGCGCCGGCGCTCCAACCGAGATAGGGCAGCCCCGCACGCACCGTTTCGGCGATCACGTCCAGCAAGCCGCGCGCGCGACAGGTCCCCAGCAACTGAAAGGTATTGCCACCGCCGACGATAATCACATCGGCGGCGCGTACCGCCGCTTGCTGCGCGGCGATATCCCCTACCGTATCGATATCGATGATATCGAGGCCGGCCGGCGCCAACGCCGCGGCGACCGTTTCCGTGTAGGACGGCCAGGTCATCGTCACGCCGGCAAACGGGATGAAGACGGCGCGTTTGCGCGCCGACTCGGTGCCTGCCGGGACACCGTTCGTGCCGACCAGCTCGCGAACCGCATCCAGTGCATGCGCCAGATACGCGCCATCGGGCCCACGTGAATTACTCAACAACAACAGATTCATTACAACAACTCCGCAGTCAGACGTGCAATCAAGGCATTCGACAAAATCACCGGCAGGCCGGAGGCGGCTTTTGCGACTTCACGATGGCGCTCGACGAATCCCATGCAATCCATGATCAGCAGTTCGGCACCCTGATCGCGCAATTGGCGCGCCGCTGCTTCCAGCTCCCGCGTATCGTTCGGATCCGCATAGGGCGACGCCGTCGCGCAGATCGGCCGCTTGCGCAGGCCTTGCCATTTTTGGTATTCGCTCTCGATCTGGCCGACGAGGGGCACCAGAATGCCGACTTGCCGATCGCCGGCAATCGCCGCAGCGGCCGGCGGCACGATCTGGTCGGGCTCGACCAGCCAGGCGGTGCGCCCGACCAAACCGTGAAACTCACCGGTGCAGAGGATCAGCACGACATCGCAGCCTTGATCGACGAGCGCATCGATCTTGCTTTGCAATACCGCACGCACGGCCAGCTTGTCCAGCACCACCGCCGTGCCGTCGAGCAGTTTGGAGATCAGCGTGCCATTGCCCGGCTGCGGCGTGAACTGCGCTTCGATATCGGCATGCGTCATGCCATCCAGCACGCCCAGATGCACACGGGGCAAGCTGGCCGGCAGATGCTGATCGAGGATCGGCGTGATATCGGCGCGCGGTGCCTGGCCGATCGTCAAGGTCCCTAATTTTCGTGAAGTCATCGCTTGGATCCGCAGAAGCGTTATAGGTTCGGGTGCCGTACTTTCAAATGCGCCAGCGAGCCATACAATTCGAGCAGCCGCGCATAATCCTTGTCATCATAGAACGCGCAACTGCCGCGTCCAAATTCCTTCGCGACTTCGACGGCGAATTTCACCGCCGAGGCGATATCGGTTTCCTGGCTCGCGCCCGTGCCGCAACCCGGCACGACGCTCTGCGTCGTGATCGCGACGCCAACCACCGGCGCGCTGGTCGCGATCGACGGTTGCATGATGCTGTTCAGATGATGCACGCCATTACCGTACGGCGTGATGTCCTGCGTGGTCACCGGGAACGTGACGGCGTGACGGCCGCTCGTCATTTCCATGATGCGAATCAGGTCTTCCGAGACACGCAGGATATACCCGTCTTTCACCGTCGGCGAAATCGCATAACCGCTGTGATTGATGATGCGATTGCCCTTGGTCGTATCGATCGACAATACCGCATCCATCTCATCCCACACCTCGTGCGCATTGACGTCTTCGGTATCGATCGGCGAATCCATGAAGTCCACCGGATCGTGCGGCCGGGTCGGTGCGGTCGGGCAGATATGGGTGGTCAGAAACACATCGCCCGGCAGCGGGTCGCCGTTACGCCGCATCTGCGCCAGCTTCAAGGCGGCCGCCACGGCGGTGATCGCGCCATCGGCATCGGACACGAGACCGATCCGCGACGGCCGTGCGCCGATACCGCCAAGGCGCCCCACGATGCCGAGGCTCTTCGCGGTGCCCCCGCTCCGCTTGCCCGCTTCCCCGGGGATCGCGATCTTGACGAAGTCGGTCGTGCCCTTCGGGCCGCCGATTTCGAGGACTTCCACCGTCACACCGACATCGGCAAACGGCGCCAACAGATCGACGACGGTCTGTCCCGACGCATAACGGCTGTCGAACGCTTCGAAGACCTGGAGAGTTTGTGCAAGGCTCATCGGTTATATCTCAAAAATGTAAAGACAGCCCGCGGTGCAGGTGCGGGCCGCATCGTCCTCAATGGGAGCGTGTCCGGATCAAGGAGCTGAAGAAGCTGAATAAGGCATCACCGGCAATGACCCCGGCGGCGAAGACTTCCATCGCGCTGCGAGCCGATTCCCCGCGTCGCTCGATCACCACGCGCATCACGATACCGACCAGCACGGCCCAGCCCGCCAAGGGGCTGGCGATCAACAGACCGGTGGCGAACAACACGCCGAGCTGACGCTTGGGGCCGCCCAGAAATTGCAGAACGGCGCCCACGACGGCCCAGATCAGCAGGGCTTGCATGATGCCCGGCGCGACGCCGGCCTGAATCGTCGACACATAGACCTTCGCCACCGGCGGAATCATATTGTTCGCGAAGAAGGCGCTGTGGGCGAAATAGACGACCGGGATAGCGAGAAGAAAGGCGATCATCGCGGCGATCAACTGCTGACGGCGCCCTTCCAGCTCGAATGCCGGATCGGCACCCTGTCCGCGCAGAATAAAGCCGGCTTTCAGGTCATAGCCCATATCGGCGAAGGCCGGGCCGGTCGCCGCGGAAAAGCCGCAGAGGATCACCAGCGACACAGTCGGGAAACCGAGCAGCATCCCGATCAGTAACGTGATCAAGGCGACGGCGAAGGCGGGAAACCATCCCGAATGCATGGCGGCGATGCCGACGATCAATTCGTGGACGAAGGCCGCGAAAGCGGCATACAGAATGAAGCCGATCAACATACCGGTCGACATTTGCCCGTACAGCCCGCTCGCGCCCGCGACAATGGCGGCAATAACGATATAGCCCAGACCGCCGAACCGCAGCGACTTCCCGATCCCCGGCGCGCGGATCGCTGCCGCGGCGCGCGGCGTGTCGATCGCCGTTTTCGAGACCGCGCCATGACGGTCGCGCCAGACCATCGTGGCCACTTGCAGCAGCGCGACCAGGCCTGCACCGATCATCATGCCGTGCGGGATATAGGCTTTGTCGATGGCGAAGTGAAACAGCGGGACGGAATAACCGCGAATCAGGAAACCGAGCCCGAGCATGCCGAGCGCCCAGATATTGCCGATGAAGGCCGTGCCGAACGCCGACATCGGAATGCCCAGCCAACTGCCGAGCGCACCGACGCCGAGCCCCAGGCCCAACAAGCGCGCTTGTTTGCCCCCTTCGTCCCCCGCCTTGATCGCCTCGGCGGCCGCAACGCCTTGCGGCCAGGTACCGCTCGCCGGAAACACATTCGTGCCGAACATCCGATACAACATATACGCATCGAGCAGCATGCCCAATGCCACGCCGCAGAACATTGGCATGACCAGATCCGGGCGACCGAACAGGAAGGGAATCGCGATCGGCAACAGCAGGCTGTTGGCGGCGCCGAAGGTTGCCGCCGAGATCGCGCTTTGCGCCAGATTTTGCGTATGCACCGAGCGATATTGGCGGAAGAAGCGCAACGGCACGCGCGCGCAGATCATGGCCGCCAATGCGCCGATGATCGACGTATTCGGCGTCACGCCCAATTTCACTAGTAACTCGATGCCGATGATGGCGCCGACGATGCTCAATACCGCGAGCAGCACCAGATTAGCCGGCGACAGCGCGGAAGGATGACGTTGCCCGGCCTGATCGCCTGGCGGGAGAGGAGCCGGCGCGCCGGAAGACGAGCCTGGAGCGGAAGACGCTTGCATCGTGTCACTCGAAAAAGAGAAAGGACGGAAAAAACTACGATAAAAGCGCGGTCGTCCAGAACGGGTCGCCCAATGCACGCCCGATCTGCGCCGCCTGCGCACGCACGTCACGGCCGAGCGCCGTGATCGAATCTGGTTCTAATGTCCCGGCGGGAAAGCTCAGGCAAAAAGCCAGGCGTTCACCGCTCGCAGCGTCGGCCACGCTGCAACCAATCGAACACACGCCAGACATCGCCTCGTTCTGCGCGAGCGCATAGCCACGCGTGCGCGTCAGCGCCAACTCCGCCAAAAGCGCGTCGACCGATGCGGGCCCGCGATGTTCCGACGCATCCAGCGCCGGCAGCCCCGCGCGAAAGCGCTCTCGGACCGCATCGTCGGTTTCGCGCGCCAATAGCGCGCGGCCCGTCGATGTCGCCCACGACGCCGAACGATGGCCAGGATTCGTCATTGCGCGCAAGGCCTGACTGCCCGGGCGCACCTTCAACACCACGACATCCTGCCCTTCGAGCAAGGAAACATAGCCGGTGTGGCCGTGGCGCCCGCACAAGGTCTCGAGGGCCGCCCCGCACATATCGATCAAGGGCGTCGCGGCACGCACCAAATGCCCTAGTTCCAGCACCAGCATCGATGGGCGATAGGCAAGCGATACCGGATCGCGCGCCAGCAAACCGGTTTCGGTCATCTGCTTGAGCACGCGCGATGCCGTGCTTTTGGGCATACCCAATTGGTCGACGAGGTCCGTCATCGTCAGATCGGTTTGACGGCGCGCCATCAGGCGCAGCACGTCGGAAGCGGTATCGAGAATGCTCATCTAGCCAAAATTCCCGGAAGCTTGGGTTCCATTTTACGGAACCTAGTTCCAATATATGGTGCCATCTTACCTAAATCAGATTCGGCGGAAAACGGTGTCAAAAATACAGTGCGAAAAAAAAGGCGTTTGCGCACGATGTGCTCCGTGCGCAAACGCCCTCGTTCAGCCGTCGTCAGCGGTTAGGGTTGTTTGGCTGCCATGATCGCCTTGTCGTACGTGCCGCCGTCGCTGAAGTGAACGGCCTGCGCCTTGTCCCAACTGCCGAAAACCTGATCGATCGTGAACGTCTTGATCGGATGGAAGGTACTGGCGTATTCCGCCAGCACCTTCGGATCGCGCGGACGGAGGTGTTGCTTCGCGATGATTTCCTGCCCATCACGCGACCAGAGGAAATTCAGGAAAGCGGTGGCTTCGCGCCGCGTCTTATGGCGGTCCACGTTTTTGTCCACCACGGCAACGGGCGGCTCCGCCAGCAAGCTCTCGGACGGATAGACCGCCTCGAACTTGTCGGCACCGAATTCCTGCTGGATCAGTGCCACCTCGTTTTCGAAGGTCACCAGGACATCGCCGAGCCCGCGTTGCGCGAAGCTGGTCGTGGCTCCCCGCCCGCCGGTATCCAGGACCGGAATATTATGCAGAATGGATTGCACGAATTGCTGCGCCTGCGCGTCGGTCGCACCGTGCTGCACCTTCCATCCCCACGCGGCGAGATAGCTGTATCGGCCGTTTCCCGAGGTCTTCGGATTTGGCAGAATCACTTGCACGCCGGGCTTCCCCAAATCGTCCCAGTCCTTGATGTGCTTGGGATTGCCCTTGCGTACGAGGAAGACCATCGTCGTCGTATAAGGGCTGGCATTGTTCGGAAACGCCTTGCGCCAGTCCTTGTCGACGAGGCCGCCCTTCTGCACCAGCACATCGATATCGCTGGATTGGTTCATCGTCACGACATCGGCCTGCAGGCCTTGCAATACCGACATCGCTTGCGGGCTCGAGCCGCCATGCGATTGCTTCACGCTGACCGTCTCGCCGGTCGTGTTTTTCCAATAGGCAATGAAGGCCGGGTCGATTTGCTGATACAGCTCGCGGGTCACGTCGTACGACACGTTCAGCAAAGTGGTGTCCGCATAAGCGGCCGTGCTCATGCCGGTCATGGTGAGCGCGAGCGCGGCGGCCGTCGTGCGCATTGCGCGCTGCATCCGCGTCTTCGTGGCGGTCGGCATCGATGCCTCGTTTGATTGCTTATTGTCCTGCATGAGGTCAGTCTCCTTGGGATAGGTCGCGCGCGGATCGTACGGCATAGCATTACGTCGCAATGGGGGTCTCTGGCAGCGTCAGGGAAAGCGCTGCAATTTTGCGATGACGTACCGGTTCGCGACCGAACTCGATTGTCTGAAGGATTCCGATCCGGGTCAACTGCAATGCTAGGACGCATCTGTTTTCGAGGCGATGCTCTGATCGATTGGCGTGGGTATCGCCGTTTTCCGTGCGGATCGGATGCGAACGGCATATAGACAATGTGAGCGTGTGCATAATCGCCAACGAGAGAGCTGCTGCATTGTTAGCAAAGAAAAGTTGGCGGAACAACAAAAGCCTGTTAGTTGCGTTTTATAGAAAATCTACTCCACTCTGCAGTTGGCGGAAACGCGGATCTGGCGTGCCAGGCGAAACGCCTGAGCAGGCGACGCGATTATTTGGCCGAAAATGAGTCCCGTCGTCCGTGGCGCGCTGCGCTGGCCATGGAATAATCCCTTTCCGCCTAGCCCCGGTCCTAGATGCCAATAGGAAGCACGTCACACAGTCGCTTCCCGGTTTCGTCTTACTGAACAGGATGGGACGATATTTTGGCATCCTATTTATTCCGTCTCATTGTTTGCACGATGGTGCTTGTCGCCATCGGCGGCTACGACATCGGAGTCAATGCTGCCCCGGCATCGGACGCGCATCCGACCACGCACGAAAAAAACAGGCATCGAGGACCCGGTCCACACAGAACGGGCGCTTTCGCCGGCCCGGCATCGCAGCCTGCGGCCCATCCCCCGCACGCCACGCGCCAATGGCTGCGTCTAGGCGCACCGTCCGATGCCGTCATGATGGCGCGCGGTGCCTTGGCGCCGATCAATGTGCAACGCTGCCGTAAAGTCAGCGTCGGCGTATTGCGCGGCAATCAACCGGTGGTCATCGTCGATCCGACCCAGCAGATCCTCACAGGCATCGTCGCCGATCAGTTGCTGGTACTAGGACATCAACTTGGTCTGAACTGGCAGGTCGAGGCGTTCGAGTCGCGACACGCACTGGAAAAGGCCATGGAAGAAGGCCGCATCGAAGTGGCGGCTGGCGTCACCGCGGGCGGCCGGACCGACACCGAGCCGCTCTTGCTGGACCCAACGAAAACGGCCTCTTCGCGTAGCGCCCTGCCCCTCAAGAAAAAAGACGCGGCCACCCATGCGCCGACGCCCCTCGCGATGAGTCTGCCCTATCACGAGTCTCGCGCCGCGTGGATCTCGCGCCGCTTGCTGCCCGGCGCACGACCGATGCCGGCCGCCAGTGCCATGCTGCGTGCCTTCATTCCGAACCAGATTGCCGACGATCTCTACAAGGCGAGACTGCCGGCGGCCGTCACTACCGGACGCTGGCTCGCGGTCGAGACGCAATATGCCGGTCTGCGCGACGTGGCATTGGGCCATGTGGAAGCCTTTCTCGGCGATCCGAATGCGCTGCAGGCCTATGGAAAAGCGCCGTTGTTCAGCGAGTTGCAAGCGCACCCCCTGATGCCGCGTGTGCCGATTCATTACCGCTTTGCCGTGCGCGAATCGGACGCTGGCGCGCGCAACCTGCTCGCTAATATCGACGCCGCATTGCGCGAGCAGACACCCAGGATGCGCAGCGATATCGCGCGCCATTGGAATCATCCGGTGCCCCATGCCGGATCGATGCGAATGCGCCTGGATACGACGGCCCGCGCCTGGATCGCCGGCAATGCCGAGGTCCGCGTCGCCGTGCCGCGCAACAATATCCCGATCGCCTTCCAGAACGAACGCGGGCAACTCAGCGGGCTGACCGCGTCCATCCTCGAAATGATCAGCGCGCGCACCGGCCTGACGTTTTCCCCGGTCTATGCCGACGCCCCGGATACCGCACGTGAAATCGTCGCACGCGGCGATGCCGACCTCTTTCTGACGACGCGCAGCGATGCCCCGGTCGATCTCAGACGCTATCCACACGACATGCCGCCCACCGGCTTTCGTACCTCCGGCACCGAGCGCACCACTCGTCCCTTTCTCTATGTCACCGGCGCCATCGTCTCTGCCTGCGAGACGGTTCCGATGTCGGACTTGAGCGCGCTGCACGGCAAGCGGGTCGCCTTGACACGGGGCCGGGCCATTTCGGACTTCCTCGCCGCGCGGCAATTGCACGGCGAGCGCCTGCTGTTTGCCGACGACGAACGGCAAACGTTGGAACTCGTCAGGCGTGGGGACGTCGATGCCGCTATCGTCTACCTGGACAGCGCCAGCTATCTCCTGTCGTCGCGCGATCGAGCGGGTTTGTGCCTCAGCGGCACCACCGGTCCGAGTACCATTCCCATCCAGTTCGGCACCCGGCAGGCCGACACGCAACTGGCGCGCATCATCGACGAAGCACTCGGCACCATTCCGTCGGACACATTGCATGCGTTTCGTTTCCATTGGTACGACGAAATGGCACCGCTTGGCAGCCGGTGGCTCGACTCGCGCGTGCTGTCCTGGATACTAGGGATTGGCCTGACGCTGGGCAGCGCCAGTCTGATCTGGAACTACAAGCTGCGCCAACGCATTCGTCGGCGGCATCACCATGAGGCGAAGTTGACGCGCCGGATCGCTTTCCTGCGGCGACTGATCGATGCCAATCCGATCCCGAGCTATGTACGCGACGCGGCCGGCGTCATGATCGACTGCAACCGCGCGATGCAGCAGGCCACGGGAAAATCGTTACTGGAAATGCGCGGCAAGCGCGTCCACGAAGCCGATGAGCTCGATCCGGATAGCCGCCTGAAAGTGCAACGCGGCTACGATGCCATTGCCGCGGGAGCCGAAACGTACTCCGAGAACTTGTCGCTATGCATCAATGGCCAGCAGTTCGAGGGATGCCACTGGCTGGTCGCGCTAGGGGAAGTCGGTGGAGAATTCGGGATGGCGGGCGATGCGATCCATGGCGGCGCGATGCTGGGTGGCTGGATCGACATGACCGAGCGCAAACGGATGGAGCGTGCCTTGCGTCTGGCCAAGGACGAGGCCGAAGCGGCAAATCGCGCCAAAGTGATGTTCATGGCGGCCATGAGCCATGAAATCCGCACGCCGATGAATGTCATCGTCGGCGTCCTGGAACTGATGGCGACCGACGCCCGCGCGCCGGTGCCATTGAAACGCCAGGCGGATCTGGCGCAGCGTTGCGCCACGTCGTTGATGACGTTGCTAAACGACCTGCTGGAGTTTGCCCGCACCGAAGTGGACGCGTTGCGGCTCGATTGCCACGCCGCCTCGCTACATGCGCAGATTGATGAGATCGCTGAGTTTTATCGACAGAATGCGCGGCAAAAAGGCTTGGATCTGGTCTTGGAACGCGACCCATCGATCCCGGACCCGCTCGTCTTCGATACCTCGCGACTGCGACAGGTCCTGGCCAATCTGCTGAGCAATGCGATCAAATTTACCGCCGAGGGGCGGATTACGCTATGCGTGCGCCGCGCGGTGCCGCCCCAGGAACTGCTGCATCGGACCCCCAGAATGGTCGTCGGCGACGCGGACAACGACGACGCGGCGCGGCGCACCGTGTGGCTCGCGATCAGCGTTAGCGACACCGGCCCCGGCATTCCGGAAGATCTCCGCCCGCTGCTGTTCCAGCCGTTTCAACAGCTTTCGCACGACACCTTCCGGCGCTATGGGGGCACCGGCATGGGCTTGGCAATCTCCAAAAGGATCATCGATGCGATGCAGGGAACGATCGATGTCGAGAGCCAGGAAGGCAGCGGCAGCACCTTTTCGCTGACCTTGCCGTTCCACGTGGTCGAGGCACGCAGGCCGGGCACCCCGGGCGGTCCACCGGCCGCGGTGCCGAGTGGCGCGAGCCCGCCGTCGTTTCAGGTCCCCCTTGCGGCGGGCGCCCGTGTGCTGATCGTCGACGACCACGAGGCCAACCTGCTGCTGTTGAGCACACAGCTCTCACAGATCGGACTGCGGCCGGTCACGACCGGGACCGTAACGGAAGCGTTGCTGCATCTGGAGGAAAGCCAGGAACCGGGAGGCGATGCCTTCGATGCGGTGGTGACCGATTGCAATATGCCGATCATGGACGGCTATGCCTTGGCGCGGCATTGCGCGCAACGCTGGCCCGCCCTGCCCGTGATCGGCTATAGCGCGGACGGCACCGAAACCTGTCTGGCGCATTGCCTGGAAAGTGGCATGCGCGGGCGGCTCGTCAAACCGGTGACGCTCGGCATGCTGCGCGCCCACCTGCCGATCGACGACGTGGCCGGCGCCCTGCCTGTACCGACGTCATCGCTACCTATCGCGTCGGCGCCAAGCGATGCATCCGAGCAGGACAGCAACCCAAGATCGAAGACCGTGCGGGTGTACCGCGCCGGCGATGCGGCGCAGGCGGAAAAACAGGTCGCCGCCTTGTTGGCACTCTCCCACCAAGACGGCGACTTCGCGCGCAAATTGATCGATCTGTTCGAGGAAGGGCTGAGCACATCGCTGCCGGAATTCGCCGCGGCGATAGCGGATCAGGACGCATCGCGGCTCCGTGACATCGCGCATCACAACAAGGGGCCGGCGGCGATGTTGGGCTTACAGCCTTTTGTCGACGACTGCAGCCTGATCATCCAGCAATCGGGCGACGCCTCAGGCGGCGACTGGCTGCGCCTGCAGATCCGCTACATCGACGCTTGTACCGCGGTGCGCCACGCGCTGCGGGATGTCCGCGCGGCGCTGGCGCGAACCCATCCGCCGTCGGTCAAGCAAGATTGAAGCAGGCCTGCATGGCACTGCGTTCGGACAGGCCGACGGCCAGCGCCAGCATCAGGCGGATCCGCGCCTTGTACGGGTTCAAGGTGCCGCTCGCGACAAAGCCTTCGCCGTCGTCATCCACCGCGGCGTTCGCGCTCACATGCACGTCGGCGGCGCGACTCGACCGGATGACGATGACACCGGCCGCTACCGCACGCTGCATCGCCGCCATCAGCGCCGCATTGACGGTACCGTTTCCGGTGCCGGCCACCACGATCCCTCGCACGCCGTGGGTGAGCAGGGCGTCGATCAAATGCGGCGAGGCCCCGCCATACTGGACGACCACCTCGACGTCGGGCAGATCGGACGGCTGCAATCGCCGGACATGCAAGCGCGCTTCCAGGCGATCGCCGGACGCACCGCTCGGGACTTCACCGAACAGCGTCTGCCGCAGTGGCGACGATGGCGTCGAACCCGTTTCATCGCGCGCGGTAAGCGACGCGAGGTGTCGTCGGCGCAGCCAGCCGACCCGCCCGTCCTGCACCCACCCCAACGGTCCCCCCGCAGGTGACGCGAAGGCATCCAACGCGTGACTGCTGACCTTGACGATATCGCGCGCGGCATGAATGCGGTTCTGCAAGGTCACCAGAACGCCGAGATCGCGCGCCGACGTATCGCCGGCAAGCGTCACCGCATCGAATAAATTGGCCGGCCCGTCCGCCGACAATGCCGTCGCGGGTCGCATTGCCGCCGTCAGCACGACCGGCTTGCCCGCTGCCAACATGAGATCGAGCCAATAGGCGCTCTCTTCCAGCGTATCGGTGCCGTGCGTGATGACGATGCCATCGATATCGTCGCGCGCACGCGTGGCGCGCACCGTTTCCGTCAATGCACACCAGAACGCCGGATCGGCATCCTTGCTGTCGATCGCGGCCACCGCGATGGTCTCGATCTGCGCGATTCGCGCCAGCGCCGGGACGGCTCGCAGCAGCGCGTCGCCGCCGAGCGCGCCCGCTGCGTAGCGCAGCGAGTCGCTTTCCGAGGCAGCGGCGCCGGCGATCGTGCCACCGGTCGTCAGCAAAGCGATCCTCGGCAAGGACCGTACGGCGGCCGGCACGCCGATATCCATCGAAGAAGAAGGGGCGGTCATCTGCGGGGTTCCTTTATTCACGAAACAATCACACCTGAAACGAAAGCGGAAAACAGGCCGGGAGTGTGCCAGACAACGCCGCGGCTGTCGCCTTGTTGCCACCGTCCGGTATGACGCGAAGCCCGATGATGCGCGTGACCCTCCGCCGTTCGGCGGCGGTCGCGCCCCGTCACGTCACCACAACGAAAACAGTTGCACCAAAAAAAATACTGTATAGAATCACAGTATCGCATACAGGAATCGAGACATGCTTAAGCTTACCGCGCGCCAACAGCAGGTATTCGATCTGGTCGTTCAAGCAATCGAACGCAGTGGTTTCCCACCGACGCGCGCTGAAATCGCCGCGGCGCTGGGATTCAGTTCTGCGAACGCCGCCGAGGAACATTTACGGGCACTGGCGCGCAAGGGCGTGATCGTACTGTCACCGGGCGCCTCCCGCGGCATTCGCGTGGTGCATGCAACGGACGACAGTCGTCGCGATGGTGAAGGCGTGGACGGCAGTGGTGCGGGCGGTGCGGGATTGCCAAGTCAAGCGGCGTTCGCCGGCATGCTGTCGCGTGCCGGGTCGCTGTCACTGCCCTTGATCGGACGCGTTGCGGCGGGGAGCCCGATTCTGGCTCAGGAACACGTCTTGCATCAGTACCACTGCGATCCGGCCTTATTCACCAGTCAGCCGGACTATCTATTGCAGGTGCGGGGCTTAAGTATGCGTGACGCTGGCATTCTGGATGGTGACTTACTCGCGGTACAGCGTCAAAACGAAGCGCGTGATGGCCAAGTCGTCGTGGCCCGTTTAGGCGACGAAGTGACTGTCAAACGATTGAAGCGCGTACCGGAAGGTCTCGCGTTGCTTGCTGAAAATCCTGATTACCCAACGATCGTCGTTGACCGGGAACGGTCCGACTTCGCACTCGAAGGGATTGCTGTTGGACTTATCCGTCCGACGCCCCTCTGAAGGAGTTACATCATGTCGAGACTCGTTCGCCTGTTTTCCGCCGAGAGCGCAATCCATCCTTTTGGCCGCCTGCGTGCCGCGCGGGGACGCTTGTCGTGCCGCGATAAAGCCAATCTTGCGGCACGCGCCACCGCCCCCGTCGCCGTGCAACGCGATACGGTGCAGGTCTCGCCGCAACAAGCGCCACTTGTTGCCACCACCGTGCCACGGACCGCGGCCTTGCGGCCCACGGCGCAACCCCTGGTATCCACGAACGCGCGTGGCAGTGTGCGCGTGTATCGTCGAAACAGCGGGATGACCATGGTTGGCAATATTGAAGCGATTTGTAAGATGATCGATCGCTGCATTGCCGACGAACGCGCAGCAGCAATGGCAGGTTCACGTAGCGTGCTTCCCACGGCAACGGCTGCTTAAGCTTGTTTTTTCAAGCAGATACATCAACATCGAGCCATTCGGACTCCTGATCTTTGTGATCTCCGATGTGGTCGCGGTCGGGGCGCAATAGACGCGCGCGGATGTCCGCAGCGACATTAATGGCGGCGCGCTAACGCCGACAATTGCACCCGATGTGTTCGATGCTGAAGGTCATACTTGCCCTCAGGCACGTTGCTTGCGTCCTTGTCTAGATAGTGTGGATAGGAAAAAAACGGCCGCAACCGCCGGCGCCAAGCACCGTCGGACCCCGGCGATTCGCCTCGCGTCCTGCAACGCTGCAACGCCGTCATGGTGACGGTACGCCACCTACTCCGTCCAGAACAAGCGCATCTCCGCGCTTGACTGTCTTGAAACAGGAGGAAAGCATGAGCGACGACAAGAAGTCTCTGCAGAAGCCGGAACCGGCAGCCCATAGTGACCATAAGGAGAGCGCATTGCCGGAGCGAGACGACGACAATCGACAGATGGCGCCGAACGATCCGCCGAGCAAGAAAACGGACGAGGCGCCTGTAGGCTAAGGGGTGGGCGCTGCATATCGGGCGCCCAACGCCCGCTTTCCGACACGGCCCGCGCTGATCGATAACTTTATCGGCGCGGGTCGTTTTCGCTTGTCTGGCCGCCGTCTTTACCGCTGGTAGGCGGCGGTGCAAATCCCTCCTCTAATGCGGCACCTTTGTCGAAGAGCACGCCTCCGACCGCCACCATCATGGTGCGATCGCTCGCGGGAATGCGCTCCCAGTTACCTGCAAGCCAAGCGGCCCATTGTACGGTCAGCGCCTTGGCCGAATCACTGGACAGTGCGCCTGCTCGGTCGAATGCGTCAATCAGTGCTTCTGGCTTCATCCCATCACTCCTTCAAGCGCACGGCGAGCCTATAAGGCGTTTGGACTGTTGGACGGTCGGACGGTTTGCGGCCATCGACAACGCCAATGGATCGCATCGCCGGAATTCCCCTTCTCTCTACCTAGCGCTCGGGAATCCTCTCTTTTTCCTGACACCTGCCCTGATCATGAAAGGGAATGCCCCCTCTCGGACAGCGCATTGCGCGAACACATGTCGTCTTGAATCGATGTTACGGATTTTTACGCGCTTGCCAAGCATTAGTCGAGGGCACGGCCCCTTTTGCACGGCGATCGAAAGGTCATTGAAGGTTAGACCCTCTGCGTATTCATTGTGCATGGAATGACGACACATGGCCCAACGCGCGCTCGCTGGATGCAGGCGTCGGCATCCAGCGATGCGCATCCTGAAAAAGAGTTGGAAGCTAGGCAGCGACAGGTCCAAATGCCCCCCGGGTTATCCCCGACCCCGCGCAGCGGCTCATGTCATAATCGATTGACCTTTTTCCCTTGCAACCACTGAATCGACCATTGTCGATAGGACGTGGCGTGGCCAGCGCAGCGCGGCTGAATATGCCATCCGTTCCCGGATCGGACCTTAAAAAAGACCTATGCTGACAAAAGCGAAATCACGGGTACCCCATCTTCGATCGATCGACAGGCGCGATCGCGGCGCCGCTTCGCGCAACCACGCTGAAGCGAGCGACGGCGTCTCCGTCGTTCGGCGCGGAAAGACGGCCGCGGCCGCCCTCGGTGCGGCGATGCTCATGAGTGCCTGCATCAATGTGCCGGTGGGATCTCAGCAAGCCGCCATGCAAGCACAACCCGGTAACGGGCTGGCCCAAAAGGCCGTGCTAGTGGTGCCGTCCGACCTGCGCCAGTCCCGAACGACGTTTCGGGGCACGGACAGCTGTTCCTATTACTGGTTTTCATCGCGATCGGGCCGATCGATCGTCAACTCGCTGCGTGACACGCTGATGGGTGCCTACCCGGAAGTCGTGGTCGACGACGGTGTCAGCGATGTCAATCCGGCCGGCCCGGCAGACCGCTACGTGCTCACCGGAGCGACGTTCTCCCCGAATCTACGGATCGGAGCGGATTTTCTGGGAACGACGCATGTGGCGCTGAACTTGGAAGTGACACCCGAAGGTCATAGCGCGCCTACTGTACGCGAAACGCTAACCGGCAGTGGGAGTGATTCGGAGAATGGCGCATGCCATGCGGCTGCACTGGCGCTATCGCGCGCGAGCCAGGATGCCTTGCATCAAGCGATGGTGAAGTTTGCGTACAGCGTGATCAACCCGCAGGCCGACGCACGCGTCATTCAGACAGGCCTTCGCTAGGCGCGATGCCTGTGCGCTTGCCTGGCCCCGAGCAAAAGCCGGGGTCCGCCTACCGTGGCAGGCGGTACTTCTCGGACGCGCAAATGCCGCAATCGATGCTCCAGAGCGGCGTTTAGCGGCTTAGCAACTGATCACTGACCGCCGAGGACGCCGTCGGCGACGTCAGCGTAATGGTCGCCGGCTTGGCCGGCGCCTTTTTGGGCTGCTTCGGTGCTTCATCGGCGCCTTCGATCGCGTTTTGCCGCAGCACGAACAAGAAGACGCGCCACACCGCGCCGACCGTGACATTCACCGCACCCATGGCGGCCCAGCTCAGCAATTTACCCACCGTGATTCTTCCCGTAGCACTTGGTAGAAAGGCACAATCTTTCGTATTTGGAATATGTGTGCCCGACTCTTTATGTCCCACCGCTTAATGGAGAAAATCCTACTCTCGCCATCGCCGAACTGCAATCGGCATTAGCGCGAATTCAAGATATTTGAGCAATCGCTCTCTTCGCGCTTTTACGAATACTACTGCGACAAGTGCAATCCGGCTTGTGAAATCTGTTTAATGCCACTACCAGTCGTTGCTTGATCGCCACGCTGTATTTCGCCCGCGTATCGCCCGGCCGGTACGCCTATTAGGGAATGACCTAGGAATGCAGCACCATGTGGCAATAAATGCCGAAATGCATGCTCGTCGCGGGCGCGTCTCGGGTTTCGGTAGACGCCAAGGACCCGCCGTGCATCGAACGCGCGATGGCAGCAAGATAAGTATAAATTACCGTTCCGTCTGCTCGCCAGCGATCTTAAGTGCGTCGACAACAAGCATAGGGCCAGTTATTGATTTCGATCTTGATAAACACGACCCCTCAAACGTTAAAAAAAGGATTCGCGTAAAATAAAATGAAAATTTAAATATGAAACACGTCTCCAAAAATATTGCTGAAAATATTTCCATGAAAAAAGCAAAATATAAATAAACCCTCAAACGCTTACCCAACACCTCATCAAAAAAAATAAAATTCTGCATTATCACGGAGCGATCTTGCAAGAAAATAATAACAGTTGTCGATTTTCACGCATCATTTCACTAGCGATATATATCGGTAATTTTCTGCGTAAATTTCGCCACACTTATTTAACGCATTTTGTCCACGCGACCCCACCAGAAAATCACGTACATGCCTCCTGCAACTGCCCTGCCTCAAGCACCGCAGCGCGCCAAGGTCCGCCGCACGGCACTTTCCACAGAAAATAGCTGGCGAGGGCAAACGTCACTCAGGGAACAATCAAACATGGGACAGGCTTCGATCGAATATTGCTACGATTAATCTGAAGCGGTTCGCCATTACATCGCCCTAGGCATCCCGCCTCACACCATTTAACGCCGCGACGTCCAACCGACGCGCATTTGCCACCGGAGAAAGAAGACAAAAACATAAAAACGATCGTTTGAAAGTGTTTCAAATTGTATAGATTTGTATAGAAATTTCGACGTGTCGTTTTGCGCCAGGCGACGATCGCCGTGCGAGAATTCGGGGTTTCAACACAGCGATCATTTCGAGAAAAGCATGGATAACGAGATTAAGGAACTTCGACTGGCCCAAACCGCGCAGGCATTGGTGTTGCAAATCCTGCTGAACGGTCACATCAATATGCATGAGGACCCCGACACCTATCGCGAACAGTTGTTCGAGGCTGTCACCGGCGTCGGAAAGCAGATGCTGGAGACGGTCGGTCAGGCAAGCGACGTCGAATCGTTCAACCAGACGATCGGGCTGCTGTTCTCCCGCTGAGTGACATCGAAGGGCCAGCGCCCTAGTCGAATCCATTGCACGTGGTACGGCGTCGACGGTTGGAGCGATTCCGAGGCACGCGATCGACGCAATTTGAAAGCCCGCGTCGCCGATCCCGTATACTTCGCTGTTACAGCGCGCGTGGGGACGCCATCGCAGAAGATGCGCTCCGCCCCCGTCTCTCTTGAATGCGCGTCAGCACCTTTGCGCATGCCACCACCCGCCTCCCCTTACTCTTTAGAATTGATGGACACGCTTCCGAACGCCAGCCCCCGCCGCTTTTGCGTGGCGCCGATGATCGATTGGACTGACAGACATTGCCGGACATTCCATCGGATGTTCACCCGGCAGGCCTGGCTGTACACCGAAATGATCACGACTGGCGCGCTATTGCATGGCGACGTGCATCGGCATCTCGATTTCGGTGAAACCGAACATCCCGTTGCATTGCAACTGGGGGGAAGCGAGCCGGACGATCTTGCCCGTGCGGCAAAACTCGGCGAGCAATGGGGGTATGACGAAATCAACCTGAATTGCGGCTGCCCCTCCGAGCGGGTTCAGCGCGGGGCGTTCGGCGCTTGCCTGATGCTCGAACCGACCACCGTCGCCGACTGTGTCAAGGCGATGCGCGATGCCGTCTCGCTGCCAGTGACGGTCAAGCACCGAATCGGCATCGACTACGAGACCTCTTATAGCTTTGTACGCGACTTTATCGGCACGGTGGCCGAAGCGGGCAGCAAGACCTTTATCGTTCATGCGCGCAATGCCGTGCTGAAAGGACTCAGCCCGAAACAGAATCGCGAAGTCCCACCCTTGCGTTACGAGGTCGTTCTGCAACTGAAGAAGGATTTTCCGTCGCTGGAAATCGTCCTGAACGGGGGCGTTCAGACGCTGGAGCAAGCGCAGACGTTATTGCAGGATCTCGACGGCGTGATGATCGGCCGCGAGGCTTATCAAAACCCGGGCATGTTGCGCAGCGTGGATCGCGTCATCTATGGCGCGGACACGATCGACATCGACGATGCCACGGTCGAGGCAGCGCTGTTCGACTACATCGAGAGCTCGCACCGCCAGGGCACCCCGCTAAACGCGATCGTGCGCCATATCCTGGGTTGGCACCGTGGCGTACCCGGCGCCCGTGCCTGGCGACGCGTGTTGTCCGACAGCCCGCGCCTCGCGCGCGGTGATTTCTCTATCTTTGAGGAAGCGAACGCCCATTTGCGGCGCGAAACGGCAGACGCCTGACCCGTCGAATTCCCTGCGATCGGGCGGCCAAATCAGCGTCGATCAACTATTTGAGAAATTACTTGAAGTAGTACTTGCCAAGACCGCGAATGCTTCCTATAATTGCGGTCTTTCAGTGATGCACGAAACGTTGCTGAAACGGACAACGCGGCACTGAATTGTTCGTTAGATAGTGGTGGCTGTAGCTCAGTTGGTAGAGTCCTGGATTGTGATTCCAGTTGCCGTGGGTTCGAGTCCCATCAGCCACCCCACCGTATTTTTCAAAAAGCCCACCGTTCGCGGTGGGCTTTTTGCATTGGCAGTGCGTCTGCGTAACTGGTCGCGCAATGCCGCCACTTCTTGCCGCGTTCCCCGCCCACAATCGGTGGCTAGCCCCATCAAATGCCCCGCTCCCCCAATCGAAGCAGGGAATCGAAACGACTACCCCGGTTTCAGTTATCGCGCTGCCAATGCTGCTGCCCTGCCGCCGGCGGTGTATCGTCGTCGCTCCCCAGCATGGCGAGCGCCATCGAACCGAATGCGACAATGGCGACGAACGCCTTCACCAGAAAGCGGAACGAAACGCGCCGACGCGCTTCCGGCGTCTTAGCCGGGCTCGGCAAGTCATTTGTAATCATGCTGTTCTTTATCGGGTCTTATCGTTATTGAGCGCAGCCGCGCTCTACAATAACAGAGGCCTTTTATTTTGTGTCCAATTTGAAAACGATCTTTTTGCGGCTTGCCACGCTCCGGCACTCGCCGAACGCGCAGACTCACATAGCCGCACCGTGTGAAACCGTTCGACGCGGCGTCGCGATATCGATCACGACGGCTACCATGGCGCTCTGCGCCAACGCAAACGCGGCTAGCGAAAGTATCAGCGTGCCGGCCTCGGCAGCGTCGGTTGCAACAAGCGGCGCAGACGCGACACGGACCACCACCAACGACACGACCCCCGCGCCCGCTTCCAGTCCGTCGCCGCAGCCGTCCGACTCCTGCACAGAGATGGGCGCCGCCGCGCGCGCGGTAGCCGCCTGGCGTGACGAGGGTGGCGCGGCGTGGATGGCGAAAGCCAAACTGGATCAGCAGATCGACGAGCCGACAGTCAGGCAAGCGGCGCAACAGTTGGTCGATACCCTCTATACCGGGACGATGCGCAAGCTCGGCCCCGACGAAACGGCATTGGTCGTCACGCAAAGCTGCATGGATGCGACGCGACAGGACAGCGATAAGGCCGCCGCGCCGCAACCGTGAGGCGGCCCTGAGGCCCACTTGAGGCTCATTTGAGGCTCAGCTTGAGCCTGGCGTACGGCACACACTGTCCTTGTTCGCCCCACCGCTTTCCATTGCAGCGGTGCGGTGCAGCAAAATCTGCCATGCAAGTGGAAAAAAGTACGCTACGAAAGCGTTGTACAGCACTGTATTTTTGACCGAAATGTGACGCTAAGCGCCAGAATTCCCTTACATTTTTATGTTTGACAAGGTAATCAATCTCTCATAAGGTGCAAGAGGGTAAACCACTGATCAAGGAGGCAATATGCGCTCTCGTATGTTACTGGCAGCCAGCGTGTCCGCCTTGCTGCTGGCCCCGCTTGCCGTATCCGCACAAACGGTCGCACCGCAAGGCGGCTTCGGCGGCGGCGCTGGCGCGATGCTGGCCGCGCGCGGTTCGGCTGGTGGCCAAGGCGGCTTTAATGCAGGTGTAGGCGCGGGCGGTTTCGCTGGCGCCACCGCTGCTGCCAATCCGGGACGTGCAGCAGCTGCGGGCGCTCTCGGCGGCGGCGGTACCGGGACGACCGGCACCACCGGCACGACGGGTACCACTGGCACGACCGGCACCACTGGCACGCACTGATCGCACACTGGTGTGTATGAACAATAATATCTGACGTCCGCGCGGGATCACACGCTCCCGCCCGCGCAACGAAACGGCCCCGACCTCCGCTCCGCGGTTCCGGGGCCTTGTTTTTTGTGCAAATGCACAATAACGCTTGCGTTACCTACAGACTCTTGTTATAGTTACTTCTCTGACGCGGGGTGGAGCAGTCTGGCAGCTCGTCGGGCTCATAACCCGAAGGTCGCAGGTTCAAATCCTGCCCCCGCAACCAGATTCCGACAGGGCGCCGTGTGGCAACACATGGCGCCCTGTTTCATTTTGTGCGTCCGATATCGACAGGTCGGCGCCTGCCAGCGATATCGCGACGTTGTGCTCCTCCGCAGTCCTCCTTTCCCACAGTTGCAACAGCCCAAGCCTATCTCACGCGATACGGCGTGACGCACGGGACCGGTCTGGCGCGAATTTTGCATGAATGCTTTCGATTTTCTTCGGAATGAGCACCATGCACTCACTATCCAAAACGCTTAGCATTTCTCGTCTCTTTCATCGCCCGGACCCCGTGCCAGGCCAGCCGGGACACGCCCCTGACAGCGCCCCGCAGCCCGATGACATACCCGGCATTCCCGGCGACGCACCATCGGACGTGCCGCTTCGTGACGACCCAGCCGACGCGCCCTTGGAATAACGATCGCGCCTCTGCGCCACGACAAGGCGCGGCACGAACGCCAACGCAAGCAATCCTGGCCGTCAGCCAGCCCTGCCCTGCCCATCCACCAGCGAGGATCGAGATGATCAAGAACTTTACCTACACGGTCAGCGGCCAAAACCAAGAATTCTGCGCCACCCTCGGCGACGGCGCGGAACACACGCGCGTGATTTTCAGCGCGGCGGAAAATCCGGAGACGTTGGTCATCCTCGAAGCCGAGGGCGCGATTGCCGCACTGAAGGCCCGCTTCGAAAGCCCCGAGGCATTGATCGAGAACGCCATCCGTAAGGTGAGTGAACAAAAACTGCTCGATGCCGCGCTGCAGACGGGTGAAATTCAAACCGGCCAACTATAAAGCGGGAAGCGCGGCTTGTTGGCGCTGCATCGCGCTGCCAGCTGGGCGCCTGCCGCGCAGCGCTGCGTACGCAACCGCTGCCACGCGCCGCCTCTTTCCTCCCTGGCGCTTTCCGTGTAATCTCGTTGCAAGGTTGATGTCCTCTCGTCGCTACCCTGGTACCACGCCTCCTTTTGCGACATGTCCTATCTGCTTCACCCCTCCCCTCGGATCCGAACCGGCGTCGTACTCACCGTACTCGTCGCCCTGCCGCTCGGCATCGCATTCGCGCCATCGGCAGCATGGGCAAACCGCCTGACTTCGCGCGTGGTCGACGCGGATCACTCGCACGGGTCAGGCATCGCTTCTTCGTCGACAAAGGCCGCATCCGCCAGCGGAACGATGCACGGTCGCCCGGCACAGCGCGGCATCGTGCATGCGCCGCAACACGATGCCAGCCAGCGCATGGTGCGCGAGGCACCCCGCTCGCCGACGGAATCCGGCATGGTGCACGATCCATCGGCTCGGGGTCACGACGCGCTCTCAGGCAAACCTGCGACCAATGGCGTCCTGCCACATCGCCGCTCCGAACGCATCGCTCCCGCGACAGACTAACCGTGAAGCGACATCCGTCGATCCGGTGCCGCGTGCGCTTATTTTTCCATCCCTTATACTGACGCTCCCTAGGCTTGGTCCAACCCGCCCGTCGCGCTGGACACCCCTTTATGCAAAATTTCCTCCTGATCGTCGCCGCATTTGCGCTGGTATTGTTGAATGGCTTCTTCGTGGCCGCCGAGTTCGGCCTCGTCAAACTGCGCAGCACGCGGGTCGCCGAACTGGCGGAGTCACTCGGTTGGCGGGGCCGGATTTTGAAGCAGGTACACGGTGAACTCGATACCTACCTGTCCGCATGCCAACTGGGGATCACACTGGCGTCACTCGGCCTGGGGTGGATCGGCGAGCCGGCCTTCGCGCATGTCGTGGAGCCGATGCTCTCGTGGGTCGGCGTCAGCCAGCCGGCGATGATCAAGGGCATCTCTTTCACGATCGCCTTCGTGTCGATTTCTTTCCTGCATATCGTCGTCGGCGAACTAGCCCCGAAATCGCTGGCCTTGCGCTTGCCGGAGAAAGTCGGTGCCTGGACCGCCTGGCCCTTGTACGGCTTTTATTGGATGGCGCTGCCCGCCATCAAACTGCTGAACGCCAGCGCCGGCGCCACCCTGAAGCTGGTCGGCCTGGGCAATACTGGGCATCTCGATGCGAGCTATTCGCCGTCGGAACTGAAGTTGATTTTGCGCTCGAGCCGTACCGGCGGCAATATGACGGCGCGCGAACAAAATATCCTCGCGCACTCGATGGACTTCGGCGAGCTGGAGATCTCGGATTTGATGCGGCCGATCGGCGAAGTCGTGTCGATGTCGCAAGCGCTCAGCGTCGCCGAAAATCTCGACATCGCGCGCACCGCCCGTTTTACCCGTTATCCCTATTTCGCCGCGGACGGCGAAACGGTACTCGGCATCATCAACGCCAAGGACCTGTTTCTGTCCGGTCTCGACAACACGCCGCCGCAGTCGCTCGATAGCCTCGACCGCTTCGTGCGACCGGCGCAACGCGTGCCGCCGAACCTGCCTGCCATCGAGCTGTTCCGCCGTCTGCGTGCCGGCGCGCCGCACTTTGCCATTGTCGGACACGCCGATCCCTTGCAACCGGTGAAGCCGGTGGGTTTCATCACGCTGGACAATCTGCTGGCGGCCATCGTCGGCGAAATCCGCGACGAATTCGGCGCGCATGGTGACGAATGGACCCATCTCTCGGACGGCAGTCTGGTCGGCAAGGGAAGCCTGCCCCTGTTCACGCTGGAGCGCGCGCTGGGGATCGAGCTGGGCGTCGAGGAAGTGGAATCGGTGGGTGGCCTGGTGATGTACAAACTGAAGGAGCTGCCGAGCGAAGGCCAGCGCATCCCCTTCGACGACTTCGATGTCTTGATCGACAAGATGATCGGACCGCGTATCGCCGTGGTGCGGATCGTACCGCGCAGCTATACCACGCCTGCTCTATGAGGACAGCCGATATAATGCGGGACCGTCCACTGATGGACCGTGCCGACCTTCCCCTATGCAACGCTTGATTCTGCCTTACCTGTCCGGCTTCCTGGCCGTGCTTTTCTTTCAACAAGCGATGATCGGCATGCTGCACGCCGCCGGGCTGACGGCACAGATGCCGTTCGACCTGACGCCAGCACCCGCGTTCGGCATCCCTAATTTCCTGGTCTCGGCGATTGCGGCCGGTTGCTATGCCGTCGTGATGGCATGGGTATTCCGTATCGAGCCCTATCGGCCCGCGCCTTGGATTCCCGCCTTTGTATTCGGTGCGATCGTCCCGACAGCCATGTCGATATTTGTCCTCGGACCCGTACAAGGCATCTGGCCGAGTGGCAATATCCTGCCACGCGTCGCCTTTGGCGCCGTGAGCAATGGGTTTTGGGGATGGGGAACGCTGATCATGATCCGCGCATTCAGTGGCAGCGCGGGATTTTCTGATTCGGACGACGGGGACGACTAAGTTTGAGCGGGCGGTTGGATCAGCTGGCTGCTGCGCCCGAATCGTCACGCGGCGACGCCGCAATGCGACCTGGTAGACCGGTATGCCCTGGATGTTTTTCGTCTTCTTCCAGGATCATCGATGATGCCAATACGACCACAGCCGTTAGAAAGCAGATGGCAACCGCCAATACGATCAGCCAATAGCCCGGCTCGAAGTCAAACATGTAACACCCCGTATATATGTATGGTTGGTTGAACCTGTTATAGCAAAGTCCATACCAGCTGCATCCCGTCCTGGCCACACGGGTATTCCACGAGGTTCAAGCGATTCGCGCGGTCGCTAGGCATCTAAAGTGTGACGACCTTTGTTCAAACGTAAGCAATCTTTACAAACTGATTCGACAGGGCGGTCGCGTCGCGCGCCGTGCCCCGCAATCGGCGCGGCACGGCGCGCACATCCTGCGACCTTCGATCTGGCTTACATGCCGGGCCGGACATCCTCGTCCTGCACCGGAATATCGAATAGCGCATCGACGATTTGCCGCGCCTCGGTTTCCAGCCGCTTCAGCGCCGCATCGTTGTCGGGAAACGCGGTGGCATCGCCTAGCGGGACCAGTCTTTCAAGTTTTCTCGGCTCGTCGACGCCATGCTCCGTCAGACTGAGGGCGCCGACATAATGCGGCGGCTGCTGGCCGCTGAGCGTCGCTTCCGCATTGATGAAAAAGCCGCGATACGGTCCTGTGATTCGTCCTGCCATTGCATTCCTCCCTGCATTACCTGTGAGTGGTTCATCTTTATCGTACCGCGCCTGGACGATCGTCCTCGGACGCGCTCCGCGCGCGCTTGATAGAATCGACTGAACATTCCTACAAAACCAGATCAGGCATGACATACGCACTCGCATCCTCTCCCGTCGGCCGCCTCGTCCGCCTGCTCTCAAAAGCGCGCCTCGTTGCGCTGGTATTGCCGGTCGCGTTGGCGGCCTGTGAATCCTCACAAACGACGCAGTTGATCCATCTCCCGGATGGCACGAACGGCTTCACCATCAACTGCAGCGGCAGCGATGCACGGCAGAGCTGGGCGCAATGCTACGAATCGGCCGGCCGCGCGTGCGGCGCCAGCGGCTATGACGTGGTGTCCAAGGAAGGCGACGACACGGCAACGGGCGGCTCCGTCAACGGCCTGTTCTCGGCAAATATCCGCAATCGCGCGCTGGTGGTGCGCTGCCATTAAGCACGACCGAACGCTGCCCCGTGCGGCGTTCGATGACAAATAGATGAAAGTGCTTGCATGGTCTCCTGAAACGCGTTATAGTTTCTTTCTCAGACGCGGGGTGGAGCAGTCTGGCAGCTCGTCGGGCTCATAACCCGAAGGTCGCAGGTTCAAATCCTGCCCCCGCAACCAAATACACGAAAAAGCCGTGATACATTTTTGTATCGCGGCTTTTTCGTTTTCGGCGATCCGACGCGATGCCGTCCCGGCATCATTACCCGCTGGATCCGTCGACCGCCACGGCGCGCAATGGCGCGGCGTGATCGCGCGGCGATGATACACTTCGTCGGCACGCCGCATGTTCCGCAGCCGGCCTCGCCGAGGCGCGAACGCCGCGCTCGAAAAGCCACCACCGCTCCCCTACGCTCTGCCGATGAACTACTGCTCGACTTGCGGACACACTCCGGTTTCCCGGCTCATTCCTCCGGGCGACACACGCGAACGGGACGTATGCTCCGCATGCGGAACGATCCACTACGTCAACCCGCGCAATGTGTGCGGCACCGTTCCAGTCTGGCAAGAGAAAGTGCTGCTGTGCCGTCGCGCGATCGAGCCCCGGCTCGGATACTGGACGCTGCCCGCCGGCTTCATGGAGTTGGCGGAAACCACGTGGCAATGCGCGGTCCGCGAGTCGTTCGAAGAGGCCGGCGCGCATGTCGAAGCCGACACCATGCGCCTTTTCTCGGTGATGAATGTCCCGCACGTGGATCAGGTGCATTTTTTCTATCTCGCGCCACTGCGCGATCCGGAGGTGGCTGCCGGAGAGGAAAGCCTGGAAGTCCGTTTCTTTACCGAAGCGGAGATTCCCTGGGACGAATTGGCCTTTTCCACTGTCGTCCAGACGTTGCGCGCTTTCTTCGACGACCGCCGTCGTGACGCTTTCACACTGCACACCGCCGACATCCTCACCCCGATGCGCACGGAACCGCACGAAATCGCCTCCCGCTCGGCCGATGCCGCGGCACAGCGCGCACCCGCAGGCGGCTCGCACCACGCCGACTGATACTGCGCGATGATTACCTGGCTCACGTCGCGCGATCCGTTTCCGCCCCTCCATTGCGCCCTCGGCGCGGACTCGGATGCGCCCGGTCTGTTGGCCGCCAGCGCCGAACTGACTCCGGAGCGGCTGAAGAGCGCGTACGGGCAGGGTATTTTCCCCTGGTATTCGGACGGACAACCGGTGCTGTGGTGGAGCCCCGATCCCCGCATGGTGTTGGTGCCGGGCCGCCTCGATGTTTCCCGCTCGTTTCGCAAGACATTACGGCTGGTGCAGCGCGATCCGCGCTGGGAAATCCGCATCGATGTCGACTTCTCCGCGGTCATGCGCGCATGCGCCCAGGCATCGCGCGAGGGACAGGACGGCACCTGGATCACCGAGGCCATCGTCGAGGCTTATAGCGCCCTGCATCGTGCCGGCTTCGCGCGTAGCGTCGAGACCTGGTATGACGGCATGCGCGTCGGCGGCTTGTATTGCGTGGCGATCGGCAGAATGTGTTTTGGCGAATCGATGTTCGCCGAGCGCAGCGATGCCTCGAAAATCGCCCTCGCGGCGCTATGCGCCTATGCCGAGGCGCACGCTTTCGAGATGATCGATTGCCAGCAGAATACGCAACACCTGCATCGCATGGGCGCACGCGAGATAAGTCGAGAGGCCTTTGTCGCCCATCTTGCACGGGCGAGTCGCATGGCGCCGCCGAACTGGCGCTTTGACAAACACGTGTTGGCACGCTGGACCGCCGCTTCCCCCTTTCAAGCGGCGGAACCATGATGCTAGACTGACGTCCTAAGCGCCCCGTGGAGTTTCGCGTGACCCACCCGAAGGCATTCCCGCTGTCGCCGCTATCGGCATTGCAGTTTTATGCGACAGCCCCCTATCCTTGCAGCTATCTGCCCAATCGCATTGCGCGCTCGCAAGTGGCGACGCCCGGGCATTTGATCAATTCAGATGTCTATACCGAATTGGTCGGCGCCGGTTTCCGGCGCTCGGGCGTCTTCACCTATCGGCCCTACTGCGAGGGTTGCCGCGCCTGCGTGCCGGTGCGCGTCGTCGTCGACGCCTTCCGTCCCAACCGCACGCAACGGCGGATTTGGAAGCAGCACGGCGGTCTCCACGCGCAGGCGGATCCGCTGCATTTCGACGAACATCACTACGCGCTCTATACCCGCTACCAGTCGCTGCGCCACGCCGGGGGCGGCATGGATCGCGACAGCCGGGAACAATACGACCAGTTTCTGCTGCAGAGCCGCGTCAATTCGCGCTTGGTGACATTCGACGAGCCCCAGGCGCACGGCGCGCCGCTACGCATGGTCAGCATCGTCGACATCCTCGGCGACGGCCTCTCGGCCGTCTACACGTTCTACGATTGCGACGTGCCCGGCAGCAGCTTCGGCACCTATAACGTGATCTGGCAGATCGAGCAGGCGCGCCGCTTGAATCTCCCCTACGTGTATTTGGGATACTGGATCGGCGAAAGCCGAAAAATGGCGTACAAGGCGGCATTCCGCCCGCTGGAAGCGTTTATCGATGGCGCCTGGCGTCCCTTCGATCCCGGCGCGCCGACCGGCACCGCAGACACGGCACCATAGTCGCCGCTCCGCGCATGGCGTGCATTTCGGACACTTTGCGTATTTTGTCTACGCAGCAGCGGACACTCGGCCTAAAATAGCGCGTTTTTGGCCCTTTCCTTCCTACCGTGCTCAGTCCCCTTTATCCGTTTGCCCGTCAGGCCTTGTTCCGTATGGACGCCGAGACGGCCCACCACCTGACCCTGGCTGCCCTGGGCGCCGCTGGCCGCACCGGCATCGCCGGCTGCCTGGCAGGCACGCCCGTGCGCGCACCGGTCAAGGTGATGGGACTGACATTCAGCAATGCGGTGGGCTTGGCGGCCGGCCTGGACAAGGACGGCGCGGCCATCGACGGCTTGTCCGGCCTTGGCTTCGGTTTTATCGAAGTGGGGACCGTGACGCCGCGCGCGCAACCGGGCAATCCCAAGCCCCGGATGTTCCGCATTCCGGAAGCCGAGGCACTGATCAATCGGATGGGATTCAACAACGCCGGCGTCGAGCGCTTCATCGCGAATGTGCAGGCCGCGCGCTGGAAAGGCATCCTGGGGCTCAATATCGGCAAAAATGCGACGACGCCGATCGAGCGCGCCGTCGACGACTATTTGTTCTGCCTGGATCAGGTCTACCCCTTCGCCAGCTATGTGACGATCAATATCTCGTCGCCGAATACGAAGAATCTGCGTCAATTGCAAGATGCCGATGCGCTCGACGCGCTGCTGGGCGCCCTCACGGAACGTCGCAAGGCGCTGTCCGACATGCACGGCAAGCACGTGCCGCTGGCCCTGAAGATCGCGCCGGATCTGGACGAAGAAGGCATCCAGGAAATCGCCGACAAATTGGTACAGCATGGCATCGACGCGGTGATCGCCGGCAATACCACGCTCTCGCGCGAGGCCGTGAAAGGCTTGCCGAATGCCGAAGAAACCGGAGGCCTGTCGGGACGTCCGGTACGCGAGGCATCCACGCGCGTCATCGCCCGTCTGCATGCACGGTTGCAGGGCGCCGTGCCGATCATCGGCGTGGGCGGCATTTTCAGTGCGCAAGACGCATTGGAGAAGCTCGACGCTGGCGCCTCGCTGGTGCAGCTGTACTCCGGCTTGATCTATCGCGGACCCTCGCTGGTGCGCGAATGCGCGGCAGCCATCGCCGCGCGCGGCTGATCGCGACACCGATCCGCTTTCCCGCGCAGGTAAATCGAGATCAATCCCACCCGCTCTCGCGGGTCATCGACGCTGCGGACCCGGTATTTCACGATATGATATGCCTCTGGTCCCGATGCGAGTTTCGATGAGCGATTTGCCCTCCTCCCCCAAAGCGCCGCGCCTTATTGCTTCGTCCGTTCCGGAAGGTCTCGCCGGCGCTGCCGCGCGCACGGTCGGCGATGTGCCCGACCCTGATCCGTCCGCGGGCCAGGAGGGGCATGTCGCAAGTCTGAACGGGGATGGCGGATCGCGCACGACGATCCAGGTCATCGACCGGATGCTGCGACTGCTCGATGCGCTCGCCTCGCAACGCGATTCGGTCAGTCTGAAAGACCTGTCCGCCATGACCGGATTGCACCCCTCCACGACGCACCGCATTCTGAACGATATGCTCGCCGGGCGACTCGTCGATCGTAGCGAGCCGGGCGCCTACCGTCTTGGCATGCGCCTGCTCGAATTGGGAAATCTGGTCAAAGCACGGTTATCGGTGTTGGAAGCGGCGCTGGTGCCGATGCGCGAGCTGCATCGCGCGACCGGCCAGACAGTCAATCTGTCGGTGCGTCAGGGCGATGAAATCGTCTATGTCGAACGTTCCTTCAGCGAACGCTCCGGCATGCAGGTCGTCCGGGCGATCGGCGGCCGCGCGCCGCTGCACCTGACCTCTGTCGGCAAGCTCTTTCTTGCAAACGACGATATCCAGCGGGTGCGCGCCTATGCAACGCGGACCGGCCTGGCCGGACATACCGCGAACAGCATCACCGATCTCGGCAAGCTGGAAACGGAATTGCAATGGGTGCGGGAACACGCCTGCGCGCGCGACAACGAAGAACTGGAACTGGGCGTGCGCTGTATCGCAGCGGGCGTCTTCGATGATGGTTCACGTCTGGTGGCGGGACTGTCCCTCTCCGCACCGGCCGATCGCCTGCAGGAGTCATGGATCACGCAGCTCGGCGAAACCGCAAGCCGCATCTCGCATGCGCTGGGGTATGTCGGCGACCGAAATCAGGGCGCGCATTCCTAAGGCGGCGCCGCGACCGCTTTAATGCGTAGCAGTGGCAAGGCGCTAAAGCGCCACCGCTATCTTTAACGTAATACGCGCGTGATAAGCCCGTGATAAGCGCAGCATGCGCGAAAAGACGGCCCGTTCCCCTGGGCCGATATCGCGAAGCTACTTTCCGATCAGGTGCCGGAGTGGCTCGTATCGGCACTGGTCACGCGCTGGATCGCACCGGTCTGAATCAACCAGTCACGTACCCGTTGCGCATCGGCGACCCGCGAATACTTACCGACGGAGTCCAGCAGCACCATCACGACCGGACGCTGATGAATCGTCGTCTGCATGACGATGCATTCGCCCGCTTCATTGATGAAACCGGTCTTTTGCAAGCCGATCTCCCACGTCGCGTTATGCACCAGCGCATTCGTGTTGGCGTAATGCAGACGCGCGCGGCCGGTATCCACGTCGTACGACGGCCAGGTCGAGAACTGGCGAATCAGCGGATACTTCGACGCCGCCTCGACCATCTTCACCAGATCCTGCGCCGTCGACACATTATGAAAATTCAGGCCCGTCGGGTCTTCGAACTTCGTGCTGACCATGCCGAGCGACTGCGCCTTGCGATTCATTGCCTCGACGAAGGCCGGACGACCGCCCGGGTAGTAACGGCTCAGCGCCGCCGCCGCCCGATTCTCCGACGACATCAAGGCGATATGCAGCATGTCCTCGCGCGACAGGCGCGAACCGACCGACAACCGTGAGCCGGAGCCCTTTTCGTAATCGCGATCCTCGTCGGTCACCATCAAGGTGTCCGTCAAAGGCTCTTTCGCATCCAGGACGACCATCGCCGTCATCAGCTTGCTGATCGAGGCGATCGGCACGATCGACGACGAATTCCGATTCAACAGCGGCGCGGCCGTGCCTTCGTCGACGACATAGGCAATCGACGAGCGCAGCATCGGACCATCTTGCAAGCTGTCATGCAAACGGAACGGCGCCGTGTGCTGCGCGAAGGCCACGCCGTGGACGCGACGATGCGCCGCCCGGGCGACAGTCTTGGTCCGTTCGACGCGATGCGTGCCTCGGTGCAAGCTCGCCGGATGGACCGACGCCTTGACGACCTTGGCACCGCCATTCGTCGTCCGCGAGGCATTGGCAATGTGGTGAACAGGATGGTGAACCTTGGCTTTGTTGGCTTCGGCGGCTTGCACCGACGACGTGGCAAACAGACCGGTCCCGATGACAGCGGCGTAAGTCAGCGATACCGCCAACGACGCAGAGAAGGAAGCGCGAACGGTCGCTGCGAGCTTGCGCGCGAGGCCGGTACGGGCTTCCTGAGTAAAATTGGGGTTCTTCATGCAGTCAGGAAGAAAATTGGACGCTGCGGAAGGGACTTTCCGCTATTGTCAATAAGTGTACGAGCGATAGTAAATTAACGCAATTAGATACTTAGGTCCCTTAGTTAAAGTACCACCTTCGGCGTCCGCGCGTTGTAAGCGCCCCTCGGACGTCCGCGCGTCCCCGAAACCGCTCCGTCGACGCCCCGCCCTACCCTGCCCGGCATACCGCGCATCGTCTCACGAACCGGCGTCTGTTCAAGCGAGGGTTTTAAGCGCCCGCTTTTTTCTTGACCTTTTGCGCATCTCAACTAGACTGCAATTGCTGCGCTGCGACATTTTGTATAGCCGAGTCGGCGGACCGGGCGAATCGCCCCGCGTCATCCGCTTCGGCAAGATGCTCTCCGGGCCATTGGACAAGGCTTCGCGCGGGGCGTCGGCAGACGACGGGCGGCCACCCGGCGCAGCATCAGGCCCGTTTCAATGGGGTGTCGAGGAGTGGAGACAAAACGATGACGATGATTCCGGAACAGCTGGCGAGCGCACACAAACACCAAGTCGATGTCTGGTTTGGCCTTACGGCACAGGCATTCGAAGGGGCGGACAAGCTGTTGCAATTGAACATAGCGGCCGCGCGCGCACTGCTGGCCGACGGCCATAATCAGGCTAAGCAATCGCTCGATGTGCAGGATCCGCGCGAGTGGCTGGCCTTGCAAAGTAGCAATGCGCAACCGCTGACGGAGAAGGCGACGTCGTATGCGCAGCAGGTCTACCAGATCGTTACCGCGACGCAGGCTGAATTCGTTCGCGCGTTCGAAGCCCAGGCACAGGCGCAGCAGGCACGCACCGAGCAGATCCTGGACAGCTTTTCGCGCAACGCGCCGGCTGGCTCGGAAACGGCCGTGGCGGCAGTGAAATCCGCGCTGAACGCGCAGAATGCCGCGTATGAAAGTGCCAGGAAAGCGGCCAAGCAAGTCGTCGAGCTCGCGCAATCGAATATCGACGCCGTCACTGCGGCAGCCGTGCATACGAGCCAGCAGGCCGCCGCCGCGACGAACCGTACCGCAAAGGCATCGAAGGCAGTCTGACCCGTCGTTGCCGCGCGCGTCGAGGCACCGCCTTGATGCACGTGACGCACGGGCGCAGGGCGCGAAAAAAAGCGACCCGCCGTGAACCGCCGATGTCGGCCCCTTCCTGGAAGGACGCATCGGATACGGTTCACGGCGGGTCGCTTTTTCTTTGACCCACGCCTGCATTGCGGGTGCTTTTAGCTCAACGCTTCGGCTTGCTCGGCGGAAGGTCGGTACAGACGCCCTCGAACAACTCGGCAGCCATCCCGACCGATTCACCCAACGTGGGGTGCGGATGGATCGTCTTGCCGATATCGGCCGCATCGGCGCCCATCTCGATCGCAAGACACACTTCGCTGATCAGGTCGCCGGCATTGACGCCGACGATGCCGCCGCCGATGACGCGATGCGTCTCTTCATCGAACAGCAGCTTCGTGAAGCCTTCATCGCGACCATTGGCGATCGCCCGACCGGACGCTGCCCACGGGAACACCGCACGACCATACTTCACGCCTTCGGCTTTCAGCTGGTCCTCGGTCTTGCCGGCCCATGCCACTTCCGGATCCGTGTACGCCACGCCCGGAATCTGCAAGGCATCGAAGTAGGCCTTTTCGCCATGCGCGGCTTCCGCGGCGATATGGCCTTCGTGCACGGCCTTGTGCGCCAGCATCGGCTGACCGACGAGATCGCCGATCGCGAAAATGTGCGGCACATTGGTCCGCAGCTGCTTGTCGACCTCGATGAAACCGCGATCGGTCACGACGACGCCGGCCTTGTCGGCATCGATCCGCTTGCCGTTCGGCGAACGTCCCACCGCCACCAGCACCAGGTCATAGCCTTGTGCCTCGGCCGGTGCGCCTTCGCCTTCGAACGTCACATAGATACCGTCCTCGCGCGCTTCCGCGGACACGGTCTTCGTCTTCAGCATCACATTCGCGAAGCGCTTCGCATTGTGCTTCTGCCAAACCTTGACCAAATCGCGATCGGCGCCGGCCATCAGGCCGTCGAGCATTTCGACGATGTCGATCTGCGCACCCAGCGTCGAATAGACCGTCGCCATTTCCAAGCCGATGATGCCGCCGCCGATGACCAGCATCCGCTTCGGAATCTGACGCAGTTCCAACGCGCCGGTGGAATCCACCACGCGCGGATCTTCCGGCATGAAGGGCAACTTCACCGCCTGCGAACCGGCGGCGATGATCGCCTGCTTGAACTTGACGACCTGCTTGCCGTCCTTGCCCGTCACTTCGACGTGGTTCGGATCGATGAAGCGGCCCACGCCCGTCAGCACCTTGACCTTGCGCGCCTTGGCCATGCCGGCCAGCCCGCCGGTCAACTTCGCGACCACGGAGGACTTGAAGCCGCGCAGCTTGTCCAGATCGATCGTCGGCTCGCCGAAGCTGATACCGTGCGCCGCCAGCGACTTGACCTCTTCGGTCAACTGCGCCGCGTGCAGCAGCGCCTTCGACGGAATGCAACCGACGTTCAGGCAGACGCCGCCGAGCGTTTCATAGCGCTCGATCATGACCGTGGACATGCCGAGGTCGGCGGCGCGGAAGGCGGCCGAATAGCCGCCAGGGCCCGCGCCCAACACCAGCATTTCCGCCTCGACATCGACCTTGCCGCTGTAACTGCCAGCCGTCGGTGCCGGTGCCGACGCAGCCGGCTTGGCCGGCGCCGATTCCGTCTTCGCCGCAGGGGCCGGCGCCGCTTTAGCGGCGGCGGCGTCGCCCTTGCCGCCCGCATCCTTGTCGGCCGACGCTGCAGCCTCCGCCTCGACCACGGCGATCACAGTGCCCTGGGACACGGTATCGCCGGTCTTGACGCGTAATTCCTTGATCACGCCGGCGACATCGGCCGGCACGTCGATCGTGGCCTTATCCGACTCCAGCGTGATCAGCGACTGCTCGAGCGCCACCGTGTCGCCGACCTTGATCGACACTTCGATGATCGGCACATCCTTGAAGTCGCCAATATCCGGGACCTTGATTTCAACCTGGCTCATACTCGTCCCCTGTTTTACAGAATCACGCGGCGGAAGTCGGCCAGCACCTGCGCCAGATAGGCGTTGAAGCGTGCCGCTTCCGCACCGTCGATCACACGGTGGTCATAGGAGAGCGACATCGGCAGCGTCAGGCGCGGCACGAATTGCTTGCCGTCCCACACCGGCTTCATCGCGCCGCGGCTGACGCCGAGAATCGCGACTTCCGGCGCGTTGATGATCGGCGTGAACGAGGTGCCACCAATCCCGCCCAACGACGAAATCGAGAAGCAACCGCCCTGCATCTGATCGCCCTTCAGCTTGCCGTCACGCGCCAGCTTGGCGAGATCCGACGTTTCCTTCGCGATCTCGAGCACGCCCTTCTTGTCCGCATCGCGCACCACCGGCACGACGAGGCCGTTCGGCGTGTCGGCGGCAAAGCCGATGTTGAAATACTGCTTGTAGACCAGATCGTCGCCATCGAGGCTGGCGTTGAAGGTCGGGAACTTCTTCAGTGCCGCGACCACGCCCTTGATCAGGAAGGCCAGCATCGTCACCTTGATGCCCGACTTTTCGTTTTCCTTATTCAATGCGACGCGCAGCGCTTCCAGATCCGTGATGTCCGCATCTTCGTTATTGGTCACATGCGGGATGCGAACCCAATTGCGATGCAGGTTCGCGCCGGAGATCTTCTTGATCCGCGACAACGGCTTCGGATCGATCGGCCCGAATTTCGAGAAATCGACCTTCGGCCAGGCCAGCACGTCGAAGTTGCTCGTGCCGCCTGCCGGTGCCGCCGCCGCGGTCGGCGCTGCCGCCGCACCGGTCATCACACCCTTCACATAGCCGCGCACGTCGTCCTGCGTGATGCGTCCCTTCGGACCGGAACCGCTGACACGGCCGATCTCGACGCCCAGCTCACGCGCGAATTTGCGCACCGACGGGCTGGCGTGGCTCAGACGCGAGGAGCTGCTGCTCGGAATCGCCGGCGCCTGTGCCAGCGCCGACGGCTTCTCGTCCGCGGCCGGCTTTGCCGGAGCCGGAGCCGGAGCCGAGGCTGCTGCCGGCGCCGACGATTCAGCCTTCGCGGCCGGGGCCGGAGCGGCTTCCGCCGCAGCCTCGCCCGCCAGCACGACGATCAACGTGCCTTCTGCCACCTCGTCGCCCACCTTGACGTGGATCGACTTGACGGTGCCGGCCGAGGGGCTCGGCACGTCCATCGTCGCCTTGTCGGACTCCAGCGTCATCAGCGATTGCTCGGCTTCGACGCGATCGCCCACCTTGACGCCGATTTCGATGACCGGCACGCCCTTGTAGTCACCGATATCCGGAACCTTGACTTCGATATCCTTGGCGGCGCCCGCGGCTGGCTTGGCGGCCGGAGCAGGTGCTGCTGCGGCCGGTGCCTTTTCCTCGGCCTTGGCAGCCGACTTCTCGGCCGGCTTTTCAGCTGGTGCAGCGGCCTTGGCCGCGCCGGCATCGGCCCCTTCCAGCGTCACGATCAGCAAGCCTTCGGCCACCGAATCGCCCACCTTGACGTGCACCGACTTCACGGTGCCGCCCGCGGGACTCGGCACGTCCATCGTCGCCTTGTCCGACTCCAACGTCAGCAAAGACTGCTCCGGCTCGACGACATCGCCCGGCTTTACCAATACTTCGATAACCGGCACGTCCTTGTAATCGCCGATATCCGGCACCTTGACTTCGATCGTTTGACTCATTTCTGGCGTTACTCCCAGTACCCGTGTTGCGCAACGGTCTGCGGCATGCGGTAAAAAGGGGCGCTGGCCTGCCTTGCATGCCAGCGCCCCGCTTCGATCATTCCAACAATTCGGCGCGGGGCGCGCCGACGCCTCAGACCGTCATCGGATTCGGCTTTGCCGGATCCAGCTTGTACTTCTTCAACGCCTCGGCGACCTTGCTGCGCTCGATCGTGCCTTCATCGGCCAATGCTTTCAGTGCGGCAACCGTGACCCAGTAGCGGTCCACTTCGAAGAAGTGACGCAGCGCTTCACGGGTATCCGAGCGACCGTAGCCGTCCGTACCCAGCACCGCATAGCGACGCGGCACGAAGGCGCGGATCTGCTCGGCGAAAGCGCGCACGTAGTCGGACGCCGCGATCACCGGACCTTCGGTGGGCGCCAGCAGTTGCTCCACGTACGGCACACGACGCTCGCCGGTGGGGTTCAGCATGTTTTCACGCTCGGCAGCCTGACCTTCGCGCGCCAGCTCCGTGAAGCTCGGTGCGCTCCACAGGTCGGATTCGACACCCCAGTCTTCCTTCAACAGCGCCGCCGCGGCGATCACTTCATTGAAGATCGTGCCGCAACCCAGCAACTGGACGCGCGGACCCTTCGAGGCGCCGCCCTTGCGGAACGCGTACAGCCCCTTGATGATGCCGTCGGCCACGCCTTCCGGAATTTCCGGATGCTCGTAGTTTTCGTTCATCAAGGTCAGGTAGTAATACACATCTTCCTGGTTTTGCACCATCCGGCGCAGCCCGTCCTGGATCACGACGGCCACTTCATAGCCGAAGGTCGGATCGTAGCTGACGCAGTTCGGGATGTGCGCCGAGAACATGTGAGAGTGACCATCCTCGTGCTGCAAGCCTTCGCCGTTCAGCGTCGTCCGGCCGGCCGTGCCGCCCAGCAGGAAGCCGCGCGCCCGCATATCGCCGGCAGCCCAGGCCAGATCGCCGATCCGCTGGAAGCCGAACATCGAGTAGTAGATGTAGAACGGAATCATCTGCTCGCCATGCGTCGAATACGCCGTGGCTGCCGCGATCCAGTCGCTCATCCCGCCCGCTTCGTTGATCCCTTCCTGCAGGATCTGGCCGGTTTCCGATTCCTTGTAGAACATCAGCTGGTCGCTGTCTTCCGGCACGTACTTCTGGCCTTCCTGATTCCAGATACCGATCTGGCGGAACAGGCCTTCCATGCCGAAGGTACGCGATTCGTCCGGCACGATTGGCACGACGCGCTTGCCGAGCGTCTTGTCCTTCAGCAGGATGTTCAACACGCGCACGAAGGCCATCGTTGTCGAGATCTCGCGGCCCGCGCCGGTCCCCTTCAACAACGGCTCGAACACCGTCAACTCCGGCGTCTGCAGCGATTCGGCCTTGCGACGACGCGCCGGCAGGTAACCGCCGAGGTCGGCGCGGCGTTGCTGCATATACGCCAGTTCGCGCGAGCCTTCCTCGAACTTCAGATACGGCACATTGCCGATGTCTTCGTCGCTGATCGGCAGACGGAATTGATCGCGGAAACGCTTCAACGCCTCCACCGGCATCTTCTTCTGCTGGTGGGTGATGTTCATGGCCTGGCCGGATTCGCCCATGCCATAGCCCTTGATCGTCTTGGCGAGGATCACCGTCGGCTGCTTGTTCGACTTCGACGCCGCGTCATAGGCCGCGTAAATCTTGTGCGGATCGTGACCGCCGCGATTCAGATTCCAGATGTCGTCGTCAGACCAGTCCGCCACCAGCGCCTTCAGCTCCGGCGTGTTGAAGAAGTGCTCGCGAACGAAGGCGCCGCTCTCGGACTTGTACGTCTGATATTCGCCGTCGACGACTTCCATCATCCGACGCATCAAGGCACCGGTCTTGTCGCGGGCGAACAGCGCGTCCCAACGGCTACCCCAGACGACCTTGATCACGTTCCAGCCGGCACCGCGGAATTCGCTTTCGAGTTCCTGGATGATCTTGCCGTTACCGCGCACCGGACCATCGAGGCGCTGCAGGTTACAGTTGATGACGAAAACCAGGTTGTCCAGCTTTTCGCGCCCGGCCATGCCGATCGCACCGAGCGATTCCGGCTCATCGGTCTCACCGTCGCCCAGGAAGGCCCAGACCTTACGGCCGGCCGTCTTGACGATCCCACGCGCTTCCATGTACTTCATGAAACGCGCCTGGTAGATCGCCATGATCGGACCGAGACCCATCGACACCGTCGGGAATTGCCAGAAATCCGGCATCAACCACGGATGCGGATAGGACGAGATACCGTTACCGCCCACTTCCTGACGGAAGTTGTTCAGTTGGTCTTCGGTCAAACGTCCCAACAAGAAAGCGCGCGAGTACATACCCGGCGACGAGTGGCCCTGGAAAAATATCAGGTCACCGCCATGCTCGGGCGACGGCGCATGCCAGAAATGGTTGAAGCCGACGTCGTACAGGGTCGCGGCGGACGAGAACGAGGCGATATGCCCGCCCACATTAGTGTCCTTGCCGGCACGCAACACCATCGCCAGCGCATTCCAGCGGGTGTACGAACGGATACGATGTTCCAGGTCCTGGTCGCCCGGGATCGGCGCCTGCTGGCTCACCGGAATCGTATTGATATACGGCGTATTGGCGGAGAACGGGAGGTGTTCACCGTGCACCCGCGCGAATTCGATCTGCTTCTCGATCAGGTAGTGCGCGCGTTCCGGACCGGCGGCCTTGAGCACGCCTTCCAGCGCCTCCAGCCATTCGCCGGTCTCTTGACGATCGTCGTCGTTTTCGGCCGCGACGTATTTAATCACTTCCTCTGGCACTGCGGACATGGCTGTCTCCTCAAGATCGCGTCCCGCCCGAGTGGGCGGAGCACGCTGCCGGCGACGCGGCATGCGCGCTCAACCGCATAGGTCATGCCTATGCGCGTGACGCGCGCGCCCACACGAAATACCGACAAACGGCGCCGATTGTACGAAGCCCCCGCAGTCAGCGCAATGACAATTTTCAAATTGCGAGATTGCGTTTCACAATATGAAAAACTTTTGCAATGCAGCAGATTGTCGCATAGGGCCCGAACCGGCAAAGCTGGCATTTTTCGCTCTTTTCGTTAGAAAGACCCTCGGTTCTGATCCTAATGCGACCCCGCCAAGCGGCCGCCCTGGGCTACAATCCGTACATGTTGACGAAACGATTGTTGGCTCGCCTTCTCTCCCGCTCGCATGGCTCCGCGTTCCCGCGCGGGACGCAGGAACCGCGTGGCGCCCGCACGTCCTGGCGCGCCACCGCCTATCTCTATACACCGCTGCTGTCGATCTTCGTCTTTCTATTCGTCATGGGGGTCATTTTTTGGACCTTGACGCGTCGGGAGGAACAGCAGAAGGAAGACACGCTCTATCGTAACGTCGCGTGGGCCCAGCAGCAGTTTCGCCTGTCGCTGACGAATACACAGGATCAGGTGAGCGCGCTGGCCCGCGATATCGCGATCGGGCACACCGAGCCGGCCGCCCTCGATGCGCCGACGCAGGAAATGCTGTCCAGCCATCCGGAAATCGTCGCCCTACGCTGGCTGACGCCGGCCGGCGACGTACGCTGGGACGCCATGCCGGCGCCAGCGGCTGGCGCTGGCGCATCGGACAATCTCGGCGCGACGTCCACCGCGGCAGGCGCCGCCAAGGTCCCCGCGTTGCAGGGCCCGGCAGCGCCGATTGGGCGCATGCGCGTCGGCGCGGTGCCGGCGTCGAGCAGCGGCGTGGCGCCCTCCGCCGCCCTCGCACGCGTTCAGGCGACGGCACCGGCAAGCGGCGCCGCCCTGGCCGCCTCCGCCGTGTCCGGCGCGACAAACAAAACGCTGCCAAACGGCGCATCGACCGATTGGCAGCGGCCGCGCCTGCTGCCGCTGCTCGACGCTCCGCTCGCCAGCGCGCTCGCCGACGCGCGCGATAGTCGCCGAGTGGGCTATTCGCCGGTGTTTTTCGATGCGGCCGGCCGCGCCTACCTGACGCAGCAAACGCCTATCTTCATCAATCGCAGTTTCGTTGGCGCCATCGTCGTGGTCTTCTCGATCGACGGCATGTTGCACCGCGAATTGCCGACCGAATTGTCCTCGCGCTTCAAGATTTCGATCCTGGACAGCAATGATCGCGAGCTGGCGAGTTCGTCGTCCCGCCCTCGGCTCGCGCGTGATCCTTATCTGGATCTCGCACTCGACCCGCCAGGCAATGGCTTGTCGGTACGCGTTTATGCGTATGGGCAGCACGGCAGCGCCGCGCTGTTGAACAACCGTCTGCTCTGGCTGGTCGCCGGCCTCTCGTGCTTCGTGCTGTGGAGCCTGTGGAATGTCTGGACGCACACGCGGCAACGTTTCGTCGCGCAGCAACAGTTATACGACGAGGCCTCGTTCCGCCGCGCGATGGAAAACTCGGTGCTGGTCGGCATGCGCGTGCTCGATCTGCAAGGTCGGATCCTCTATGTCAATCCGGCCTTTTGCCGGATGACGGGCTGGGATGAGTCGGATCTGGTCGGCACCGCGCCGCCTTACGCCTACTGGCCGCCCGAGTCCTTCACCGAGATGCGTCGTCAGATCGACATGACGCTACGCGGTAAAGCGCCGTCGAGCGGCTTCGAGATGCGCGTGCGGCGCAAGGACGGATCGACCTTCCACGCCCGGATGTACGTCTCGCCGCTGATCGACGGCAGCGGCCGCCAGACCGGCTGGATGTCGTCGATGACCGATATCTCGGAGCCCCGCCGCGTGCGCGAGGAACTGACGGCGGCCCAGCAACGCTTTACGACGGTGCTGGAAGGACTGGACGCGGCGGTCTCCGTGCTGGCGACCGATGCGACGCAACTGCTCTACGCAAACCGCTATTACCGCCACATTTTCGGCTTGCGGCCGCAGGGCCATATGGAATTGGCGAACGCGCTCGAACGCGAGGGCAGCGAGGAAGGCGGCTCGGATTCGATCGACATGATCGATACCTATGCCGGCATGCCGGCCGCCTTCGGTGGTGACAACGACGATCCCGCACGCGAAGCCACCGTGTCCCAAGAAGTCTTCGTCAAGAGCGTCGACCGCTGGTTCGATGTGAGACGACAGTACATTCAATGGGTCGACGGCCATCTGGCGCAGATGCAGATCGCGACCGATATCACCGCACGCAAGCTCGCCGAGGAAAACGCGCGCCAGCAGGACGAAAAGTTGCAATTTGCCAGTCGCCTGTCGACGATGGGAGAAATGGCCTCGTCGCTGGCGCACGAGTTGAATCAGCCGCTGGCCGCGATCAGCAATTACTGCTCGGGGGCGTCGGCCATGGTGCGCAATAACCGCGCATCGCCGGAGATGCTGCTCGGCGCCCTCGAGAAAACCTCCCAGCAGGCGATCCGTGCCGGGATGATCATCAAGCGCATTCGCGAATTCGTCAAACGCAGCGAACCGAAACGCAAGGAAGTGCGCATCGGGGATATCGTGGCGGACGCGATCGGCCTGGCCGAAATCGAGACGCGCCGCCGCGGCATCCGCATCTCGACCGATATGCGCGGCAACCTGCCGGCGATCTCGGTCGATCCGGTGCTGATCGAGCAGGTGCTGGTGAATCTGCTGAAAAATGCCGCCGAGGCGATGTCCGAGATGCGCGACACCGCACCGCGCAGCACCGTCGGCCCCTTGGATAATGTGATTCAGCTGGTGGCCAGCAATGATCCGGATATGGTGCGCGTTTCGGTCATCGATCACGGCCCCGGCGTCGACGAAGCCACCGCGGAGCGTCTGTTCGAACCGTTTTACAGCACCAAATCCGATGGCATGGGGATGGGCTTGAATATTTGCCGCTCGATTATCGAATCCCACCGAGGACGACTTTGGGTGGAGAATAACCTGGCGTCGGATGGCAAGATCACGGGATGTACGTTTCACTGCACGCTGCCGATCGCCTCGGCGCGCGCTCGCGATACCCAACAGGCGGACACGTATCCTTTTTTGAACCCTACAACGCTACGGGAGAATCATGAGTAGCCAGCCGAATGAAGCCGAAACGGTATTTGTCGTCGATGACGACGAAGCAGTCCGCGACTCGTTGCGATGGTTGCTGGAAGCGAACGGCTACGGCGTGCAGTGCTTCGCCAGCGCCGAACGCTTTCTGGAATCCTACGCTCCCGGTCACGTCGCCTGCCTGATCCTCGATGTGCGGATGCAGGGCATGAGCGGCCTCGAACTTCAGGAAAAACTGCTGGACCTGGACCCGCAACTGCCGATCATTTTCGTTACCGGCCACGGCGACGTCAGCATGGCCGTGTCCACGATGAAGAAAGGTGCAAGCGATTTCATCGAGAAGCCGTTCGACGAGACCGAACTGCTGCCGCTCGTCAAGGCGATGCTGGAACGGTCGCGCAGCATGAACATCGATGCGGCGCAGCATCGGGATTCGCTGGAGCGTCTATCGAAGCTGACGGCGCGCGAGCAACAGGTTCTGGAACGGATCACCGCGGGCCGCCTGAACAAGCAGATGGCGGACGATCTCGGCATCAGCATCAAGACCGTGGAAGCGCACCGCGCCAACATCATGGAAAAGCTGAACGTCAACACGGTCGCGGACCTGCTGCGTCTGGCGCTGTCGGCCAAGCCCTGAACGCATCCTCCGCGCGGCGATATATAATGAGGCCCTATCACGCCGTGCGGCTTGCCGCAGGGTGACGCCGTTTTCGCCGCACCTGCGCGGCGGCGCCAACGCCCGTTCGCGTGCGGACGTCCACTCCTGTCGGCGATGACGTCGGCCCACTTCAGCGGATGAAGCCGCGCTGGCAACAGCGCGGCTTCATCCGCTTTGGGCCGTCCGCGCCGTGCCTTTTATTCGACTGACCGTAACGACCCATGACCGCCACCCTGATCGACGGCAACGCCCTGTCCAAGCAACTCCGCGGCGATGTCGCCAAGCGCGCCGCCACCCTGACCGCCGCTGGGCACCAGCCGGGCCTCGCAGTCGTCCTGGTGGGAGAAAACCCGGCCAGCCAGGTCTATGTCCGTAACAAGGTCAAGGCCTGCGAGGAGTATGGCGTCTATTCTCGCAAGATCACGCAGCCGGCCGACCTCTCGGAAACCGCGCTGCTGGCTCTGATCGACGAACTGAATCAGGATCCCGCCATCGACGGCATCCTTGTCCAGTTGCCGCTGCCTGCCCATATCGACAGCCATAAGGTCATCGAGGCGATCGCCCCCGAGAAGGATGTCGACGGTTTCCACGTCGCCAATGCCGGCGCGCTGATGACCGGCATGCCGCTGTTCCGCCCCTGCACGCCTTACGGCGTCATGAAAATGTTCGAGGCCTACGGCATCCCGCTGGCGGGCGCGGAAGCGGTCGTCATCGGCCGCTCGAACATCGTCGGCAAGCCAATGGCGATGATGCTCCTTGAAGCCGGCGCAACCGTCACCATCTGTCATAGCAAGACTCGCGATCTCGCCGCGCACACGAAGCGCGCCGATATCATCGTGGCCGCGACCGGCCGCCGCAACGTACTGACGGCCGATATGATCAAGCCGGGCGCGACCGTCATCGATGTGGGCATGAACCGCGACGACGCCGGCAAATTGTGCGGCGACGTGGATTTCGCCGGGCTCAGCCCGATCGCGGGCCACATCACGCCGGTGCCCGGTGGCGTCGGTCCGATGACGATCACGATGTTGCTGGTGAATACGATCGAAGCGGCGGAACGCACGCACGGCACGTTCTGACGCACCGGTCAGCCGATCACCGTTCGCGGCAGACGATGCGCGCGGACACACAGCGGTACCGCTGAAAGGAGAAGGAAATGGCCTCTACCCCCTCGACCACGCCGACGGCTTCCGCCGACGCGGCACAGCCCGACTCGGGCCAGCAAAACCCGCTGATCGAACTGGGCCGCACCGCCGGCCTCCCCCGCTTCGCCGATATCCGCCCGGAGCATGTCAGCCCGGCGATCGACGTATTGCTGGAGCAAGCCCGTATCGCGGTGGACCAGGCGATCGCGCCGGAAACGGCCGCGACCTGGGCCAATGTCATCGACAGCTTGCAAGCCGGTACCGAGCCCCTCGGTCGCGCCTGGAGCGTCGTCGGGCATCTGAGCTCCGTCGCCGATACCCCGGCATTGCGGGCCGCCCACGCGGAAAACCTGCCGCGCATCACGGAGTTCTATGCGAGCGTCGGACAGAATCTGGCCTTGTTTGAAAAGTACAAGGCCATCGACGCCGCCGAGGGCGCAAGCCTGACGCCGATCCGTCGCAAGGTGCTGGACGACTCGCTGCGCGATTTCCGTCTCTCCGGCGCTGAACTGCCCGAAGACCGGAAGCCCCGCTTTGCCGCGCTGCAGGAACGCCAAGCCAGCCTCTCCAAGCAGTTCTCCGATCACGTCCTCGACGCGACCAACACGTTTGCGCACTGGGTGCATGACGCCGCCGAACTCGCGGGCCTGCCGCAGGACGCCATCGATGCGGCCCGGCAAGCGGCGGCGCGCGATCCCGACGCGGAGAAGCTGTCCAACGGTGCAGACGCGTGGAAATTCACGCTGCACTTCCCGTCGTACTTCCCGGTCATCCAGTACGCCGACAATCGCGCCTTGCGCGAAACCTTGTATCGCGCCTATGTGACGCGTGCGTCGGATCTGGGCCCGGAATTCGGGCAGGGCAAGGACGAATGGGACAACACCGACAATATGCGCGAGCAGTTGGCCTTGCGGGCCGAGGAAGCGCATATGCTCGGCCTGGCGAACTTCGCCGAAGTCTCGCTGACGCCGAAGATGGCGGACACGCCGACGCAAGTCATCGCCTTCCTCGACGATATCGCCAAGCGTGCGCGTCCGTATGCGCAGGCCGATTGGTCGGCGCTGCAGACGTTCGCGCGTGAACACGTCGGCATCGACGATCTGGCCCCGTGGGATGCCACCTATGTTTCGGAAAAACTGCGTCAGCAGCAATACGCTTTCTCCGAAAACGAGGTCAAGCAATACTTCCCGGAGAACACCGTTCTGACCGGCCTGTTCGGTCTGATCGAAAAGCTGTTCAGCGTGCGCATCCGCCCGGATGAGGCGCCGGTATGGCACTCCGATGTCCGTTTCTTCCGTGTGGAGACGCTGGACGAAGGCGCGCCGCGCCTGGTCGCGCAGTTCTATCTCGACCTGTATGCCCGTGAAGGCAAGCGCGGCGGTGCCTGGATGGACGACGCCCGCTCGCGCAAGCGCCGCGCCGATGGGACCACGCAGACGCCGGTCGCTTATCTGGTCTGCAACTTTTCGCCACCGGTGGGCGACAAGCCGGCGCTGCTGACGCACGACGATGTCGTCACCTTGTTCCACGAATGTGGCCATGGTCTGCATCACATGCTGACGCAGATCGAGGAACCTGCGGTGTCCGGCATCAATGGCGTCGAATGGGATGCCGTCGAGTTGCCGTCGCAGTTTATGGAAAACTTCTGCTGGGAATGGGATGTCCTGCAGACGCTGAGCGCGCACGTGGACAGTGGCGAGCACTTGCCGCGCACGCTGTTCGACAAGATGATCGCCGCGAAGAATTTCCAGAGCGGACTCGGCACGCTGCGGCAAGTCGTGTTCTCGATGTTCGACATGCGCATCCACACCGACTTCGATCCGGCGGGCAGCGAAACCGTGAACGACTTGGCGCGCCAGATCAACGCTCACTATCACGTCGTCGAGCAATCGCCGGTATCACGCTGGCCGAACAGCTTCAGCCACGTTTTTGCCGGCGGCTATGCGGCCGGTTACTACAGCTATAAATGGGCGGAGGTGTTGTCCGCCGATGCCTACTCGGCGTTTGAGGAAGCCGCGAGCGCCACCGGCTCGGTGGTCGACCCGGTGACCGGTCGGCGCTACTTGGAAGAAATCCTGTCGGTCGGCGGCAGCCGCGCGGCCATGAGTTCGTTCAAGGCTTTCCGCGGTCGCGAACCGTCGATCGATGCCCTCCTTCGCCATCACGGCATGGACGTGGCACTTCCCGAGACGCAACACGCCTGATCGGATGTAAAAAAAGCGGCGGCCATCAGGACTTTCCTGTTGGCCGCCGCTTTTTTTCGGCGTTCTTATCGTGTGTTATTGGTCCGCCCGCGGTGCGGGCGCCGCCGTGTCTCCGGCCAGGGTGCGTCGTGGGTGCTCTATCGGTTGAAGAGACCCATCACCAACGTCACCAGGAACACGACGACGAAGATGTAGAACAGGATCTTCGCGATCGAAGCGGCCCCTGCGGCGATACCGCCGAAACCGAACACAGCCGCAATGATGGCGATGATAAAGAAAATGACGGCATAACGAAGCATCTTTACTTCTCCTCTTGTTGACGTTTGACTAGGCATGAGCAATTAGCGTGCCGTCTTGATGTCACCGCCCCGAAAATTCTTTCGCACACGCGACGAATCGCGCGTATCGCCGCCGTCTCGGCTGCCTCCGACGCGCGGACTTAACATCCCCTCACCTTGATTTATCAGGGAAAAATCGCCGGCGTCTTCCCCGCCATTGATTCGCCGGTGCTTCGATGTGCTGAAGAGATGCCTGTGCGACGCGGCCGTTCGAGAAGCGGCCGCCGGACGTCTCGGGCACAACCATTGCGAAACGTTGAGCACGCACAATCCGACGCCATTCACGGTCAAACCGGTAAGGAATACCTGCCGCACGACCGTTTGACATGGCGCGGCGCGCATCGCACTCCCCACAGACGACAACAGCGATCGACGAGGAATAGACAATGAGCGAGCAAAAGGATCAACAGGATCAAGGACCGGATTTCAAGAACGGCATTCGACTCTCGGCCCTGGACGACGGCCAGATGTTGCCCGGCCATATCGACGGGACGGCAGCGCTGGCAGTGCGCCGCGGCGACGCGATTCACTTCATTGGCGCGAAATGCAGCCACTACGGTTTGCCGCTGGAAAAAGGGCTGGTCGAGGGCAACGAGGTGCATTGCCCTTTCCACCATGCGCGCTTCTGCGTGAACAACGGTGCCGCCGTCGGTGCGCCGGCGCTGGACGACATCCCGAGTTGGCACGTCACCCGTGACGGCGAGCGCTTTATCGCCGGCGAGCGCCAGCTTCCGCAGGTGCCCATCACCTTGCATGCGCAAGCAACACACGCAGCCGACGCCGCGATGGACGCGGCAGCGGCAACAGGCCTGCAGCCCGATGCGCTGGCGGCGCCGCCAGCATCTGAGGCAACCGAGGAATCGGGCAAGAGCCCGTTCGATCAACGCGTCGTCATCATTGGCGGCGGCGGCGCCGGCCATGCGGCCGCCACGATGCTGCGTGCGGAGGGTCATCGCGGCAGCATCACGCTACTCAGCGCCGATGCCGACCTGCCCTATGACCGCCCCGCCTGTTCCAAAGCCGTTCTGAACGGCGCCTCGCAGGCGGACGATGCGATTTTACACACCCGCGAGGACTTCGCCGCTCAGCGTATCGTCGTCGAAACGCGCGTCAACGTCAGTGCCATCGATCCAACTGCACGGACGGTGACATCGTCGGATCGACGCACCTGGCCTTACGACGCGCTGCTGCTCGCGACCGGTGCCGAACCAAAGCGGCTGACGGTGCCCGGTGCGGACCTGCCGCATGTTCACACGCTGCGTACGCTGGACGATGCACGACGGCTGGCGGAAGCCAGTCAGACCGCGAAGCGCGCGGTGATCGTCGGGGCGAGCTTTATCGGTCTCGAGGCGGCGGCGAGCCTGCGCAAGCGGGGGCTCGAAGTGGATATCGTCTCGCCCGCGCCGCTGCCGATGGAAAAGCTGCTCGGCGAATCCGTCAGCGCACAGCTACGTAAGCTGCATGAATCGCATGGGGTCCGCTTCCATGTCGGCACCACGGCGGCGTCGATCTCGCACGACAGGGTCGGCCTCGATGACGGCAGCCACCTCGATGCGGATTTGGTGCTCGTCGGCATCGGCGTGGCGCCCCGTACGGCACTCGCGGAAGCCACCGGCATCCACGTCGACGACGGCATTCTGGTCGACGCCCAGCTGCGCACCAATATTCCGGGCATCTATGCCGCCGGCGACGTCGCGCGCTGGCCGGATCCCTGGGACGGTGTACCGCACCGCATCGAACACTGGGTGCTTGCGGAACGGCAGGGGCAAGCGGTCGCACGGGCCATTCTCGGCGACGCCCATCCGTTCCGTCAGGTGCCTTTCTTCTGGTCGATGCAATACGACGTCAGCCTGGGGTACGTCGGTCACATCGATGCCTGGGATCACGTCATCGAACAAGGCAGCCTGGCGGATAAGGATTGGTCGATGACCTACTTCAAGGACGGTGAGCCGCGCGCCATGGCGCTGGTCAAGCGCAACCTCGACGGCTTGAAGATGGAAGCCGAAATGGAGCGGCGCCTTTCGGAAACGCCGATCGGCATCTGATCGGCTCGCCTGGCGTCCCGAAAATGGGGACGCCGGCGACCTGCGAAAGCATCGATCCTGATCGCCCGGTTTGCGCGAACGCCTGCCGTAAGCATGCTTAAGCGCAGGCGAAAGGAATTCCTGGCACACTGTTTGCTGATTGACAGCAAGTCGGACCCTATCCAATAAAGAACAAGGAGCCTCACCATGTCGCAATCGCAACGCCGTAACGCCACCAAGTCCGCCACGCTCCGCACGCTGGGCGCCCTCGCCTGCGTCGCTGCGATGTTCGGGACCGCCTCGATCGCTAACGCCGCCGACGCACAAGGCTCGAACACGCCGACGAATACGACGCCGTACACGTCGCCGAGCGCTGGCAATGCGGCTCCGGCAATGCACGCCAGCGGTACGCGCGCGCAACGTCACGCACAGCACAAGGCGGCTCGCAAGGCACACCGCACGGCGAAGAATGCGGAATTGAACACGCTGGAAAAGAACGGCTACAACCCGGCTTCGAACGATCCGAAGTACCCGTCGAACCTGCAAAACGCCGAGCGTAAGTCGCAAGGTCTGCCGACGCAGCCGTCGGGTCAGTAATATCGTAGCAACGGGAATCGCGGCAGAGAGAATCGCGCCATGGCCTGACGCGCTAGCAGCGCAGTGATTTGGCGCGGCGCGCAGCGGCGATTTTCCCTGATCGCACCGATCGAGCGCAGGAGGTCTATCCGGACCGCCTGCGTTTTTTTATGCGGCAACGGTCGAGGTGCGCGGTAAACTATGGCAAACGACGGCACGCGATGCCGCACCTCAGACCCCACAGAGACCCGATGGCCCGCCTCCTTTCGCTGCATGTTTATCCGATCAAATCCTGCCGTGGCATTGCGGTGGACAGCGCCCTGTTGACGCCTTACGGCCTTGCACACGATCGCGAATGGATGGTTGTCCATGCGGAGGGCACGGAAGCTGGCACCTTTATTTCGCAACGTACGCATCCGGCATTGGCCTGGGTCGTGCCGCGATTCGTCGCCGATGGCATCGTGGTGGAATGGGATAAGGCAGCCTACGAAGCGGTCCTCTCGCGGCAGGCAAGCAGTGCGCGCGGTCCAGCGGCCGGAGGACGCGCCGACGCGATCCGCGCTGTCTGCGCGACGCCGCTGCTGCTGCCTTTTACACGCGATACGCAAAAAACACCCAGTGCGTCCGACCTTGATTTGGGAGACGTCGGTCCATCGGCGGGGGCTGATGTCCGGCGCGAGGTCTCGGTCTGGCGTGACACCTTCTCCGCGTGCGATGCGGGGGACGCCGCGGCGCATTGGTTCTCGACCTTGCTCGGCTGTGCCGTCCGCGTGGTGCATTTCGATCCCGCGGTAATGCGTCTGGCCAGCGCCGAATGGACCGATGGCGTCGATGCACCGTTCACATTCGCCGACGGCTTCCCGTTTCTGGTGACGAACCAAGCCTCGCTCGACGATCTGAATGCGCGGCTGCAGGCCAAAGGCGCTCCGCCGATACCGATGGACCGTTTTCGCGCCAATATCGTGTTGGACGATCTGGCGGCGTTCGAAGAAGATTACGTCAGCGCATTGACGCTGAGATGGGACCCGACCGACGCGAACGGTGCCGGCGATACGACCATCACGCTCAAGTTCGTCAAACCCTGCGCGCGTTGTCCGATTCCGACATTCGATCAGCATACCGGCCGCCCGGACGAAGCCTGGCCCCACGAGCCGCTCGATACGCTGACGACCTATCGGATGGATAGCCGGGTAGACGGCGTCACCTTCGGTATCAATGCGATCGCCATCGGCGGGACGGGGCAGCATATGGCCTGCGGCATGCTCGCCGACACGGAAATCGCGTTCGACGACTGACCCACTGAACGACTGAGGTCAGGGGCTCGGCCGCAGTGGCCGAAATGACCACGCCTCGCCTTATCGGGCGCCGCGCGCCAAGACCGGCTTCAATGCCGCACCGGTATGACTGCGACGTTCCCGCGTCAGCGACACCGGGTCCGTCGAGGCGACGATCTGCCCGCCTTGACTTCCCCCTTCCGGACCCAGATCGACGATCCAGTCGCTCTCGGCGATCACATCGAGATCGTGCTCGATGACGACGACGCTATGTCCGCCATCGACGAGCCGATGCAGCACATGAATCAGCCGCGCGACGTCGGCCATATGCAGACCCACCGTCGGCTCGTCCAGCACGTAGAGCGTGTGGGGCGCCTTCTGCCCACGGCGCCCGATATCGTCGCGCACCTTGCTCAGTTCCGTGACGAGCTTGATCCGCTGCGCTTCGCCGCCCGATAGCGTCGGTGACGGCTGGCCCAATGTCAGATAACCGAGTCCGACGTCCTTCATCAACTGCAAGGGATGGGCAATGCTCGGCATCGAGCCGAAGAAGTCGACCGCTTCGTCGATCTCCATCGTCAACACCTCGCCGATATGTTTGCCGCGCCACGTCACCGTCAAGGTTTCCGCATTGAAGCGCTGACCATGACAGACATCGCACGGCACTTTCACATCGGGCAGGAAGCTCATGGCGATCGTACGCACGCCCTGCCCCTCACAGGCCGGGCAACGGCCGTCACCGGTATTGAACGAGAACCGCGAGGGCGTGTAGCCCCGCGCACGCGCTTCCAAGGTATCGGCGAACAGACGGCGAATCGTGTCCCACATGCCGATATACGTCGCCGGGCAAGACCGGGGGGTCTTGCCGATCGGGGTCTGGTCGACCTCCAACACGCGATCGATATTGCCCCATCCGGTGATATTTCGGCATCCGTGCCAGGTATGCGCAACATGCGTGGCAGCCAAGGCGCGTGCATCGGAGGCCGCGGCTTGCGCGGCATCGCGGCCCGTTCCGGCACCGCCCGGCGTAGCCTTCGCCTTTCGTGCCACGCCCTTCGCCCCGCTCGCGCCTTCGGCTTCCGCCTTCTTGCGCGCGCGGCGCTCGGCCGGCGACGACAGCACCGAGCGACCGATCACATCGAGCATATTCGTCATCAGCACGTCTCGCGCCAATGTCGATTTCCCGGAACCGCTGACCCCGGTGATCGCCACCAGACGCGATAAGGGTAAGGACACACTGACATCGCGTAGGTTATGCAGCGACGCGCCCTCGATCGTCAGCCAATCCGCCGGCACGGCCGGCATCTCGCCCTTTGCCGGCACCACCTCACGACGCTCCCGCAGCGGATGCGGAATCGGATGCGCCAGGAACTGGCCGGTTAAGGAGTCGGGCGCGCGTGCCAGATCTTCCACGGTGCCCTGCGCGACCACGGTTCCCCCGCGCTTGCCCGCGCCCGGGCCGATATCGATGATATGGTCGGCACGACGGATCGTATCTTCGTCGTGCTCGACGACGACCAGGGTATTGCCCTTCTCGTTCAGTTGCTTCAGCGCGTTCAGCAGAATCTGGTTGTCGCGCGGATGCAGACCGATCGTCGGTTCATCCAGAACGTAGCAGACGCCCTGCAGATTGCTGCCCAATTGCGCGGCCAGACGAATACGTTGCGCCTCGCCACCGGACAAGGTCGGCGCCGCGCGGTCGAGACTGAGGTAACCGAGCCCGACTTCTTCGAGAAAGCGCAGACGGCTATCGATTTCGCTGATCACATCGCGACCGATATCGGCATCGCGCCCGCGCAACTGCAAGGCGCCAATCCAGGCACGCGTGTCCGCAACGGTCCAACGGCCCACTTCGGTGATGGGTTCGCCACCGAAGACGACGGCGCGGGCCACCGGATTCAGCCGGGTGCCTTCGCAACTCTCGCACGGCTCGTCGACGACATCGTCCGGCTCCGCCTGTGCCTGTGCAATGCCTTGTTCTCGGCCGCGTTGGTCCTCTGCCAGGATCGTGTCGTCATAGACGGCCCGCTGCTCCCGCGTCAACGTCACGCCGGTGCCGACGCAGGTCGCACACCAGCCATGCTTGCTGTTGTACGAGAACATGCGGGGGTCGAGTTCCGGATAACTGGTACCGCACACCGCGCACGCGCGCTTCGTCGAAAATACCCGCGACTCGCCGATCTGGCGCGTGCGCTTGCCCTTTGTCAGCGCATCGCCAAGGCCGTCGAGCGGCGCCAGCAGATGCATGACACCCTTGCCAAGCTCCAGCGCCTGCGCGAGCAGCGTGCGCAATGCCGCTTCGTTTTCCGGCGTCACGACCAGATCGCCTACCGGCAGTTCGATCGTGTGTTCCTTGAAACGGTCCAGCTTCGGCCAGGGATCGACCGGAACGAACTCGCGATCGACGCGCAGATGGGTATAGCCACGCGCTTTCGCCCATTTCGCCAAATCGGTGTAGATCCCTTTGCGATTGACGACCAAGGGTGCGAGCAGTCCGACATGCACGCCCTTGAAGTCGCGCACGATCTGCGCCACGATCGCCTCGGGGCGTTGGGCACTGACCGGCGTGCCGTCGTGAATGCAATGCTGAATCCCCAGCTTCACATAGAGCAGGCGTAGGAAGTGCCAGACCTCCGAGGTCGTCGCGACCGTACTCTTGCGGCCACCTCGCGATAAGCGTTGTTCGATCGCCACCGTCGGCGGAATGCCGTACACGGCATCGACTTCGGGACGTCCGGCCGGCTGCACGATCGATCGTGCATAGGCGTTCAGGGACTCCAGATAGCGCCGCTGCCCTTCGTGGAACAGGATATCGAAGGCCAGCGTCGACTTGCCCGAACCGGACACGCCGGTAATGACATTGAATTTGCCGTGCGGAATATCGACGTCGAGGCCCTTCAGATTGTGTTCGCGCGCATTGACGATGCGCACGACGTTCTCGCCCTGCAACGCCTTTCGTGCCGCGATGACCGCCGCCGCATGTTGCAAAGGCCGTCCCTCGGACTCCCCGCGATCACGTGCCGCCTCGTCTTCCGCATTCGCCGTACGCATCGTCGCCGCGCGCGCGGCCTGCGCCACCGACGATGTCGTCAATGCCAGCGCATACTCGCGCAGCGCGCGGCCTGTATGCGATGCCGACACCTGACTGACCGCATCGGGCGTCCCTTCGCACACCAGCAAGCCGCCAGCGTCCCCACCCTCGGGACCCAGATCGATAATCCAGTCGGCGGACTGGATCACATCGAGATTATGTTCGATGACCAGCAGGGAATGACCACGCTCCAAAAGTCGGCGCATCGCCCGCATCAACTTCGCGATATCGTCGAAATGCAGGCCCGTGGTGGGCTCGTCGAACATGAACAGACGATGCAATTGGTCGGTCGTTTCCGCTTCGGCCAGGAAGCCCGCCAGCTTCAGCCGCTGCGCTTCGCCGCCCGACAGCGTCGGGACCGGCTGACCTAGCTTGACGTAATCGAGCCCGACATCGACGATCGGCTGCAGCACGCGCAACACCGCCTTGTCGTCGGCGAAACACGTCACCGCCTCGTTGACCGTCAGGTCGAGCACGTCGGCGATGCTGAGCGCACGCACTGTCCCGGAGGCGTCGGTCCGCTCGATCTGCACTTCGAGGATTTCGTCGCGGTAGCGGCGACCATCGCAGTCCGGACAACGCAGATAGACGTCGCTGAGGAATTGCATTTCGACGTGCTCGAAGCCCGATCCGCCGCAGGTCGGACACCGCCCGTCCCCGGAGTTAAAGCTGAACATGCCGGGGCCGTAAGCGCGTTGCGCCGCCAGCGGCGCTTTTGCAAACAGCTTACGAATCTCGTCGAAGGCACCGACATAGCTCGCTGGATTCGAGCGCGCGGTGCGCCCGATCGGCGACTGATCGACGAAGGTCACATCGTTGAGCTGATCGGCGCCCAGCAAGGCACGGAAGGCGCCCGGCGTCTCCGTCGCCTTGCCGAAATGCCGGGACAGCGCCGGCGCCAGAACGTCCTGAATCAGCGTCGACTTGCCCGAGCCTGAGACACCGGTCACGCAGACTAGGCGCCGCAGCGGAATCGATACCGTTACATCGCGGAGGTTATGCTCGGTCGCGCCTTCCAAGACCAGACGCGGCGTCTTGTCATCCACCGGACGTCGCACCCATTGCGCCGACGCCGCCACTTGGCGACGCCCGGACAGATAGGCCGACGTCAGCGTTTCATCGCTGTCCGAGACCGCATCGATCGTCGAGGGCGGACCATCGAAGACGATCTGACCACCGCGCTCGCCGGGTCCCGGGCCCATATCGATCAGCCGGTCCGCGGCCAGCATCACGAGCGGATCATGCTCGACGACAACCAGCGTATTGCCGGCGTCGCGCAGGCGATGCATCGCCTCGACGATGCGTCCGAGATCGCGCGGATGCAAACCGATGCTGGGCTCGTCCAGTACGAATAATGTATTCACCAGCGACGTGCCCAAGGCCGTCGTCAGATTGATCCGTTGCACCTCGCCGCCGGACAGCGTCCGGCTCTGACGATCCAGCGTCAGATAGCCGATACCGACATCGCCGAGATAACGCAGACGCGTACGCACTTCATCGTGCAATAGCTTCAGCGCATCGTCGAGCAGCACCGATGGCAGCGTTAGGGTGTCGAAAAAGCGCCGAATCCGATCGATCGGCATCAACATCAAATCATGCAGCGTCAGACCGGGCAAGGCCTCCAGTTGCGTCCGCGACCACGCGACGCCATTCGGCATGAAGCGCTTCTCGGGCGCCAGCACGGCATCGGCCTGTTCCTTGGTCCCGAGACGCCACAGCAGCGACTCGGTCTTGAGCCGGGCTCCGGCGCAGGTCGGACAGGTGGTGTAGCTGCGATATTTCGACAGCAGCACGCGGATATGCATCTTGTACGCCTTCGACTCCAAATAATCGAAGAAACGACGGACGCCATACCACTGCGCATTCCATTTACCCTTCCAGAGCGGCGAACCTTCGACGACCCAATCGCGTTCCTGCTGCGTCAGATCCGTCCAGGGCACGTCGACGCGAATGCCTTCCGCCTTCGCGTACTTGATCAGATCGTCCTGCCCTTCCTTCCATGCCGGCGTCTGCAAGGTCTTCACCGCGCCATCGCGCAGGGACTTGCGGCCGTCGGGAATCACCAGGCCCAGGTCGATACCGATCACGCGCCCGAAACCGCGACACGCTTCGCACGCCCCATACGCGGAATTGAACGAGAACAAAGCGGGCTGCGGTTCCGCATAGCGGATATCGCTTTCCGGACAATGCAGCCCGGTCGAGAAACGCCAATGCGGCGCCGACGGCTCGCTGTCGGCCGCATTTGTGGACACGGCAACGGCGACGTTCGCGCTTGTGCTTGTGCCGCCCACGGGTGCCGCGTCCGCAGTAGCCGGCGCGTCGAGCAGATAGACGTCGAGCCGTCCGCCCCCGCGCGTCAGCCCTGCCTCGATCGCTTCCATCACACGCACCCGCTCGGCCCCCTGCACGCGGAAACGGTCGGCCACGACGTCGAGCAATTGCCGCGGCCCGCTCTCGGTCTGCACGCGTCGGCGCGCCTGGACACGCGTGTGCCCGCTCGCGGACAGCCACTGCGCCACTTCCTCATCGGTCACGCTGTCGGGCAATTGCACCGGAAAGGTAATTGCGACGCGCGGGTCGTCGTCGCGTGTACGCCGCAACAACTCCGCGTAGATCGTCTCGGGTGTGTCATGCGCCACCCCATTGGCGGTCTGCCGATCGAACAGCGTCGCGGCCCGCGCGAAGAACAGCTTCAAGTGATCGTTCAACTCGGTCATCGTACCGACGGTCGAACGCGAGCTGCGCACCGGGTTCGTCTGGTCGATCGCGATCGCCGGCGGCACGCCGTCCACCCGGTCGACTTGCGGCCGATCCATGCGATCGAGGAACTGTCGTGCGTAGGCGCTGAACGTCTCGACGTAACGCCGCTGACCTTCGGCGTAGAGCGTATCGAACACCAGGCTCGATTTACCGGACCCCGACGGCCCCGTCACCACGGTCATCTGCCCCGGATGCAAGTCCACATCGAGATTCTTCAGATTATGTTGGCGCGCACCACGAATCCGGATGAGCTGACGCGCACCGGAGGCTTGGCCGGTCGGTTCAGTCACATCGGTCGCGGGGCGGCGGGCACGGCGGGAAACTTCGTTCGAAGACACGGAAGACGATCCAAAGCAGTGTGAAAGCAAATAACGGAAGACCCGGGGCATACCGACACCCCACGGGTCGGGGGTTCCGCTGACAGCATACACGCGCTGCCATAAGCGCGCCCGCGGTGGGCGCACCGAATACTGTACACCCATACAGTATCGAATGTCGAGTGCGGCATGCGTTGTACGAGCAGATGGCGTGCCAGGCGACGCCACGATGTCCGACGCCAAGTGCTGGCTGATATTTTTCATTGGGTCCGCCACCGTGCGGCGGCAAACGGAACGACGGCGCCGCACCGAGGGGCACCGCCGCCCTGCCAGGGGACATGTGACGTCCGTCCCGGCCTCTGTCGAGATCCGCGCCGATCATCGGCGTGAGCGCTCGACCATCCCATAGGAATACTGAATGTTCTTCTTGCGTTGTTCCGCTTGTTTGTTCCGAAAGGTCTCGCCATCACGCGAGTCGCATGCCGTCGCATTGCATGCGGGGCGGCCACACGACACAGTACATCGCGAGCCGCGTCCGCGCTTCACGAACGCCCGTTCGCGCTGGCCCGTTCTGGTCGCGCCGGCGTTATGTCTTACCTTCCACTCGGTGCAGGCGCAGCAGCCGCCGTCGAACGTATTGCTCTACGGGATCCTCGATCAAAGCGTGGCTTTCACCAACGATCGCGACAGCAACACCCTGACACGCGCGAACACCGGGACGTATGCCGGCAACCGCTGGGGCATGAAAATCACCGAATCGCTCGGCAATGGCCTCCAGGCGGTCGCGTTGATGGAAGCGGGATTCGACGGGAATAGCGGCCGGTCGGTACAAGGCGGCGCCTTATTCGGCCGACAAGCCTATGTCGGCTTGAGCAGCGATCGCAGCGGCACGCTGACATTCGGGCGACAATATGACGCCTTCGTCGATACCGTCTCGCCGTTGACGGCCGCCGGCAGTTGGGCCAGCGGCGTCAATGGGCGCATCTATGGCAATGACAACGCCGGCTTGACCTATCGCGTCAACAACACACTGAAGTACACCAGCGCGAGCACGATGGGCGCGAGGGCCGTCGCGACCTATTCGTTCAGCAACGCCGCCGGCGCGCGCGACAATCGCGCGTTCAGCCTAGGCGCCCACTATGCGAGCGGTCCGCTGGCCTTGGCCGTTGCCTACGCCCAGCTCGATCGTCCCAACAGCACGAATACGGGCGGCGCGGCGGTCGATAAAGGCAGCTTCAGCGGTGACAAACAACAAACGTGGGGTGCAGCACTCACCTATCAGCTCGGTCATGCCAGTCTCGGCGGTAATTACAGTCGCACACGGGTCTTCGCACCGACCGCCTTCCCCGGCGCGATACCGATGCCCCTCGTCGCCGCGAAGCAATTGCGCTTCGACAACATCGAGATCCATCTGAAGTATCCGGTGACGGTCGCACTGACAACCGGCTTGGTCTATATCCATACGCGTGCCCGCGCCGAGAATGCCGCAGGCAAGGTTGGCCGGCCGCATTGGCATCAGATTGGCGGTGTCGCCGATTATCTGCTGTCGAAACGGACCGATGTCTATCTGGCGGCGGCCTATCAACGTGCCTCAGGCGAACGCACCGGCAGCACGGCCTTCGATCGCGCGAACCTGTCGAGCGGCGGCGGCATATCGGGCAGCAGAGGGCAATGGACCGCGCATTTGGGTCTGCGCCATCGTTTCTAACAGGGACGGCGCCTCAATCCCAAGTGACACGCTGAAAGGACGTCACCAGAAAATCGACGAGGCGTCGCACCTTCAGCGGCAATTGCTTACGGGTGGGATAGACGGCATAGATGCCGAACATGCCGGCGTGATGATCGGGCATGATTTCCACGAGCCGCCCGGCACGCAGATCCGCTTCGAGCATGAAGCGCGGCTGCAGCATGATGCCGCCGTCCGCCAGTGCGATCGCGCGACAGGTGTCGCCGTTGTTCGAATGGACGCGCGCATGAATACGGGCGGCGACGGCATGACCGTCCGGGCCGGTAAACGTCCATTCGTCACGGCTTGCGCCATTGGTATAGGCCAACACGCGATGGGCGGCGAGATCACGCGGCAACTGCGGTGTCCCGTGCCGGGCCAAATAGGCCGGTGTTGCGCACAGGATCATCCGTGTGTTGGCGAGATGCCGGCTGACCAGCGTCGAATCCGGCATCGCGCCGATACGCACCGCGAGGTCATAGCCTTCATCGACCAGATCGACGACCCGGTCGTTCAAGGTGATATCGAGATCGACTTTCGGATGCGCTTCGAGGAAGCGCGGCCAAAGCGGCGCCAGATGATCGACGCCGAACGTCAGCGGAACATTGATGCGGATCATGCCGCTCGGCTCGGCCGAGCGCGAGCTCAAGGTCGCTTCCGCGTCGTCGAGCGCCGACAGAACCTCTTTCGCGCGCTGATAGAAAGTCCGGCCATCGTCCGTCAAGGACAGACGACGCGTCGTGCGCTGGAGCAATCGTACACCGAGCCGCTGCTCCAGCGCGTCGACATGCCGCGAGACCGCCGCTTTCGACATTCTGAGTCCATCGACGGCACCGATGAAACTGCCGGCATCCACCACGGCGATGAACACCGACATCTGCAACGTACGATCCACGGCAACGTCCGGTAAGCCTGAACGCGCCTTAGGCGGCCTTCTTCAATTCGGCATCCAAGGCCGCGGCCAATTTCGGATCATCGGCGGTGACATCCGGCGAGAAACGCCCGACCACCTCGCCGTCGGCGGACACGAGGAATTTTTCGAAATTCCACAGCACGCCCGGAACCGGGTTCGTCGTCATGCCCTTGCCTTCCAGACGTTCGCGGAACGGACCTTCGCCGGTCGCGTTCGGCACCGCTGCCGTCAGCGTCTTGTACAGCGGGTGCTGATCGTCGCCCACCACGGAGATCTTCGAGAACAAGGGGAACTGGACGTCGTACGTCAGGCTGCAGAAGGACTTGATTTCCTCGTCGCTGCCGGGTTCCTGTCCCTTGAAATTGTTTGCCGGGAAACCCAGGATTTCGAGACCGTCGGCGCGGCGTGCTTCATAGAGTTTTTCCAGACCTTCGTACTGCGGCGTCAGACCGCACTTCGAGGCGACGTTGACGATCAGCAGGACCTTGCCCTTGTACTGGTCCAGCGTCAGTGCGTTGCCATCGATCGATTGGACCGGGATGCCATAGACGGATGTGCTCATTTCGGGTGGTTCTCCAAGGTGGGAAGGCGTAGCGGACGCGACGACGTCGCGCCGCGGCAGGCGGGACGACTGGCGGCGCAATCACCGCGCGACGCTGCACGGTGCGGCCGCCGCCGCGATGTCAGACATACTACTGCGGATTAGCAAACGTCGCTGTTATCGGGCGGATCAGACGCCCTGCGCGAGCCAGCCTTTTTCGCGTGCAAAATCCACGGTGGCATGCGCCAGCGCCAGTGTGCTGTCGATCAACGGGACGCCGAGTTCCGCGGCAAACGCCGACAAGGGCCGCGCGGCCAGCGGAATTTCGGTACATCCCATGATGACCGCTTCGGCGCCCTGCTCGGCCAGGATGCGGATCGCCGGCGACAAGGCCTCGGCCGACGCCGGGATATTGCCCGCCTTCACTTCCCGGATGCAGTCGGTGACGTGTTGCTGCACGGCATGGTCGGGCTCGATCGGCGTGATCCCGCGATTTCGCAGTAATGTCTGATAGAAACCCGACACCATCGTGCCGCCCGTCGCCAGCACGGCAACGCGCGTCACGCCGGCCGGCAAGGCCGCAACACAGGCTTCGCCGATATGCAGCATCGGCGCGGCGCTGCGCGCGCGCATCGCGTCGATCCAATGATGCGCCGAATTACACGGCACGACGATCAGCGCCGCATCGTTGCGGTTCAACAGATCGATCCCGTCCAGCAGCGCCGGGAGCGGGCTGGGGCCGCCATCGATGATCGCGGTGGAACGATCAGGCGTGCTCGGCAGGTTTGCCACCAACAGCGCCAGATGGTCCTGATCGCGCGACGCCGGCGTCAACTCGATCACGCGCTGCATGAAATCGACAGTCGCCAGCGGGCCCATGCCGCCCAGTACGCCGATCAAGGGTTTTTGCATTGCTGTCATGGCTGCCAGTTGTCGTGTCGAATGTCTTGAAAACCTGAATTCTACGCCGACTTTGGCGGGGAACATCGCGTGTAGACAAATCGGTCAGTTTTCCTGACGATAAAGCGGAAACATCCTCGTGCAGAATATGCGCAGGCGTTCATATCGCAGGATCGCCTGTGCGATAAGGAAGTATTTTGGCGAGCCCGCCTGAATAAAGCGTTCGTAAACGCAAAAAAGGGGCCGAAGCCCCTTTATCTCCAAGCGTTATCCGGTGCAACCCGGACTACTTGAAACCAGCCTGAAACATCAAGCCAGCGAATTCTGGCGGAGACGAAGGGATTCGAACCCTTGATGCAGTTTTTGGCCGCATGCTCCCTTAGCAGGGGAGTGCCTTCGACCTCTCGGCCACGTCTCCGGTACTTCTTTTCGCTTGCCGCTGTTCGTTTCCGATCAACCCTCAAGCGAAGCGAGATAATAGCCTCTGAATCGGAAAACGTCAAACTTTTATTTCATATCGCCGACGCGACAAACGATTTTTCCGACCCGCCGCACGAGGCTAGCGCACTCGCCCGCTGCCCGGTGCCATCCCGCTCAACCGTTGACCGGCAAATCCAGCTCGAATGCCTTATGCAACGCGCGGACCGCGAGCTCCATATACTTCTCGTCGATCAGCACCGAGATCTTGATTTCCGAGGTCGAGATCATCTGGATATTGATGCCCTCTTCCGACAGCGTGCGGAACATCTTGCTCGCCACACCCACGTGCGAGCGCATGCCCACGCCGACGACCGATACCTTCGACACCTTCGGCTCGCCGAGGATCTTGCCGGCCGCGACGTGATCCTTGACCTGCGCGTTCAGGATATCCAGCGCACGCACATAGTCGCCGCGCGGCACCGTGAACGTGAAATCGGTCTTCCCTTCCACGCTCTGGTTCTGGATGATCATGTCGACGTCGATATTCGCGTCGGCCACCGGGCCCAGGATCTGGTAGGCGATGCCTGGCCGATCGGGCACGCCGATCACCGCGATCCGCGCCTCGTCGCGTTGGAAGGCAATGCCCGAGATAACCGCTTTTTCCATGGTCTCGTCTTCTTCAAAGGTAATCAGGGTGCCCGAGTGCATTTCGTTCTCGAGCGCAATCATCGGATCCGTCAGGCTGGACAACACCCGCGTCTTCACACGGTACTTCCCCGCGAATTCGACCGACCGGATCTGCAGTACCTTCGAGCCGAGGCTCGCCATCTCCAGCATTTCCTCGAACGTCACGCGATCCAGACGACGGGCGTCGTCGACCACGCGCGGGTCCGTCGTGTACACGCCATCGACGTCCGTGTAGATCAGGCACTCGGCCGCTTCCAAGGCCGCCGCGATCGCGACCGCGGACGTGTCGGAACCGCCGCGCCCCAGCGTCGCCACATTGCCGTTCGGATCCACGCCCTGGAAACCGGTGATGACCACCACCTTGCCGGCGTCCAGATCGGCGCGCACCTTCGTGCCGTCGATGCTTTCGATGCGCGCTTTCGTGAAGGCGCTATCGGTGCGCACCGGCACCTGCCATCCGGCATAGCTGACCGCTTCCAGCCCTTCGGCCTGCAACGCCAGCGCCAGCAAGCCGACGCTCACCTGCTCGCCGGTCGCCGCGATGGCATCCAGTTCGCGCGGATCCGGTTGCGCGGAAATCTCATGGGCGAGTTTCAGCAGACGGTTCGTTTCGCCGGACATCGCCGACGGCACGACTACCATCTGGTGCCCGGCACGATGCCACTTGGCTACCCGTTTCGCGACGTTCTTGATGCGCTCAACCGAGCCCATCGACGTGCCGCCGTACTTATGAACAATCAGAGACATTGTGTTGTGAAGTCTGAGACCGCCGTTCGCGCCGTCAATACAGGGCTGGAGGATCCTCCATCCTGGTTCGGACAGGTGGCCGCAAGACGCAAAGGTTCTGCGCCGGCGCCGGAGGTTTTGCCTCGCGCGGCGATCACCCGGGATGCCGCGCGCCGGGTTCGTGTGACCGACCACGAAACCCTGCCGAATTATTGACGATACGCGCTAGGCTGAACCGGACGGCAGCAAGGCCGCCGGTAAGAATGACGGAACGGCAATTCCGAAAAAATAAAAAAGTACAGGATGCCCCGCTGAAAAACAAGCGGAATCGATGGGAAACCCGAATCAATCGACCGCGGGGCACCACCGGACCGTCAACATCGGCGTCGACGCATCGCTCGGAGACGCCACGCCGCTTGCGGTAACGTCCTCCTCGCCGGCCGCATCGGCCAGATAGCCGCCGACGTACGGCACATAGCACAGCGCGCCATCGACGTAGAGCAAAGGCACCGCGCGCTGCCACGCGGGCACGCCCGACGACTGGTACAACTGCTTCAGCGTGCGCAGCGGACGCCTCGCGCCGAGCCGCATCTTTTCCCCCCCGGCGCGAGGACGGACTTCGATCTCCCGCCCGAGCAGCGCCGACAACGGCACGCGCCATGCCGCGGCACCGTCGGATAGCGCCGGCGACGCCGCATCGGACAGTCGACACGCGTCGGCCGTCTCAGGTAGCTCCGGCGCGTCGGCGACGAACGCGAAATGCCCCGCCCATCCGGGCGGCGCCCAGCGCGCCTGCCCGTCGAAGCGCCAGCACGCCGTCGCTCCCTCGACATCCATCGCGCGCCCACCGCCGCCCGACGCGACGCGCGGCGCGGGCGACCAATAAACGCGGTCCCGATAAAAATGCAGCGATTCGCCGGCGTGCGCGATACTGGCGCGCTGCCCCGGCACACCGCCCTTGCCGACGATCTGCGACAGCATCTCCGCGAGACGCGCCGCGCTCGGCGCCGCAAGGCCGCGCACCCGCACCCAGTGCCGCAACAGATTCTCGATACGCGCGGGCGACAGCGTCCGCAGTGCGCGCAATGACAAGGAAACGGAGTCGGACGACGCCCCCTCGTTGCCATCGTCACGCTGCAGCGGCGCCTGGCATCGCGCCCAGTCCTCTTCGGCAAGTGTCGTCAGTAATTGCTGCGACGCCGCCGCATGCCGGGCGACGCGCGCAAGCGTCGTCCGATACGCGGGGAAATGCGCGGCGATGGCCGGCATCACGTCGTGTCGCAAGGCATTGCGCACGAAACGGCGGTCGTCGTTGGACGTGTCGTCGATCCAACGCAGACCGCGTCGATGAGCATATCGCTCCAGCGTTTCGCGTGTCAATGGAAGCAAGGGACGACACCACTGCAGACCCGGCGTCCCGGCATCGTTGCGCGCCAGCGGCATCGCTGCCAGGCCCGGCAGTCCGGCGCCACGCAACAGTTGCAGCATGACCGTCTCGGCCTGATCGTCGGCATGGTGCCCCAGCAGGACGATCGGGATGCCCTGCGCCGCCGCCAGATCCCGCAGGGCCTGGTAACGGGCCTGCCGCGCGGCGGCCTCGATGCCGTCGCCGGTGCCCCCTGCAGGCAGGGTCACACGCCGCGCGACGAAGGCCACGCCCAGACGGGCGCACACGGACGCGCAGTGTGTCAGCCAGTCATCGGCGGCCGTTTGCAAGCCATGGTGAATGTGGAAAGCGAAGCAGCGTGCCGCGCCGAATACCGCGACGCAACTGTCGAGCAACACGCTGGAGTCCAGGCCACCGCTGAAGGCGATGCCGATGGACGACGAAGCGACTGACGTCGCCGTCGTGACTTCTCGCACCGCGTCCTGGACGGACGCGATGCAATCATCGTCAGTTGGCGCGGTTTTCCTTGAACTTGCCATAGGCCATCAGCCGCGCCATACGACGCTCCCGCAGTTCCTGCGTGCTCATGCCCTGGAATTGGCGCAACGCATCATTCAAGGCGCGGCGCAACAATACCGCCATGCCCTTCGGATCACGCTGCGCGCCGCCCAGCGGCTCATTGACGATCTTGTCGATCAGATTGAGCGCCTTGAGCCGCGGCGCGGTCAAACCGAGCGCCTCGGCGGCCTCGGGGGCCTTTGCCGCGCTCTTCCACAGAATGGAAGCACAGCCTTCCGGCGAGATCACCGAATACGTCGAGTACTGCAACATCTGCACGACGTCGCCCACAGCGATCGCCAAGGCGCCGCCGGAACCCCCTTCGCCGATGATCGTCGCGATGATCGGCACCTTGAGTTCCGCCATCACGTACAGATTGCGGCCGATCGCTTCGGACTGGCCGCGCTCTTCGGCGCCGATCCCCGGATAGGCACCCGGCGTATCGATGAAAGTGAACAGCGGCAAGCCGAACTTCTCGGCCAGGCGCATCAGACGCTCGGCCTTTCGATAGCCTTCCGGGCGCGACATACCGAAGTTCCGCAGTGCGCGTTCCTTCGTGTCGCGACCCTTCTGCTGCCCGATCACCATGCAGGGCTGACCGTTGAAACGTGCCAGACCGCCCACGATCGACAGGTCGTCCGAAAATGCGCGGTCGCCATGCAGCTCATGGAAATCGGTAAACAGCTCGTTGACGTAGTCCAGCGTGTAAGGACGTTGCGGATGACGCGCAATTTGAGATACTTGCCATGGCGTCAAACCCGCATAGATATCTTTGGTCAACTGCTGGCTCTTGCGCGACAGCCGCTCGATCTCTTCCGAAATATCGACGGCCGAATCGTCCTGGACGAAGCGAAGTTCCTCGATCTTCGCTTCGAGCTCGGCGATCGGCGCCTCGAAATCCAGAAATGTCGTTTTCATGTAATAGGAATCCTCGTATTCCAGCAGACGCGTATTCTACACGCGCGCCCGCTCTACAACCGGTCTCAAGTGTGGTGGCATCAACGCATCAGTACGTCACCGGCACCGGCTCCAGGCTGCGCCACATATACCACGTGGCAACGGTCCGCCACGGCGCCCAGTTGGCCGCCACTTCCCGCGCCTCGCTGCGCGTCACCGGTTCGCCGCTGAAATAGTTGACGCTGATCGCCTTGATCAGGCCCAGGTCATCCAGCGGCAGTACATCGGGACGCAACAAATTAAAAATCAGGAACATTTCGGCGGTCCATCGCCCGATGCCGCGAATCTGCGTCAGCTCGGCGATGACCGCTTCGTCTTCCATATCGTTCCAGCGGTCCGGATGCAGGGAGCCATCCGAGAACCGCAGCGCCAGATCGGTCATGTACTCGACCTTGCGGCGCGACAGGCCGCACTGCGCGAGGCGCGCTGCATCGAGCGCTCCCACCTCGGCCGCCGACATCTCGGGACAGGCGTCCAACAGGCGCTGCCAGATGGCCTGCGCCGCCTTCACCGAAATCTGTTGTCCGACGATCGATCGGGCCAAGGTCGTGAACGCGTCCCCGCGCACGCGCAAGTGGACGGGCGCACTCTGGGGGATCAGTTTCTTCATGATCCGATCGCGTTTGACGAGGTCGGCACACGCCCGCTCCCAATACGCGGGGCTGGCGAATTCCTGCGTCAACTCGCCCGGCAGCGACGGTTCCCTGCGCTGTGTCACACGCGCCGCCAATCGGTCAGGCCGCCGGGTCGATCTTCCAATGCCACACCCGCGTCGAGCAACTGCTGGCGAATGGCGTCGGCCCCGGCGAAGTCCTTCGCCTGCTTTGCCGCCTTGCGCGCTGCAATCTGCGCCTCGATATACGCCGTATCGAGCGCGCCGCCCTCGGCCGCATCAGCGCCCGGTGCGTCGGCCGGTTGCGCGCCCTGCAGGAACGCACGCGGCAAGCGACCGAGCAAACCGAGCACCGCCGCCAGCGCACGCAGATTCTGCGCCAAGGGCGCCGCCTTCGTACGATTTAACTCCGCCGCCATCTCGAACAGAATCGACAAGGCAATCGGCGTATTGAAATCGTCGTTCATTGCCGCGCGGAACCGCACCGCATACGGCGTCGACCAATCGACCGTGAGCGCCGCCGCGCCGCTTGCATCGACCGTGACCGGCGCATCGCCGTCACGGCTGCCGTCCGCGGCGATCTGCGCGTCGTCGGCATCGCGCAAGGCCGTGTAGAGGCGCGTCAGTCCCTGACGCGCATCGTTCAGGTGCGCATCGCTGTAATTCAGCGGGCTGCGATAATGCACGCGGGCGATGAAGAAGCGGACCACTTCCGAATCGAAACGCGACAGGACATCGCGAATCGTGAAGAAGTTGTTCAGCGATTTCGACATCTTCTCGTTGTCGATCTGCACGTGCCCGTTGTGCATCCAGACATTCACGAAGGGCTTGCCGCTCGCCGCCTCGCTCTGGGCAATCTCGTTTTCATGGTGCGGGAACTGCAGGTCCTGACCGCCGCCGTGAATATCGAATTGCTCGCCCAGCAAGGCGCAGCTCATCGCCGAGCACTCGATATGCCAACCCGGCCGACCTTCGCCCCAGCGCGACGGCCAACGCGTATCGGCCGGCTCGCCCTCCTTCGAGCGCTTCCACAGGACGAAATCGAGCGGATCCTGCTTGGCATCGTTCGACGCGACGCGCTCGCCGGCGCGCAGATCCTCAAGGGACTTGCCCGACAAGCGGCCATAGCCGTCGAATTTGCGCACCGCGTAATTGACGTCGCCGTCACTGGCCTGATACGCATAGCCATTGCGCTCGAGCGCCTCGATCATGCCAAGCATGTGCGGCACGAAGGCAGTCGCGCGCGGCTCGACATCGGGACGCGCGACGCCCAGGGCCGCCGCGTCCTCGTGCATATACCGAATGAAGCGCTCGGTCAGTGCGGCGATCGTCTCGCCGTTCTCGACCGCACGTCGAATGATCTTGTCGTCGATGTCGGTGATGTTCTGGACGTACGTGACCTGATAGCCGAGCGCGCGCAGCCAGCGCTGTACCAGATCGAATACCACCATGACGCGTGCATGGCCGACGTGGCAGTAGTCATAGACGGTCATGCCGCATACGTACATCTGCACTTCGCCCGGCTTCATTGGCACGAAAGTTTGTTTGTCGCGCGCGAGCGTGTTGTAGATGCGAAGCGAATCCATAGACGGTGCGGAGCCGGGGGGGTCAATGCCTAAAGCGCAAAACGTCGGGCGGTTCCCCGGAACGGCCCGACGTTTTGCCAGAATGCTGCGAAGTATAGCATCGGGACTCGGCCTTGCCCACCGCCCGGCTGTGATGGGCTGCGATCGCCCCGTACGGCGGCGCCGCGCGGCACGATCGACGCGCGCGGCGTACCGGTCCAACAGGCAACGCCGATCGACGTGCGCGCACCCGAATCGCGTGTTCCCACGGAAATATCCGGGCATTTTGCTAGAATGCACGGCAATCGACACTCCACACCGCATTCGACACCGTGCTCATGAAACAATTCAGGGTCAGCCAGGGCGACCTTTCGCGCCTCGCCGCGCACTTCGGCAGTATCGTACGTCCCGTCCCGGCAGCGTCCCTCGGCCACGGTCAGGATGCGGCGAGCGCCCGTCCGTCTTTCACGCCGGTCGCACGCGCCCGCCGCACATGGGGCAGCCTGCTGCTCAGCGCGGCCTGCGTGCTCGCGCCGGTGCTGACATACGCGCAGACGGTTCGTCCGCCGGACAATGTGTTCCGCGACGACACGCCCAGCGCCGACAACGCCATCGCCAGCGGCAAGTTGCAGCAGGCCGTCGCCGATCTGGACACGCGCATCGCCACCCACCCGCGTGACGTGCAGGCACGCTTCAAGCGCGCGACCTTGCTCGCGCAAATGGGGCGCGACGACGAAGCGATCAAGGCGTTGAACCAAATTACGCAGACCTACCCGGAACTGCCGGAGCCGTATAACAATCTGGCCGCGCTGTACGCCAAGCATGGTCGCTTCCAGGAAGCGCGGGCCACACTGGAGACGGCGCTGGCGGCCAACCCAAGCTTCGCGCTGGCGCGCCGCAACCTCGGCGATATCTATCTGCGCCTCGCGGCCGACACCTACGCCCGCGCCGTGCAGCAGAACCATTCGGATCGGCTCGCCGAAGCGCGTCTGGCGGAAGTACGCGCGATCATCACGCGCACCCCGGCCAATTCTGCGACGCTGGCACAACCGCGTCCTGAGCCGGCTCCGGCCCAGCGTCGTACGTCGGCGGAGCCGCCGAATGCGCGAGGCTTCGTGCCAAGCATGGGCGGCCAGCCACCGATCATCCTGCCGGAGAACCAAAGCAACGGTTCGACGACGAATAGCGGCAATACCGGCAACTGATCGCGGCGGCGCACTTTGCCGCCGCGACCGGTGACATGCGACGGGCGCCAATCGTCCGCCGCGCGGTTGCCAACGTCGGCGACGACGCGGAGAGCGGTTCGCTGCCGCGTGCGCTGCAACCGCAAACACTAGGAGTATCGATGCTTTCTCTCGCCCCCCTGCGTCGCGCTGTCGCGCGCGGTCTGCCACGGATGTCTTCGGCCGCATCGACGTCCGCATTGGCCGCAACGGTCGCCACCGTCGCGCTGTCTGCCCTGACGTTCGCCCCCGCGGCCCAGGCGCAAGCCGCCGGCGGTACGGCGATTGCGCACCCGCACGTGTTGCTGCACACCAGCGATGGCGACATCACGCTCGAGCTTTACCCGGAAAAAGCGCCGAAGACCGTTGCTAACTTCCTCGCCTATGTCAAGGAAGGGCATTACGGCGGCACGATCTTCCATCGCGTCATCCCGGGCTTCATGATCCAGGGCGGCGGGTATGATGCCAATATGAAGGAACGCGCGACGCACGCGCCGATTCCGCTGGAAGCGCAGTCCGGCCTGCACAATCAAGTTGGCACGATCGCGATGGCGCGTACCAGCGATCCGAATTCGGCGACGTCGCAGTTCTTCATCAACACGGTGGACAATCCGAACCTCGACTACCCGCATCCCGATGGCAATGGATATGCGGTGTTCGGCCGCGTGACGGCCGGCATGGACGTGGTGAAGAAGATCGAGGCGACGCCCACCACCTCGACCGGCATGATGCAAGATGTGCCGCGCACGCCGGTCCTGATCGAATCGGCCAAGGTCGAATAAGGCATGTCGCAAACGCGGCGCGCCGCTGATGTCAAGCAGCGCCCCGTTTCCCCTCACGCATCACGTATTACTCACGAAGGAGGCCAACATGGCTGTCGAACTGCATACGAACAAAGGCATTATCAAGATCGCACTCGAAACGGAAAAAGCACCGAAGTCGGCTGCGAACTTCCTCGAATACGTGACGTCCGGCCACTATGACAACACGGTGTTCCACCGCGTGATCAACGGCTTCATGGTGCAAGGCGGCGGTTTCGAGCCGGGCATGACGCAAAAGCCGACGAAGGCGCCGATCGAGAACGAAGCCAACAACGGCCTGAAGAACAACAAGTACACGCTGGCCATGGCGCGCACGAATGATCCGCACTCGGCCACGGCGCAGTTCTTCATCAACGTGACCGACAACGACTTCCTGAACTTCTCGTCGCCGACGCCGCAAGGCTGGGGCTACACGGTGTTCGGCAAGGTCATCGAAGGCACCGACGTCGTCGATGCGATCCGTCAGGTCAAGACCGGCAGCAAGGGCTTCCATCAAGACGTGCCGGTGGACGACGTGATCATCGAGAAAGCCGTCGTCGTCGACTGATGTTACCTAGCATGCGTCTCACGCGGATTCTTTGATGCCCCTCGCTGCTCAGCGCGCGTCGCTGTTTCTCTCCGATTTGCATCTGAGTCCCGCGCTACCGCGTACGACGGAGGCGTTCACGCGCTTTGTCGACGCGGTCGATCCCGCCGAGGTCGCGGAGGTCTATATACTCGGCGACCTCTTCGAATTCTGGATCGGCGACGACATGCTCGAATCCCCATTCGAAGCCGATATCGCGGCACGGCTGGCCACGTTGCACCAGCGCGGCATCGCGCTGCACGTGATGCACGGCAATCGCGATTTCCTGATGGGTCGACGCTTCGCGCGCGCCGCCGGCGCGACCTTGATCGCCGACCCAATCGCCATCGATCGTTTCTCGCATCGCTATGTATTGACCCATGGCGATCTGCTCTGTACCGACGACATCCCCTATCAACGGTTTCGCCGCGTCGTGCGATGGCGCTGGCTGCAATGGTGCTTTCTGCGCTGGCCCTTGCGCTGGCGGATGCGTCTTGCCGCGCGCATTCGCGCGAACAGCGCACGACACGGCGGCGCCCGCATGATCTATTCCGACGTCAATCGCGACGCGGTGCAGGCGCTGTATAAACGCTTCACCGCGGACCGCATGATTCAGGGACATACCCATCGCCCGGCGCGACATGACGACGGCCCCGCGCAGCGCCGCTGGGTACTGACCGACTGGGAACTCGACGGGACGCTCGCCCGCGCGGCCTTTCTGCGCGTGGACGCCAACGGCGAATCGAGCCTCGAGGTCCGCTAGGCGACCTCGGGCGTCGATCCGCGACGCTTAAGGCATACGCGGCTCACCCGGCGCAACCGGTGCACTCGGCGCTGCTGACGTGTCGACGCCACGCGTCCCCGCCTCCTGACTCCGAAGTTGTGCGTGTTGCAAGAGGATATGCTTGGCGATGCCGCGCAGGATGTTGACCTCTTCGCGCTCCAGCCCGCTGCGACCGAACAATTGCCGCACGCGCGCCATCAACTTTTTCGGATTGTTCGGATCGAGGAAGGTCAGCGCGATCAGCGCCTCCTCGAAATGCTGATACATCCCTTCGATATCGTCGGCGCTGGCACGAACCGGCAGGGACACGCTGTCCGGGACGACCGTTTGCTGGCAGGCAAGGCGCATCTCATACGCCAGGACCTGGATCGCCTGCGCCAGATTCAGCGAGCTGTAAACGGGATTGGCCGGAATATGCGCGATGGCGCTGCAGCGCGCCACGTCCTCGTTGGACAAGCCGGTCCGCTCGTTGCCGAAGACCAGGGCCACGTTCGCGCCCTCGCCGATAGCCGCCATCGCCTGCTCGGCGGCCGCCCGGGGTGCCGTCAGCGGCGGCCCGTACTCGCGCGACCGTGCCGACAAGGCGACCGACCAGTGCACGCCGAGCAAGGCGTCGTCCAACGACGCCACCACCCTGGCCTGCGCCAGCACATCGTCGGCGCCGCTGGCCATCGCCTGCGCCTCGGGATCGGTTTTCACATCGGCCAGGCGCGGCGCCACCAGCACCAGTTCGGAAAAGCCCATCGTCTTGATCGCGCGCGCGGCGGCACCGACATTGCCGGGATGACTTGGCGACACCAGCACGAAACGCACGCGGGCAAAAGGATCGGTCGGCACCACTGACGGACCCGACGGGGAGGACGGGTCGGAATCGGAGCGTATCGGGGAGTGGGACGCGGACATGGTCTTATCTGAGGCGATGATTGGTCGAACGATTCGGCAGGATACGGCAGGACGGCGCGACGACCCAAGCCCGCGGCGGCGAAACCGCCACACGCTGCGGCAATTCGCCCCGCCAGCGCCGATATCACGATACGCCGACACCGGGAATGTCGGCGTAATGCACCGGAATGGCAGGATACGCGTCACGCCGTGCATTTTGTCAGGAATGTCAGCCCCGACTCGGATAAAATACCGGTTTAGCGACGGTTTTTCCGCCCCGCGCGCAGGTGTGACGCTTTTTTTGCCGATATGAACGCGGCCGAACACGGCGACTTCACGCTCACGCAGCGACAAACGGCGGCATACAAACCGGTCGGCACGAACAGGATATCCTATGCATCAGCGTTCCCCCATGCTCAATATGGCCGTCAAGGCGGCCCGCGCAGCCGGCAGTATCATCAATCGGGCGTCGCTGAACCTCGACCAGGTCAAGGTCGAGCAGAAGCAAACGAACGATTTCGTCACCGAAGTCGACAAGTCGGCCGAAAAGGCCATTATCGACACCTTGCTTGGCGCCTATCCGTCGCACTCGGTGCTCGCCGAAGAGTCCGGCGCGACCGATAACCGGTCGGAATATCAGTGGGTGATCGATCCGCTGGACGGCACGTCGAATTTCATCCACGGCTTCCCCTACTACTGCGTGTCGATCGCGCTGCTGCATCGCGGCGTGGTCACGGAAGCGGTCGTCTACGACCCGAACCGCAACGACCTGTTCACGGCCACGCGTGGATCGGGCGCCTTCCTGAACGAAAAGCGCATCCGCGTCGGGCGCCGCGATCGTCTGGCCGATGGCCTTATCGCCACCGGCTTCCCGTTCAAGGATCTGGCCGGCCTGAAGAACTACATGCAGTTGTTCATCGAGATGACGAAGTCCTGCGCCGGTCTGCGTCGCCCCGGCGCGGCTGCGCTGGATCTGGCGAACGTCGCCGCCGGTCGCCTCGACGGTTTCTTCGAGCAAGGCCTGTCGCCGTGGGACGTCGCCGCGGGCAGCTTGCTGATCACGGAAGCGGGCGGCATCGTCGGCAACTACATCGGCAACGGCGATTACATCGACAGCGGTGAGGTGATGGCCGCCAATCCGAAGATTTTCGCGAACATGGTCCGCGTGCTGGGTCCGTACTCGAAACTGCGCCAGTCGGCCGGCGCCGCGAGCGACACCGCCTCCGGCAAGACGGGCGCCGCCGATTGAAGAAGGGTTTTTACACGATCATCGCGGCGCAGTTCACGTCCTCGCTGGCGGACAACGCGCTGCTGATCGCGGCCATCGCGCTACTGGCGGATCGCCATTCGGCATCCTGGCTCACGCCGTTGCTTCAGCTGTTCTTCTCGATCTCCTATGTGTTGCTGGCGCCCTTCGTCGGCGCCTTCTCGGATTCGATGCCGAAGGGCCGCGTGATGCTGCTCGCCAACACGTTGAAAGCGGTCGGCTGCCTGCTGATGCTATTCGGCCTGCATCCGATCCTGGCCTATGGCGTGGTCGGTATCGGCGCCGCGGCGTATTCGCCAGCGAAATACGGCATCCTGACCGAATTGCTGCCCGCCCGCGACCTGGTGAAGGCCAATGGCTGGATCGAGGCGGCCACAGTCGGCTCGACGATTCTCGGCACCGTGCTCGGGGGCGCGCTCGTCGCGCCGTCGGTCGGGCATCTGCTGGGCGTTTGGCATCTACCGCTGCTCGATACCGCCGCGCGCGGCGCCATGTTCGCCGTGATGGCCTGCTACGCGGCGGCGGCGGTGATTAATCTCGGCATTCCCGATACTGGCGCGCGCTATCCGGCCCGCGCCTTGTCGCAGCCACGCGTGCTGGCGCGCGATTTCGCGCACGCCTTCAATGTCCTGTGGCACGACCGTCTCGCGCAGATCGTCCTCGCCGTCACCACGATGTTGTGGGGCGCCGCCGTTACATTGCAGTTGCTGGTCTTGAAGTGGGCGCAGGTCTCGCTCGGCACGAGCTTGTCCGGCGCGGCGGTATTGCAGAGCGTGATCGGCATCGGACTCGCGGCGGGCGCCACCCTCGCCGCCACTCGGTTGCCGCTGCGTCGTTCGATGGAGGCGTTGCCGATCGGCATCGTCACCGGTTTCGCGATCGTCGGCATCGCCTTCTACAACCGGCACTCGCTGCCGATCGGCGGCAGTTGGCATATCGGCGACTACAGCGTGCCGCTTTACATGCTGGCGGCCTATCCGATGATGGCGATCATCGGCGCCCTGTCCGGCTTTTTCGTGGTGCCGATGAATGCGGTGCTGCAACATCGCGGCCATGTGCTGCTCAGCGCCGGTCACTCGATCGCGGTGCAGAACTTCAATCAGAATATCGCCGTGCTGCTGATGCTGGGCCTGTACGCGGTCATGCTTCGGCAAGGGATGCCGATCCCCTGGATCATCACCTTCTTCGGCGTGATCATCTGTTTGCTGATGACCTGGATGATGCGCCGTCACGCGCGCAATGTCCGCGATCACAACGTCAACGCGGCGCTGCAGGACGTCCTGCATGACGCCGAAGCGGAAACGCACGACGCTGCGCGCACCGCCGACGCGCAATCGAAAGCCTAGACGCCGAGGTACGCCTGGCGCGTCCCCGGCAAAATGCGCCGACCTCCGGTAGACTGAAAAGAAACGCATCGGTGCCGACCTGCCCGATGCGCACAACGTCATGGGAGGAATGTCATGGGACTGTTCAAAAGCAGAAGCGCCAAAGCGGCTGATGCGGCCTTGGAACAAGCGCGTGAGTTGAGCGCACAAGCTGCGGCGCAAGCCACCCAGGCGGCGGAACGCGGCCAGGCAGCAATCGACAACGGCGGCAACCGCCTGAAGCAATTACTGTCGGAACTGGAAGGGCTCGTCGCACCGAAGGTGGAAGCGGCCCTGCCGGCCGTCCGCCAGCGCACGGACAAAGTGATCTCGCGCTTGAATGCGCGTGGCCAGGACCTGTCGAAAGACTTATATCAGGCTGCGGGCACGGCCGACGCGTACGCAAAGAAGAACCCGTGGCAAATCGCGGGGGCCGCTGCAGGCTTGGCCTTGCTGATCGGTTTCCTCGCCGGTCGCTCCTGAGCCGCATCAAAGGCGCGTGACGGGGCGCGATCCACTACCCCGCGCGGGCGCCTCTGACGTCATCGACGGGAGAAGGCCAGCCGTATCGCCCAACGCTGACGCACAATACAATGTCGGGCGCGATTTGCCCGCATCGGGAGGCGCCGTTCCATCGGCCGGCGCCCGGTGAAATAATCAAATGCGCAGTGCCGAGAATGCCGTTCCGCGCTTCGCTTGGTCGAATCCGTTTTCGGAATGCACTGATTGCTTCGCTGTACTGGACATATATGATGGCGTGGTTCCGACCTGCCGATGATGTCTGCCATGCCGCGTGTAGTCCCGCTCCTCTGCTTTACGCCCTCCGTCGCGCCCTCCCCGGAACCCCTACATCGCAACAATGCACACGATCGATCCACGCGGCAATTGACGCGCTGTATCGGAACGATGCGCCGACACGCGATCCACGCGGGCTTCGTCGCAGCGTGCGGTTTGACATCGGAGTGGGCGCGCGCGGAAAACGAGACCCGCGCGAGCGAACCGCTCGCCACAGTCGGCGACGGCGCTGCGCCACGTCGTCACGCGCCCCCGCGTGACGCAGTCGTCGTCGCGGCGGCCCCATCGTCCCCTGTTGGGGGCGAAATCGTGCTGAATCCGCGCGCGACGCGTCAGGCCGTCCCCGCCAGCGACGGCGCCGACTATCTTTCCGCGATCGCCGGTTTCGCCGCGGTCGGCAACGGCGGCACGCATGGCGACGCCGTTCTGCGCGGGCTCGGCGGCGGACGCCTATCCGTGCTCTCGAACGGCACGACGACGCAAGGTGCCTGCGGTTCGCGGATGGATTCGCCCACGGCCTATCTCTCGCCCGACTCTTTCGAATCGGTCCGCATCGTCAAAGGGCCGGGAACCGTCCGCTGGGGGCCAGTCGCTCTGGCCGGCACGGTACGCTTCGATCGCAGCACCACCCGCTTCGACGCGCCAGGCCTGCGATTTCACGGCGCCGTGCTCGGCGGCATGTACGGGCGTCATGACGCCTTGGTCGACCTGAGCGTCGGCGGCCCGCGCGGCGACGCACGCCTCGTCGCCAACCGCACGTATGCCGACGACTATCGCGACGGCGACAATCGGTCCGTGCCCGCGCGATGGGATAAGTGGCAGCTCGATGCCTTGTTCAATGTCTATGTGACCGACCGGACACGGTTGACGCTCGAAGCCGGAACCGGCGACGGTAAGGTCCGCTATGCGTCACGGGGCATGGACGGCGCCCGGTTCCGACGCGACAGCGTGGCAATCGGTGTCACGACCGATATGCCCGGCGAACGTCTGCGCTCGGCCAGCGCGCAGTGGTACCTGAATCGCGTCGATCACGTGATGGATAATTTCTCCCTGCGCACGGCAAGCCTGGCCGGCGGCGCGGCCCCCGCGGCCCCCGCGGCCCTCGCGTCTCCCGGCCTGCGGAACTATCGGCTGGCCCTGTCGAATCCGGGACGCACCTTGATGGGCGGCCGCGGCGAATTGCACTGGTTCCTGGCGCCGCAGTGGTCCCTGTTCACCGGAATCGACGGTTTAACCGAGCGCCAGACGGGTCGCTTTGCCGAAGGCATCAGACAAGCAGCCGATGCCGATGCGGCCGCGAACGCCCCGCCGAATATCGGCGCCCTTCCCCGTCGAACCAATGCCGTGCAAGCGCGTGTCGGGCTGTTCGCCCAATCCGAATGGCGTATCGGACGGCAGGACGGCGTGACCGCCGGCGTGCGCATCGACCGGAGCGCCCTGTCGGACCGACGCCAACATACGATCGACAATCGATTCTCCGCCCGCAGGCAAGCGTGGACATCCGGCCACTTCGCGCGATGGGAGCATGATGCGCTTACCATGCCGCTGACCTTCTTTGTCGGCATCGGCCAGACGCGACGGATGCCCGATTATTGGGAGCTATTCTCCGGGCCGCGCGGTTCGGCCAATGTCGCCAACGCCTTCAACAGCGTGCGGCCGGAGAAGGCATCACAGATCGACCTCGGCTTCTACTATGACGACGGCGACGATGCCGGGCGGGCGCATCCCGCCGGTGGCGCCCTCGCGGACGGCTTCGGCGATGCACTGGGGCCGGACGCCCTGCGCCAGTCGAACCGATCCGGTCGACAGGCCTGGATCAGCGCCTATGCTGCGAGCGTGCAGGATTTCATCTTGTTCGACTATGCGCCCGGTGCGCCCTTTTTGGTCCGCAATGTCGACGCACGCCTCTATGGCGCGGAGGCCGGTTTCAGCCTGGCCTTGCATCCGCGATGGCGCATCGACGTGTCGAGCGCGCTTTCCATGGGCGACAATGTCAGCGACAAACGCCCCTTGGCACAAATGCCGCCGCTCGATACCCGCATCGGGCTCCACTATCGGCAGGGCCCATGGAAGGGAGGCCTGCTCTGGCGAGTCGTCGCGCCGCAACGCCGTTGGGCCGCGGACCAAGGCACCGTCGCCGGTCGCGATTTTCGGGCAAGCGGCGGATTCGGCGTCCTCTCGCTCAATGCGTCCTACGCGGTCAGCCGCGTCGCGGCCGTGCACGTCGGCATCGACAATCTGCTTAACAAGACTTATGCCGAGCACTTGAACCGACAGGGCGCCGCGGGCTTCGGCTTTGCCGGCAACCGTGCGTTCAACGACCCCGGTCGGATGGCGTGGGCAAAATTGATTGTCGACCTATAGCGGCGCCGTGCAGGTCGCCAGCGTCGTGCGCCACCACGCCGCCGGTGCGCAGATCGATGCCGTGCCCGTGACGGCGCGCGGCACCCCGTCGTGCTCGGGCATCGCCCGCGAACAAGCAGTACGCCAGGCCGAGCGCCGCGGCCATCATGCCGATCATCAGTGTCATCCGAGCCCTCGATAGGTGGTCGTCTGCTGGCGCAGACGGGTCACTCACATCGTAATGCGACTCATTATTATTTGCAATCGACATGATGGCGTCAGGGCATTGTCGGTGCGCGGGGCGTTCGAGCGCCCGCGCATCAGCGTATCGGTGCATCGGGGCGTCAACGCACCAACGCACCAACATGCAATCACGCACCGATCAATCTTGCGCGGCGCGATCGGCGCCCTGTCGTGGCTTGCCCATCAGGATCGGTTGAAAGAACACCGCCCCGACCAGCGTGCATACCAACGACAAGGTCAGCAGGCGCCCCATGCTCGACGTACCGGGATGATGCGATAACCACAGACTGCCGAACGCGACTGCCGTGGTTGCCGCGCTGAGGATCACCGCCTGCGTCAAACCTGCGCTGAGGAGTCGCATCTGCCCTCGACGCCACGCCAGCACATAGTAGATCTTGAACGCGACGCCGATCCCCAGTAGCAAGGGCAAGGCGATGATGTTGGCGAAATTCAGCGGCAAACCGATCAATACGCAGATCTCCAGCGTAACCGTTCCCGAAACGAGCAATGGCACCAAGGTGCGCAGGACATCGCCGAAGCGGCGCAAGGCCAACCAGAGCAACAAGGTGACGGCGACCAAGGCGATGGCCGTGGCCTGGATAAAGGCAGTAATGATCGCATCGGCCGAGGCGATGATCGAGATCGGACCGCCCACCGCCTGCGGCGCGGCTTTCAGCACCGCATCGGTGAAACGCTTCAACATCGCGTCGTTGCCCGGATCGGTATGCGGTGGCACCGCTGGGGAAACCTGTACCAGGGCCTGCCCTTTGTCATTGGTCCAGTTCGCACGCAATGGCGCGGGCAGCGTCTGGGCATCGACCGGCGTCGGCTGCAGCATCGTCGCAAGGCGGGAAAGCGAAATTTGCAGCGGCAAGGCCAGCGCCGTTTCGGCACGGTCGCGCGTTGCCGCATCGGCGGCAGCGAGTTTCCGCAGACTCGACGCCAGGCGTTTCGCCTCTGCGGCGCCTGGGCCCGGGTGATCGAGTACGGCGCTATCGAGCTGCATTGCCGCATTGCGTAAGGCCGAAACCCGGGCGCCATCGGTCGCCGCCGGCAACGGCGTCTGCGACAAAATGGGGGCCAGCGTCGCACGCAGCGCGTCGATGATCGCCATTTTCTGTGGCTGATCGGCAGGGATAAAACTGTCCAACGACAGCGCCTGCGCGACTTCCGGCAAGGCGCCGAGACGTTTGGCCAGCGCCCGCGCGTCGTCAGGAGAATCGGTCAGCACGGAGATATCGTTGACGCCCGCCGTTTGCGCGCCGAGCGCGGCCAGCGTCGTCATCGACTCCGAATGCGGGTTTTTCAGATGAAGCGGATTGAAATCGAAACGCAAAAACGCCAGTAACGGCAGCCCCGCAATGACCAAGGCCAGCGTGACGATCAGAATGGGCTTGCGCTTACGCTCGAACAGGCGATCCACCGGTTCCAGGAAATGGAAACCCGGTGCGGCGCGTTCTCCAGGCGGCTTCAGCAAGGCAATCAGTGCCGGAAGCACCGTGATGCTCGACGGGAAAGCGACGAAGAGAATCCCGACCCCCGCGATCAGGCCAAGCTCGGAGATACCGCGATAGGCCGTGGGCAGGAAGGAAAAGAAACTGACCGCCGTGGCAACCGCCGCCAGCGACAAGGGCAAGGCGATCGCTTTCGCGCAGGCCCGCATCGCCGCCATCAGATCCTGCGCCAGGAAGCGCTCCTCCCGATAGCGGACGCCGAATTGGATACTGAAATCCACGCCGATGCCGATGAACAGCACGGCGAAGGCGACCGAAATCAGATTCAAGGCACCCACCATCAGCAGGCCGAGCGCCGCCGTCACGGCCAGTCCGCCGATCAATACGGTAAACACGGCGATCACCAGGCGGACCGAGCGCAGCGCATACCAAAGAATCGCCAGCACGACGAGCAGCGAGACGATCGCGTTCGGCAAGGCGCCCTCCGCCACCGACGAAAATTCCTCGTCGGACAACGGCCGCGCCCCCGTCAGACGCACCTGCGCATGGAAACGCTCGGCCAGATGCAAGTCCACGGCCGCCTGACGAATCGCGGCCGACGCGGCAGCGCTCGGCTCCAGGGCCGCGTAGTCCAGCACCGGGTGAATGGCGATAAACGCGCGCCCCGGCTGCTGGCCCGTCACGTTGGACGGCACTGCGTAGGTCACGCCATTCGGATTCGCCGCGTCGCCAGCGGGCGATGATGGTGTCGAGGCGGCGGGCGACACTGTCGCGGCCGAAGCGGTCTTCAGCGGCGACGTCGCCGCTGCGCCGGAGGCTGCCCCCGGCGCTTCCGCCTCGTGGGTATCGAGATTCGACGTGCCTTGTGCCAGGTCGCGCCAGGACAGCGCGACAGGCTTGTCGGCCAGCGCGCCGTCCACCGCATCGGCGCTGCGCGAAAGCAGGTTCGCCATTTGCGGCAAGGTCACCTTGCCCGTTTGCACCGGCACCAGCAACGTCACCGACAGCAGATTGGCCAGCCCACGCAGGCTCGGGTCTCGCGCCAGCGAATTCAGCAGGGATTTACCCTGATCAAGCTGCGATGTCAGCGTCTGCAACGCCGTCGGCGACAGATACAGCAGTCCGTTGTGCTCGAAAAACGCGCCGCCATCGGGCCGTGTCACGTCCTTGAACTGTGTCGGATGGGCGGCGAGATGGGCCGCCAGTTCATTTGCCGCCTGATCCGCCAGCTCCGGCGCCGGCGCATCGATGACCGCCAGCGTCGTCTGAGAGCGCCCCGGGAAGGCCTGGTCCAATTGGCGGTCGCGCTGCGCCCACGGCTTCTTGCTGTCGATCAAACCGTTGATATCGGTGTTGATGGCAAAATGGGTGGCCGCATACCAGGCGCTGACCACCACGATCACCAATGCCAGCCCCACCACGGTCCAAGGCCGGCGGGCCGACCCATTGACAACACGCGAAATCCACGACGTCAGCATCTGCCGGCTGGCTCCTGCAAGGTAAGAGTGTTCACGACGCCCCCGGGAACCTGCCAGTGTGGCCTGTCCGGAGAACCGGTCGCGCGAGACCCGGCGCAAGACGCTGCTTCGCGCCCGGCCAGCCTTCGATCCAACCGCTCAGTATACCTGCTCGCTTGCCGTTCGCCTTCTGCGTCGGGGTGTGAATGAAGCGGCAGCGCCCGCGGTATATACTGAACTGGTTGAATCGACGTGATTCGCGAAGTGATTCGTTTAAAGGCCTTTGTACTAATGAGCATTCGATCCACCCAAACGCCCGCTGCCCTGAACGCACGCGCCTTGTCTCGCAACGTCTTGTTGAGCCTCTCCTGCCTGGTCGGCGCCGTGTTTGCAACGCCGTCCTTCGCGGCGGAACCGGCCAGCGCCGCCGTGCATCCCGCGCCGAGTGCCAGCGCGACCGCGACGCTGCAGGCTGCCGTCGAAGGCACGATCAATGCGATTCAGCAGAATCCGGGCGCCCGGGGTGGCGACCCCACCGCGACGGCAGCGGTGGTTCAGTCTCATTTCCTGCCGTACACCGACTTCCGCCGTACGGCGCGCCTGGCCACCGGCGACGCCTGGAACAAGGCCAGCGCCGCGCAACAGGACCAGATCTTTGCAGCATTTCAGACGCTGCTGACCCGCGTCTACGCGGCCCAGCTGACGCAGATTCAGGGACAAAAGGTCAACTTCGCCTTTGCCGCTCCTACCCCGGTACCCAAGTCGACCGACGTCGTGATCGGCAGCACCGTGCACACATCAACCGACGACCTGAGCACGCGCTACCGCTTGGAGAAGACCCAGGACGGATATCGGATCTATGACATCGACCTGATGGGTATCTGGCTGGTTCAAGTATACAAACAGCAATTTGCCGCGCAATTACAGGCCGGGGGCGTCGATGGCTTGATCAAGTATCTGAACGCACACAACGCACAAGACAACGGCGGCTGAGCCGACACGCCTGTCTCGTCTCAAAAATCCGCGGTTGCGCGCAATACACACAGTGCGTCCCCCTACAGGGGGATTGCTGCAACGGGATGAAATCTCGTTTATATTGCGGCTTTCCCAATGCATGTGCAGGTCGTTATGCCGCCGATACCTCGCACCTGGGACGCTCGTCTGGCGCGCCGGATGATCCTGCCCCTGGTCAACACCCCTGTCACCCCCAATCATTTGACCACGGTCCGACTTATCGTCGGCCTGTTTTGTGCGGCGGCGTTCGCACATGGCGGTTATATGTGGGGCAATCTCGGCGCACTGCTGCTGGTCTGCTCGAACGTCATCGACCATGCGGACGGCGAGCTGGCACGCGTCAGCGGCAAGACCAGTCGCATCGGTCACTTCTACGATCTCGCCGCCGATGCCCTGGTGACGGTGCTGCTCTTCGCGGGCATCGGTCTCGGCATCCAATCGGCCAACACCGGCGGCTGGTCCGATTACGGCACGGTCGGCGGCACATTGGCAGGCGTCAGCGTCGCGGTGATCTTTTTCCTGCGAATGCGAATCGAGGAAATGGCCGGCAAGGCCGGTACCGCCCAGCCGGCATGGGGCGGTTTCGAACTCGAGGACATTCTGTATCTGATGCCGATCGTCACGCTGTTCGACGGCCTGCGGGGTTTTCTGATGCTCTCTTCAATCGGCGCCCCGGCATTTGCGATCTGGATAGCCGTGGATTTTGTTAAAGTCACGCGTCGGACCCGTCAGGCCGTCACACCGTAATCCCGTTGAAAGCCAGCCTTTCGGGCACCGTCCTTTCCGGGATGATTGCTCGCATTACGACGCGGCGATAGTCCGACCGGCTTGCGCCGACGCCGCGGTCTTGGCCCGGCGCGCAGTCGATCCTGTCGGTATCGTCGCCTACCCCTCGCAAGCGGGCGGCGCCCCACGGCTGGCATTTCAAGATAATTGCGCATCTCGTTCATCGATCAAGGGCGGCTCCCATGTCCTCTGTTTCCCCCTCTTCCCGCTCCCCGAAAACGCCGCCCGCACGTGGCACGACTTATGTCGCGCCAGGCGTTCAGATCGATGCAACCACGCCGAACGCCTCGGCTGTCGCGCTGCTGCCCGACCGCTTGCGCCTGCTCGACGACCCGTCGCTGCGCGGTGAATTCGTCGAGCAAGGCAAATTTCTGTTTCTCCGCGATTTTCTGCCGCCGACGCTGACCCAGGCGGTCATCGACGGCATGCAGGCAGCGCGCGTCGAGATGAACCGGAATTACCTCCCGGGACACAAGAAAGGCGGCAGCGTCAGCCGCTATACGATCGATCGCCTGGCGCCGGTGATTGCCGAGTTGTATCGCTCGCCCGCGCTGATCGGCTGGCTCGAGACCATGGCCGGCGAACCGCTGATGCCTTCGCCGGAGAGCGATCCGCACGCCTACGCGCTGTATTTCTATACGGAACCGGGCGACCACATCGGCTGGCATTACGACACGTCCTACTACAAAGGCCGGCGATATACCGTACTCTTGGGCGTCTTGGACGAATCGTCCAGCAAGCTCGAATACAAACTGCATACACGCGACGCCTCGCGGCCGCGAACACCTGATTTGGAAGGGTCGATCGGCCTGAACCCCGGCGCCCTGGTGTTCTTCGATGGCGATACGCTGTCTCACCGCATCACGCCCCTGGGCGACGGAGAGGAACGCGTATCGCTGACGTTCGAATATGTGACCGACCCGAGAATGGGACAGTGGCAGCGCTTTATCTCGAACATGAAGGACGCGGTCGCCTACTTCGGTTTCAAACAGGTATTCCGCCGCAAGGGCCCGCGCTGAGCCCAGCCGCCCGTAGATACCACCATGAAACGCTCCGCCTTTGTCGCGCTGACGATCGGGCTGTTACTGTTCGTCGCACTGCTCGCCTGGCGGGGTGTGGGATTGATCGCCCAGACTTTCCTCGCCGCAGGCTGGGGCATCGTCGTCGTCGCGCTGTTCCATCTGCTGCCGCTGCTGCTGGACGGCGCGGCCGCCGCGGTATTGCTGCCGTCGCGCACGCCCTACCGCCCCGCGTCCGGAAACGCGCGCCCTGATGCCGCGCCAGCGCCGCCTTCGTTCTGGCGCGTCGTCGGGGCGCGCTGGGCCTGCGAATCGGTCAACAGCCTGATGCCCGCCGGACAGATGGGCGGCCCCGTCGTCATGGCCCGCCTGCTGTCGCGTCGTACCGGTCCGTCGCCTCAGGGCGCGACGAATGCGACGGCGACGGCGACCGCGCGCGCGAATTCTGCCGATACGCCATCGATCGGCCGCGCCTATGACGTGGCGGATGCCGGCGCCATCGTCACCGTCGCCACCACGCAGCAGATGTTCGCCCAAGGCGCTTTCGCCATTCTCGGCATCATCGTGCTGGCGCTCCACGTCGGCCGCCATGCACTGACCTGGCCGTTGCTCATCGCGATCGCCGTCTTCGCGGCCATCGGCATCGGCTTCTACAAGGCACAGCGGCGCGGCCTGTTCACCTGGCTTGCCTCCGGTCTAGCGCGCACCCGGTATGGTCGCGCGCGCCCCGCCTGGTTGGCCGCCGCGGCGCGCCTCGACCAGCGGATCGGCGCCGTCTATACCCACGCGCCGGCGGTTCGCGCCTGTTTCGCGTTGAACCTCGTCGGCTGGATTGTCGGTACCGGCGAGGTCTGGCTGGCGTTGCGGTTCATTGGACATCCCATCGGCTGGGCCGAAGCCTTCGCACTCGAAAGCCTCGGCCAGGCGGTGCGTGGCGCCGCATTTGCGATTCCCGGTGCACTGGGCGTACAGGAAGGGGGACTGCTACTGCTCGCGCCGCTGCTCGGCGTCGCGCCCGATACGGCCATCGCCCTGTCCCTGTGCAAGCGCGCGCGCGAACTGCTGCTGGGACTGCCGGGCTTACTCTATTGGCACTGGCAGGAACGCGCGTTGCAGCGCGACATGCCGAAGCCGGTCCTGAGCACGTTGCCACCAGTCGACTGACGCCTGGCCGGCAGCGCATCGTATATCGATCCATCGCAGCCTCGCAGTTTCCAGCACGATCCGAGCCCTGGCAGTATCATCCCGGATTACTCGACCCACGCGCCCGTCTCAAAACTGTCTAACACCGTTGCACCATGGGCAGTGAGACAGGAACGCACTGGGTCATTCCTTATCCTAGCTCGTCGTCTTAATAAGCATGCGCGCCATCATTCTCGCCGCCGGAATCGGCCAACGCCTGGGTTTGGCCGGCATCGGTTCGGACAAGCCCGCCACCGCGGTCGCCGGAACGCTCCCGGATCAGTCGGGCACCGCACATAGCGCGCCTGTCGACACGACGCCGCCCCCAAAATGCCTGTTGCGCTTCGCCCCGGTGTCGTCGGACGGTGGTACGCCCGCGCCGTCGATGACGCTCCTCGAACGGCACCTGCATCTGCTCCACGCCGTCGGCATCACCGACATTACCGTCGTCGTCGGACATGAACACCAGCAGATCGCGGCCGAAATCGAGCGTCTGGATTGGCAACCTCGTCCCGCGCTGGTCTTGAATCCACAATACACCTTGGGCAGTGTCGTGAGCCTTGCCGCCGCGGCCGACCAGATGATCGATGCGCCCTACGACGTCCTCGTCATGGATGCCGATGTCCTGTACGACGGCCGGATGCTCGATGCGCTGGTCGGTGACGACGCGCGGCAAGCGGGCGAATCGCCGCGGCATGCAGACCGACTATTGATCGATCGTGGCTTCGAGCCCGGCGACGAGCCGGTCAAACTTTGCCTTCGCGAAGGTCGTCCGGTCGAATTACGCAAGAAAGTCGCCGAAGGACTGGTCTACGACACCGTGGGCGAATCGGTCGGTTTCTTCCGTTTCTCGCCGACGCGCGCCGCGCAGTTGGCCGCCCTATGTCGCGCCTATGTCGCGGACGGTCGTGGCAGTGCACCGCACGAAGAAGCGGTGCGCGACCTGTTGCTCGAACACGGCGAGCACTTTACCGCAGCCGACGCCACCGGCCTGCCCTGGCTTGAAATCGACTTCCCGGTGGATGTGGCGCGTGCGCGCGACATCATCCTGCCGCTCCTTCAACCTGTCATCTGAATGCCGACCATGAACGCACCGACCAACGCTTCTCTCAACGCTTCCGGCAACGCATCGGCGCCGCTATCGCGCGCCGCGCAGTTGCGCCGGATGCTGACTAGCTCGCAACTCGAATTCATCATGGAGGCGCATAACGGCGTCAGCGCGAAGATCGTCGAGGAAGCGGGTTTCAAGGGCATCTGGGCGTCGGGTCTGACGATGTCGGCCCAATTCGGCGTCCGCGATAATAACGAAGCCAGTTGGACGCAGGTTGTCGACATGTTGGAATTCATGTCGGACGCCAGCTCGCTGCCGATCTTGCTGGATGGCGATACGGGCTATGGCAACTTCAACAACTTCCGCCGCCTGATCCATAAGCTGGAACAGCGCAGCATCGCCGGCGTCTGTATCGAGGACAAGCTGTTCCCGAAGACCAACAGCTTTATCGACGGCGATCGCCAGCCGCTTGCCGACGTCGACGAATTCTGCGGCAAGATCAAGGCCGGTAAGGATTCGCAAAGCGATCCGGACTTCAGCATCGTCGCGCGCGTGGAAGCGCTGATCTCGGGTTGGGGCATGGACGAAGCGCTGCGCCGCGCCGAGGCCTATCACCGCGCTGGCGCCGACGCGATCCTGATCCACAGCAAGCGCGCCAAGGCCGACGAGATCGTCACGTTCGCGAAGGAGTGGGCCGACCGCTGCCCGCTCGTCATCGTGCCGACGAAGTACTACAGCACGCCGACCGATGTCTTCCGTCGGGCCAATATCAGCCTGATCATCTGGGCGAACCACTTGCTGCGCGCGTCGATTCCGGCGATGCAGGCAACGGCCAAAGAGATCCACGACAGCGAAACGCTGATCGAAATCGAAGACCGCGTCACGACCGTCGACGAAATTTTCCGTCTGCAGGGCGCGGACGAATACAGCGCGGCCGAGAAGCGCTATTTCGCTCCCAGCCGTCCGGCGCCGCGCGCGGTCGTCCTCGCGGCCAGTCGCGGGGATGGCCTCGAGTCGCTGACGCTCGACAAGCCGAAGGTCATGCTGCCGGTGGGCGGCAAGCCGCTGATGCGCTGGCTCGTCGATGCCTTCAAGAAGGAAGCGATCAACGAAATCACCGTCGTGGCCGGCTATAAAGCCGAAGCGATCGACACGCCGGGCATCAAGAAGGTACTGAACGCGCAATACGCCAACAGCGGCGAACTGGTCTCCCTGGCAGCGGCAGCCGATGCCGGTCCGCTGTTCGAGAGCGATCTGTTCGTCACCTATGGCGACCTGCTGTTCCGCCAGTACATCCTGAAAGACCTGCTGCAACAGGATGCCGAGATCTGCGTCGTGGTGGATTCGTCGCAAGCCGATTCGGGCACCGATCTGGCATGGTGCTCGGCGCCGGACGATCGCGGTCTGTTTGGTCAGAACGTGAGTCTGCGCCATATCGGCAATGTGCCGACTGGCGCCCAGGCCCCGGCTGCCGCTACCGGCGCGCCGTCGGGCCGTTGGATCGGCATGCTCAGCGTGCGTGGCGAGGGCCGTGCGAAGGTGAAGGCGGTATTGGGAACGCTGCGCGAGCGCGCCGATTTCAGCACGCTGGGCATGCCCGCCTTGCTGAACGCGCTGACCGAAACCGGCCACGCGGTGCGGGTGCTGTACGTGCATGGCCACTGGCGCGGCGTCAACGATCTGGAAGATTTCCGCCGTGCCGGCGAATTCGCCCATGGTCAGCAGCCGATCGGATCGGTGTCGGCCTCCGACGCACGGGGAACGGACCATGCCTGATCTGTCGCCCGTGAGCGCAAGCGCGGCATCAGCCAACGGGATGCCCGCCACGACGGCGTCGCGCTCGATCGAGGCGGCGCAATTCGTCGAAGCGGCACGCGCACGTGGTTTCAGCCGGTATGCCGGCGTGCCGTGCTCCTATCTGACACCGTTCATCAACTATGTCATCCAGGACGCCTCGCTCGATTACATCGGTGCGGCGAACGAAGGCGACGCGGTGGCCATCAGCGCCGGCGTGGCGCTGGGCGGCGAGCGGGCCGTCACGATGATGCAGAATTCCGGCTTGGGCAATGCGGTCAGTCCCTTGACCTCGCTGACCTGGACCTTCGGGCTGCCGCAATTGCTGATCATCACCTGGCGCGGTGAGCCGGGCGGTGCATCGGACGAACCGCAGCACGCCTTGATGGGACCGATCACGCCGACGATGCTCGACACGATGGACGTCGCCTGGGAACTGTTCCCCACCGATCCCGCCGAAGTCGACGCCGTGCTCGATCGCGCCTGCGCCCATATGGACGCCACCGGCAAGCCCTACGCCTTGCTGATGAAAAAGGGCAGCGTCGCGCCCTTCCCGCTGCAAGGCAGCGGCGCCCCGACGCCGCGCCCGATGTGTGTTCCAGAGACGGCCTACCGCAGCAACGGCGATGCCGAACCGGATACGCTGCTGCCGATCGCCTCGCGCGGCAGCCGCACCGATGCGCTGCGTCGTGTCGCGGCGGCATCGCCGCTACAGTCCGAATCGCCGGCAGGGACCGTCACGTCCGCGCCGACGAAAACCGTCGTCCTGGCCACCACCGGCTTTACCGGTCGCGAACTGTACGCGCTTGATGATCGCGCCAATCAGTTGTACATGGTCGGCTCGATGGGCTGCATCGCCACGCTCGGCCTCGGCCTGGCCCGCGCGCGACCGGACGTTCGCGTGATCGCCATTGATGGTGACGGTGCGGCACTGATGCGAATGGGCCTGTTTGCGACGGTCGGCACGTACGGCAGCAGCAATCTGCTGCATCTGCTCCTCGATAACGGCGCGCACGATTCGACCGGCGGCCAGGCCACTGTCTCGGCCGGCGTCGGATTCGCGCAGATTGCCGCCGCCTGCGGTTACGCCAGCGCCGCCGACAGCGACGACCTCGACGTCATCGAGCGCTGGATCGCCGGCGATGACGTCGCGGCCGAGACGCCGTCGCGCGATGCCGGCGCGCAACCCGTGGGGGCGCGCTTCCTGCGTATCTTCACGCGCCCGGGCAGCCCCGAAACGCTGCCGCGCCCGTCCGTCACGCCCCGTCAGGTTCGCGCACGTCTGCAGCACTACCTCGGCATCACCACGACGATTGCCGCGGAAGCATCGGGAGCGAACCAATGAATGCACCGACACCTGCCCCCGTCGCCGGCACCACGGCCACCGCCAGCGATCGGCCCGCACCGCTGCTGCTGAATCCCGGCCCGGTCACTTTGTCGGAGCGCGTGCGACGCGCCTTGCTGCAACCGGACCTGTGCCACCGCGAAAGCGAATTCTTCGATCTTCAGGACGAGGCGCGTGCGCGCCTTTTGCGCGTCTATGATCTGCCCGCCACGCAATGGGCACCCGTGCTGCTGACGGGCTCGGGAACGGCGGCGGTGGAAGCGATGATCTCGTCGCTGATCCCCGCCGACGGGCGTTTGCTCGTCATCGAAAACGGCGTATATGGCGAGCGGATCAGCGCCATCGCCACGCGCCACGGGATTGCGTCTGAGGCGCTGCACGGTGAATGGGGTGCGGACATCGATCTCGCCGCCTTGACGGCGCGACTTGATGCCACACCGGCCATCACGCATGTCGCGGTGGTACATCATGAAACGACGACGGGCCGCCTGAACCCGCTGGATAAGATCGGCGGGCTGTGTCGGCAACGCGGCATCGGCATCTTGCTGGATGCCGTCAGCAGTTTCGGCGCCGAAGCGATCGACTTTGAAAACGGCGGCATTGTCGCCGCCGCCGCCGGTGCGAACAAATGCCTTCATGGCGTGCCGGGCGCTTGCTTCGTCCTGGCGCGCCACGAAGCGCTGGCTGCCGGCCATCCTAGAACGATGTATCTCGACCTCGCGGCCTGGGAGCGCGCGCAAGCGCAACGTGGCACGCCTTTCACGCCATCGGTGCACGCCTACTACGCGCTGCTCGAAGCGCTGCGAGAGTTCGAGGATGAAGGCGGATTGGCTGCGCGTCACGCACGATATGCGGCCCTCGCCGAACACGTTCGGGCCGGCCTGGCGACATTGGGCATCGCGGCCTTGCTACCGGCCGAGCAGTCGTCTGTCGTATTGCGCAGTTACCGCCTGCCGGAAGGCATCGACTATCCGACGCTGCATGACGGGCTCAAAGCCGCTGGCTTTGTCATCTATGCCGGTCAGGGCGTCTTGTCCCAGACGATGTTCCGCATCTCGACGATGGGCGCGCTGAGCGATGCGGATATGCAACGATTGATCGACGCCGTGGCGTCGATCGTCTCGACCGCGGCCGCGCCCGCGCCCGCGCGCTGATTCTGGCGGCGGCATCCCGGATCGGTTCGGCGCGTGCGTCCCGCGTCGAACGTCGCACCCTTCCCTCGCCGCGCCATTATCCGCCACCTTTCCCGCGACAAATCGTCGCGCGGTATCCTTTTCAGAGCAATCGATTCACCGCGTTTTTCGCACTCGCGCCACGTTTAATTATTTACCGATACCGCGTTGCGCATTCGATTGCGGGAGTTCGGCAGGTGGCTTCGGCAGCGCGACCCAATGCAACATGATTTTCAGCGCATAGACGACGGCCAAGCTGCCGGCCAAGTCACCGAGAAACATCAGCCCTAGTCTGCTGGGCAGATAATCGAGGTCGCCGGAAAAGATGCAGAGCGTGATGCGCAGTACCGGGCCGAGCGCGGCATTGATCACGATCAAGCCCAGTAGACCAGATGGCGTAAGGCCTTCCAGCGCATTGGCCAATTTCGCGTGCTGACCGGATAGACGCATCGCGAGGGGCGAGGTCACCGCCGCGGCGATGCCGCAGAAGAACACGCGAAACGGATGCGCCGTCCCGTGGATGAGGAAGGCAATGCACCAAGAGCCGATCATGACCCCGATCAATCCCGCTTCGCCGAGCACCAGGGCAATGAGCAGCCGGGTCCCTGCGGGCAGCGAAATCCACTCGCTTCCAGGGACCGCACTGAGGCCTTCAAATGTCAGGACATTTAGCCCGCGCGCGGCGAGTACCAGCGCGGCGCCAGCGAAAATCGACGTCACGAACACGCGACGATTGTTGTTCATCGTTGTAGAATCTCAGGGCTCGACGGAACCGTTTTGCCCGTTACCGTTGGCGACTTAAATTGAATGCACGCCATTCATACGCCACATTCAAAAGTAACACACTGTAACACCTCTTATTCACGTTTCTATAGATCACGACGTTGAGCCGCCCCGCCGACATCTACCTACGCTTTCTTCGCCTTGCGGAAGCCATAAAGGGACTACCGTCCCTGCCTGCCCTCGATCCGCTGGAGGAACGCATTCTGCAGTTGATTGCCCGCCGTCAAGACGCACAAGAACGTCTCTCGGTGCGTGACATGATCGCGCTGAGTGAATTCGGCTCGCCGACGATGTTGCATCGTCGCTTGAAGTCGATGCGGGCCAAAGGCTGGATTATGTTGCTCGACACGGAAGATACGCGCCGCAAGCAGTTGTCGCTTACGCCCGCAGCGATGCAGCACCTCGATTCGCTGTCTCAGTGCCTGGTTCAGGCCGTCGGAAAGCAAGCCTGAAAACCGTTTGATTCACCCCGCCGCCTTCGGCCATCGCATTGCACCCGCCTCACTTGACGCGTCAAAGGTCCGAGCGAAGACGCGCCGCCCCCATCGCGAGTCGGCGAGGACCACGCTTTTAGCCGTCCCACTTCCTCGTATCGCGATTCAGATCGGCAAAGAAACGTGCGATCCACCCGTATTCGTGCGGCGGCGTCGCATACTTGTATTCGGTTTTATTGATGCGCACGGCCATCTCCAGGCTGTCGGCCTGCCCTTCTTCGCCGTAGGCATGCACGTCGAAGCCGTCCGGATGTAGCCCATCGTCGTGGCAATGCGCGTCAAAATGACGCTGCTGATCGATGGGAATCGGAATTTCTCGTACCATTTTTTCTCTCCTGTTCGCACTGCGCTTCCCGCACTGACGTCCACGCCTGCTGCGCGCAGCTCTTCGGACCGATACGCGCCAGCGTGACGGCTTACCCGAGAACCGACGCCGCAGGACGACACCTCGCCCGCAGAAAAACAAGATGCCGTCACATACCGGTCATTTCGGCAATATTGGGTGTTATTTGGGCGCCAATAGCCCGCTTTTTTTAGAAGCGGATCGGCACAACTCCCGTTACAATCTGCCTTGTCGGGCGGGATCGATCGATACGTTCTGCCCTCTGGGCGGTCGTTGCCTCGGACGTCAGCGTCGGACGCTGCCAGACGAATTGCGCGAGTTTCGTGCCCGAGTGACCGAGGGTTTGCCCGCCCGTCCCGCCCGACAGCGAGGGACAATGCGATCGCGGATTGTCCGTACGATGCGATGCAGCCGAAATGTGAGATATCTGCCAGCCTACTGAAAACGCGCTACGCGGAATTCGCCAGAGATGGCGTCCCCGTTTGAGTGCCCCTGTCAAGCGGGCTAGGGCTAAGACCGGTCGGATAAAAATAAGAGAATGGCGTCGCTGAAGACGATCGCGACCTTTCTCATATCCTTGACACGGAACCCTTGGTAGATTTCTTACGAATGGCTGACAGTTTTTTTGAAGCCCGGGTAATATTGAGATTCATTGAGACGACGGCACACCGATGTCGTGACGTATTGGGTCCTTCCGATCCCGGAGGTTGATGCGCTGGCGAAGCCGGGGCGTCCGCGAATGAGTCGGAGCCAATCGGCGACGCGTGGTCTCGATGCGCTGCATCAACTCGCCCCCCTCAATCATTTTGTCGAAGGAGCGATAGTGAAAGCTTTCCAGTTTGGCCGACCCCGATTTTCGGCACTGATGTCCCCTGCCACGGAGCCCACGACCGGTGGCGCGCAAGGCAACGCCGCGGATACCGCCGCGCCGCATAGCACCAGCGGCACCTGTCATTGCGGCAGCGACCACACGATCGAATCATTGCTCGATGGCGTTGCCCGGTTCCAGAACGAAACCTTCCTTACCCAGCGGGAAGAATTCGAAGCGCTGTCCGAAGGACAGGCGCCGCACACCTTGTTCATTACGTGCGCGGACAGTCGCGTCGCGCCGGAGCTGATCACGAATGCGCGTCCGGGCGAAATTTTCGTCTGCCGCAATATCGGCAACATCGTGCCGGCTTATGGCGAGATGTTGGGTGGCGTGTCGGCGGTGATCGAATATGCCGTGCTGGCACTCAAGGTGAACCACATCATCGTCTGCGGTCACACGAACTGCGGCGCGATGAAAGCATTGAGCGCGGGCCCGCAGTTGTTGGCGGAATCGATGCCGACGGTGCGCGCATGGTTGCGTAATGCCGAGTCCGCGCGCTCGGTGCTGATGGCGACGCGCGGCGAGGAAGCGATCCACGACCACGATGCCTTGGCATTCGAAAACGTCTCGACGCAGTTGACGCATCTCCGTACGCACCCGTCGGTTGCCGCACGTCTCGCCGATGGCTCGCTGAAGATCCATGGCTGGGTCTTCAATATCGGCAGCCCACGGATTGCCGTGCGAGACGACGCAGGCCTCTGGTACAGCGACATTCGTGGCACGGCCGACGCTGCCGCTCAAACCGGCGGCGAAGCACCCAGTTGACCTTTCCGCGCCTCGCCCCACCTGCTGGGGCCGGACGGCGCGGCACCGCATACCGCTTACCGCGCAGGAGTCTCGACCATGGTGATTTTGCAAAATTCGCGGCTGCGATCGCTGCTCCACTATGTCGGATGGCATTTGCTGTCGCTATTCGTCTGGGATGTCTTCGTCGTCGTCATGTACACGCTGTACGCCGATATCATCGGCCTGCACCTGCCGCCGCTGCCGGTCACGTTGTTCGGCTCCGCGCTGGTGTTGTTTCTCAGCCTGCGCAATAACGCCGCCTACGCGCGTTGGTGGGAAGCGCGCACGCTGTGGGGCGCCGTGGTGAATTCATCGCGTAGCTTCGCGCGCGAAGCGTTGACGCTGATCGTCGACACGCCGGAGAGCCGGGGCTTGCGTCGTACGCTCGTGATTCGGCAGATCGCCTACGCAAGCGCGCTCCGCCTGCATCTGCTGAAGAAACGGTCGCCCGACATGTTGGCGAATATCGACGGGCTGGATCTCGACGAGCAGCGGCATCTGACCGCCCATACGAACGTCCCGAACGCCATTTTGAATCGGCATGGCCAGGACGTCTCGGAAGCCTGGCGCGCAGGCTGGATGAACCGTTTCGACCGCGTACGCCTGGAAGCCACGATGGTCGATCTGTCCAATGCGCAGGGCGGCCTCGAACGCATTTGCAATACGCCGCTGCCGAAACAGTATGCGCAATACCCCCGACTATTCGTTTCGGCATTCTGCGTGATCCTGCCTTTGGGCCTCGTCGACAGTCTGGGCATCTATACGCCACTCGCCTCCACGCTCGTCGGCTTCATGCTGATGACGATGGAAAAAATGGGCAACGACTTGCAGGATCCGTTCAGCAACAACGTGCACGACGTGCCGATGGCATCGATCTGCCGCACGATCCAGATCGATCTGCTGGAGTCGATCGGCGATCGGGCGCCGTCGCCATCCCGCTCGGTCAAGGGCGTGCTCTGGTAAAACCTGGCTATGTCGGCATGCAGACCCCAACCGCCAGCCGCCACAAACCGCATCGCGGGATGACTTCTGTATCGTATAGTACTAAACTAGCGCTATTACGCATTCTGCTGACGGTTGGAGGACCAATATGGCGCGCACCGGTCGCCCACGCACGTTCGATCGCGACGCCGCGTTGACCCAGGCCATGCATCTTTTCTGGGAGCATGGCTATGAATCGACGTCCCTCACGCAGCTGAAGGCGGCGATCGGCGACGGCATTTCCGCTCCCAGCTTCTACGCTGCCTTCGGCTCGAAGCAAACACTGTTCGAAGAGGCGGTACAGCATTACCTCGCCACCCATGGACAGGTCACGGCCTGCCTGTGGGACGCGTCATTGACACCGCGCGCCGCGGTGGAAACCGCACTGCGTCGCTCGGCCAAGATGCAATGCGAGCGTGGGCATCCGAAGGGCTGCATGGTGGCGCTGGGCACGATGAGCGCCACGTCATGCGAAAACGCCGGCGTCACGTCGGCATTGACTTTGTCGCGTCAACGCACCCGCGCCGGGCTAGCGGCGCGGATCCAAGCGGCGATCGATAACGGCAGCTTGCCCGCAAGCATGAACGCCGCGGCCCTGACCGCTGCGTTTGACGGTTTCCTGCTTGGGCTGTCGCCGATGGCGCGCGATGGCGTGGCGCATGAGGTCCTGGATGCATCGATCACGCAAATGATGGCGCTGTGGGACGCGTCGCCGCGCGGCGACTCTCGATAAGCGGTGTCGGCGCCTGCGCACCCTGGTCATCCGGCCAATCCTCCCGCAACACTGCCGTTACCCGCTGCGCCTGATGTACCATGTCGGAATTCGTCGCGTGCGGCACGCAAGCCGCCCGGACGCAGATGACCGATGTGAAAGGCTTCATGGCAAAAAACGTGACAGATCAAGGCGCTTCCCCGGACAACCTGGCGGGCCACACGCCGATGATGCGTCAATATTGGACGCTGAAACAGGGACATCCGGAGACCTTGCTCTTCTACCGGATGGGCGACTTCTACGAGCTGTTCTATGAGGACGCGGTCAAGGCCGCGCGCCTTCTCGACTTGACGCTGACGCAGCGTGGCAATTCGAACGGCGAGCCCATCAAGATGGCGGGCGTGCCGCATCACGCCGTCGAACAATACTTGGCCAAGCTCGTCAAGCTCGGGGAATCGGTCGCGATCTGCGAACAGATCGGTGACCCGGCGACATCGAAGGGACCGGTCGAACGCAAGGTCGTGCGCGTCGTCACCCCGGGAACACTGACCGATGCGGCGCTGCTCGCCGATAAGCGTGACGCCTATTTGATGGCCTTATCGTTTATCGCGGCGAAGCGCGGCCAGCCGGCCGTCGTCGGCATTGCATGGCTGAACCTCGCCAGCGGCGCCTTGCGCCTGAGCGAGGTTCCCCCCGCTGCCCTAGGCGCGCTACTCGAACGCGTGCGGCCGGCGGAAACACTCGTCGCGGATGCCGACCTGCCGCCGGAATGGGCGGCAACGCTTTCGAGTGCCGGCGCGACGAACGGCAGCGGTGGCGCAAACGGTGCGGCGGGTAAGGTGACGCGCGTGCCGGCGTGGCATTTTGAGCCGCGCAATGGTCAGGAGCGTTTGTGCCAGCAGTTAGGCGTCGTCTCGCTGGATGCCTTCAACGCCGAGAAAATGCACGCCGCGGCTGGCGCCGCCGGTGCGCTGCTGATTTATGCGAACGCGACCCAAGGGCGCGACCTGACGCATATCCAAACGCTGAAGGTCGAGCACGACGCCGAGTTTATCGGCCTCGATCCCGCGACGCGTCGCAATCTCGAATTGACCGAAACCCTGCGCGGTACCGATGCACCGACCTTGATGTCGCTGCTGGATACCTGCGGATCGTCGATGGGAAGCCGACTGCTGCGGCACTGGTTGCATCATGCCCCGCGCGATCAGCGCATTGCCCAATTCCGGCACGACGCCGTCGGTGCGCTGCTCGATCCGCAACGTATCGGCGCGATTCCAGATCCGCATATCGGCGAACAAGCGGCATTCGCCACGATCCGTCAAACCTTGGCGCGCATCGCCGATGTCGAGCGCATCACGGCCCGTATCGCGCTGCAAAGCGCACGGCCGCGCGACCTCTCCAGCCTGCGCGATACACTGGCAGCGCTGCCCGTCCTGCAAGATCTGCTACGCAGCTTTGTCGCGCCGGAGCACTGGCCGCGACGTGCCCCGCCGACGCAAACCGCCGGCGATGCCGCACCGTCCGAACCGCACGTCACCCTGAGCGCGGCCACCGACATCGATGTGGATACGTCCGCCGAGGCCGCGATCGACGCCAACGCGGAGCCGACCCACGCGGATGTATCAGGCCTGCCGCTGCTGGCCGCGCTGCTGCGCGCGCTGGCACCGCCGCTGGAAACGATCGCCCTGCTGCGCGACGCCGTGGCCGACGAACCGGCTGCGATGGTCCGCGATGGCGGCGTCATCGCGCGCGGCTATGACGCGCAGCTGGATGAGCTTCGCGATATCTCGGAAAACTGCTCGCAATTTCTGATCGACTTGGAAGCCCGCGAGCGGACCCGCACCGGCATCGCCAATCTGCGCGTCGAATACAACCGCGTTCATGGCTTCTATATCGAGGTGACCCGCGGTCAGACGGACAAGGTGCCCGACGATTATCGTCGACGCCAGACGATGAAGAACGCCGAGCGCTACATCACGCCGGAACTGAAGGCATTCGAAGACAAGGCCCTTTCGGCGCAGGAACGCGCGCTCTCGCGCGAGAAGCTGCTGTACGAGGCCTTGCTCGCCGCGATGCTGTCGCACATTCCCGCCTGCCAACGCGTTGCCGACGCGCTGGCGCACCTCGATGTGCTGGCCACTTTCGCGGAACGGGCGCGGACCTTGGGCTGGCAGCCGCCGTCGCTCGTACAGACGCCCGGCTTCCAGATCGACGCGGGCCGTCATCCGGTGGTCGAAGCGCAGATCGAGCAGTTCATCGCGAACGACTGCCAGCTGTCCGATCAACGCCGGATGTTGCTGGTGACCGGGCCGAACATGGGCGGTAAGTCGACATTCATGCGCCAGACGGCCTTGATTGTCCTGCTGGCCTATGTCGGCAGTTTCGTTCCGGCGGACCGGGCGATGATCGGTCCCGTCGATCGCATCTTTACCCGCATCGGTGCATCCGACGATCTTGCCGGCGGCCGTTCGACCTTCATGGTCGAGATGACCGAAGCGGCCGCGATCTTGAACAACGCCGGCGATCACAGCCTGGTGCTGATGGACGAAATCGGCCGTGGCACGTCGACGTTCGACGGTCTCGCGCTGGCATGGTCGATTGCCCGCCATCTGCTGTCGCACAATCGCTGCTTCACCTTGTTCGCCACGCATTACTTCGAATTGACGCAGTTGCCGGAGCAGTTCGCACAGGCCGCGAACGTGCATCTGAGCGCCGTCGAGCACGACAAGGGCATCGTTTTCCTGCACACGGTCTCGGAAGGACCGGCAAGTCAAAGCTATGGCTTGCAAGTCGCGCAATTGGCCGGCGTACCGCCCGCCGTGATCCGCTCGGCCCGCAAGCGCTTGACCGAACTCGAACGACAATCGGCCGGGCACACGCGGCAAGTCCTGCCGCAACTCGATCTGTTCGCGCCGCGTGAAACGCACGATGCATACGAGACCGAATGGGATCGCGTCGAATGGGAAACCGCCGAGGACCGCACCCGTTACGCCACCGATGGTGCCGATGGTGGCCGTCCGAAGGACGACACGCCGCAGCCGCACGCGGCGCTGTTGGCCCGTCTTGCCGCCGTCCATCCGGACGACCTGCGCCCGAAGGAAGCCCTCGATCTGCTGTACGAGCTGCGCGCCTTGTATGACGGGACGTCTGCCACTCGCGACGACAGTCCCGTCGCACCGTGACATCCCCGCTCGTGCGCGCAATGGCTTGGCCCGGATCCGTCGAGTCCTCCGCCGCACGGCTGAATGCCCTTTCGTCGCTTGGCGCTACGCTGGCGTTGATGTTGACATTGTCGTTGACGATGCCAGCGCTGGCAGCCGGTACTGGTGCCACGACTATCGCCGCCGACACCGCCACGCCCCGGACCTCGACGACTTCCGAGCGACCGGCGCCCGGCGACACATCGTTCGCAGTCCTGTCGAATATGCCGTCGTCGATGACGAATGAGCGCGACACGCAGGGGATACTGCAATCGATCGCGCAGAAGGGACAGGTCCACTTCATCGTCGATCTCGGCAATGTGCGCGGTGCCGACGAGTCCTGCGGCAACGCCTTGTTTGCGCGACGACGCGCGATGCTCGATGCGACGCCGGCGCCGGTGGTTTTCGTGCCGGGCGTACGCGACTGGGTCGACTGTGCCCGTCCCGGTGCCGGTTCGTTCGATCCGATCGAGCGACTCGACACGGTGCGCGATCTGTTCCTCTCGGGAAACGTCTCGCTGGGCGCGCCGCCGATGCACGTGATCCGGCAATCCGAGCTGCCCGCTTTCACGCCCTATCGAGAAAATATGCGATGGATCGAGGACGGTGTCGTATTCGTCACATTGAACGTTCCAGGCGGCAATAATCATTTCGTCGATGGGGGCGGACGCAATGGCGAATACGAAGATCGCGAAGTGGCCAATCGCAACTGGATCGATCATGCGGTGACGGATGCGCTGCGTCGACATGCACGCGGCCTGGTGTTCCTCTTCGAGGGCGATCCAGGGTTTGCGTCATCGGCGGCACAAGCGGCATCATCGCGGCCTGGACGTTCGCATTGGGCGGCTTCGTTCGACTGGTGGTTCCGTCGACCGCGCGAGCGCGACGGTTACGCGTCGCTTCGCCGCGACCTGCTTCAGGCGTTGGCGCGTTTCAATGGTCCGGTGTTGATCATCCACGGTCGCGATGCGCGGCATGGAAAAAAGCGCGATGCCGCGGCGCCGCCCGCCGTCGCCGTCGAAACACTGACGCGTGCGCCTGATGGCGTGCCGCTTCACGATGTACGCCAAGTGATGGTGGACAATCCGCCCAGATCGCAACAATGGTTGCGTATCACCTTGCCGAACGCGCGCGACGTGCGACCCGTTGCGCCGTTGGCAGCGAGCACGCGCAACCATTCCTCGGGCACGGCCCGGAGCCATGGCGCCAACAAAACGCGCGCGGTCGTCCCGCGCGCAACGGGCTTCGGCATCCGGCTCGAAAGGATCGACGGTATCGAAGGCATAAACGATAGCGCGATGGGAAGCGCAAGCGGATCCGGCGGCGGCCGCCCCACGGCGATGCCGGTCGTCGCATCGTCACCCGCGGTGCAGGCATCGGGCTCGGGCACCGCCGCCGCATCATCGGCGAATGGAAACGATCAGGGACTGCCCCCCTGGCCCGGCAATGCCTATCGCTTTCAGCGTCAGGATGACGAGACCGCCATGGCGACGCATGCCGCGGGCGCCACGGGGCGCACCGCGCCATTCGAGGGTAGCGATGATGGCGGGAACCGTTTCAGCGCGCCCAATGCAAAAAGCACGTCGGAACACGACGTGCTTCATCCTGCCGCTGCGGCATCGGGTGCGTTGCCTGCCTGGAAACCGGCCAATGCGCTCGCGATGCCCCCGAACGCGGCATCGCTGCCCGGGGATCTGCCGGAACCCGCGGATCCGGTGGAAAACGGCGTCGACGACAACAGCGGCACGTCGGCGCTGAATGGGATTACCCGACCGATCATGCTGCCACTACCAAGGTCACCCTAGGCAACGCCGAAGCCGCCCCCCACTGCAAGAACTGCCCGGCCGCGCCCCTAGACGGCGCGGCCGGCCCTTACCTCAGTGCAGTGTCGGCTTCGGCGGCGGCGCGCTTTCGTCCTCGTCGTCCTCATCCTCATCCACGACCTCGAGGCCATCGATGCCATGCGCATGCTCATGCTCGATTTCATCGTCCGTCGCTTCACGCACTTCGGTGACGGTCAGGGCGAAACGCAAGGCCATGCCTGCCAGCGGGTGGTTGCCGTCGAGGACGACCTTGTCTTCGGCGAGGTCCGTGACCGTATAAATCAAGGTCTCGGCGGCTTCATCCGATTCGTCGGGCGCACCCTCGAATTGCATGCCGACCTCGAGTGGCTCGGGGAAGCGCTCGCGCGATTCCACCTTGACCAATTCCGGGTCGTAATCGCCGAACGCGTCGCTGGGCTCGAGCTGGATCTGTGCCTCGAAACCATTCTCTTGCCCGTCCAGCGCTTCCTCGATCTTCGGGAACGTGCCATCATAGCCGCCGTGCAGGTACACGAGGGGCTCGTCGCTCTCTTCGATCAAATTGCCTTGCGCGTCAGACAGTGTGTACTTCAGCGCGACGACGGTGTTCTTCGCGATTTTCATTCGGTTCTCCGATTTTCACTCCCATTATACGATGCCCGACCGGCTTTCTCGTGCCCGCATGCCGCGCACCGCGACAAAACCCTGCTTGCGTGCGTGCGACGTCGTCTTCTCGGCACGAGGGTCCGTCGAATCGGTGGCAAACCAGCACGCGGCGAACGGCCGCGTGGTATGCGACGAAAGTGCCATGCCGAATGCGACATATGCCCATACGCTAGGCGACCTGGCCGCTCCGGCATCGATGTTCCACCCTGCGACTCGCCCCCTCCAATCATGAGCCCGTCCCTTCGCCGTCCCCTTACTCTGCTCGGGGGGATCAGCCCCGCGACCTTCATGCGCGAATACTGGCAGCGCAAGCCGCTGCTGATTCGCCAGGCAGTGCCGGAAATTGCCGGTCGCTTCTGCGCCGACGATCTGTTTCTGCTCGCGCAGGACGATGACATCGAATCCCGACTGGTGGAACGCAGACGCGGGCGTTGGCATCTGACCTCGGGCCCTTTCTATAACGATCCACGCGAGTCCACGCCCGCGTCGCACGATGACGACTGGCACGACGAGGACGCCCCACGGGCGCAGGCCTCGCCATCGCGCGGTCGGGCCCGCGGCGGCAAGCAAGCGGACCAAGGGACGCTCGGCCATAAGGACTGGTCCCTGCTCGTGCAAGGCGTCGATCTATACGACGACGATGCCGCTGCGCTGCTACGCCGTTTCCGCTTCATCCCGGATGCCCGCCTCGACGATCTGATGGTCAGCTATGCGGTAGATGGCGGTGGCGTCGGCCCGCATTTCGACTCCTATGACGTCTTCCTGCTGCAGGCCGAGGGACAACGTCGCTGGCGCATCAGCGAACAGACGGATCTGCGCCTCGATCCGGCCCAGCCTATGAAAATTCTGCAGCACTTCGTTCCCGAGCAGGAATGGGTGCTGAGCCCGGGCGATATGCTGTATCTGCCGCCACACATCGCGCATGACGGCATTGCCATCGGTGAATGCATTACCTGTTCGATCGGATTTCGCGCAGCGGATGAAACCGAACTGACCGTGCAATTTTTTCACACCCTGGCGGAACAAATTGCCGATGCCCGCGCCAGCGACGATGCAGCCGACACGCTGGCCGACGCGCAGGCAGAGACCGTGAAACGAAGCGCTCGATCGAAAGCGGTCCGTCCGCGCAATCGGCTTTATCGCGATCCCGAGCAGCCCGCCGTCTCGCGCCCGGCGGCGCTACCGGCGCAATTGGTCGCGCATACGCAGTCGCTGCTGTCCCGTGTAACGTGGGATCAGGCGAGTGTCAGCGCCTTCTTGGGGACCTATCTCACGGAACCGAAGATGAACGTGTACTTCGATCCGCCGGGACGCCGTTTTTCCCGAGACAGTTTCTTGAAACGGATGCTGGCACAGGGTTTGCATCTGGATAGTCGCTCGCGCATGCTTTATGACGAACGACAGGTCTATTTGAATGGTGAAGCGCTGCCGTTGGACCGTTGGTCGATGATGATGGCAGGCGTGGCGGACGGGAAAGCAACGTCGAAGGCAGCATCGACGCGCACCGGATCGTCACAAGCGATTACGGCACGCGTGTTTGATGCATCGTCGAAAGCGGTACTTTCGACGCAGCGGAAAACGGTTGCGAAGGCCCGTGGTTCGGCGATTTCAGCGGTGCCGCCCACCGTCAAACAAGCGCGCGGAATACTGCGTGACTTGCTGATGAAACTCGCCGATCAACGGTCGTTGCAAGCTGACGATTTTGTAACACTCGCTCACGATTCTCCGATAGTATCGGCGTGGCACGAGTGGTATCTTGCGGGCTGGATTCGGTTGGCCGTTTTAACCGATCGATTGTCGTGACAGCGTGGTATGTCACCGTCGTATCGTAGACACGATATGACAGGCGTCGAACGAAAGAGATGCGCCGAGCCACCCGCTCGGTGTCGACTGCCCTACGTAAAATGCATATAATTTTGCGCTGTGCTGTCGTACAGGATTACGCACTTTTGCCGGACCGTTTCCGATTTCACGGAACGCGCGGCAGCGTGCAGTAGTACACACGAACGGTCGTTTAGCAGTAGCTTACTTTAACCATAAAAGGGACGTGATCATGAACAAGACTCTCATCGTTGCTGGTTCGCTGGCTTTGGCATTGGCACTGGGCGCTTGCGGCAAGAAGGAAGACACGAGCAGCGCGAGCGCGGCTAGCGACGCGGCAGCTTCGGCTTCGGTCGCAGCATCGAGCGCAACCGCCGCTGCATCGAGCGCATCGGCAACGGCGAGCGACGCAGCAGCGTCGGCAGCAGATGCGGCTTCGAGCGCATCGGCTGCTTCGGATACGGCAGCTTCGGCAGCCGTCGCTGCTTCGGGCGCCAGCCAGTAAGTCGGTCGCCACATCGCGAACCGACCGTTCATGGCACGAGCGGTTCGCATGTGACGCACGCAAAGAAAAAACCGGCCTCGGCCGGTTTTTTTGCGTCCTGATTTTGCGGGCCCGTGGTGCAAACGCGCTGCCGGCTAACTCAAAGCGCGAGCCAGTCGAACCCGTCGTCTTGCGTGGCGATCACCACGTCGTCATCGCCACGGCCCCACACCGCATTGACCGCGTCGCGCGCCAAGGCCGCTTGATTGTTTTCCTTGCTGAGATGCGCCGCGACCAGGTGCTGCAAGCGACCATGGTCGAGTGTCGCGAGAATCTCCGCCGCGCTGTCGTTCGCCAAATGGCCCAGCATGCCGCCGATACGTGCCTTCAATGCCGCATGATAGCGACTGTTGGCAAGCATCGACCGATCATGATTGCATTCGAGCACCAAGGCATCGCAGCCTTGCAGGGACTGCGTGATGTGCGAGGTGCCGCAGCCGGCATCGGTCAAGACGCCCAGGGTCCGGGCGCCATCGGAGAACACGAATTGCAACGGCTCGCGCGCGTCATGCGGCACCGTGTATGGACGAATCTGAAGATCGCGCAAGGCCATCGGCACGCCGCATTGCAGAAGGTGCAAGGTAATGCGAGCATCGCCGACGGCGCCAACCGCCTGAGCCGTACCCCAACTGGTGTAGAGCGGAATGCCGAACTTGCGGCACAACGTCAGCGCACTGCCGATGTGATCGGAATGCTCGTGGGTAATCAGAATCGCGTCGATATCCTCGACGCTCAAACCGGCCCGCTCCAATCGACGTGAGGCTTCCTTTGCCGAGAAGCCGCAGTCCAACAAGATACGAGTGGTCGTGGTGCCGCTGGTCTGTTCGACGACAAGCGCGTTGCCGTCGCTGCCGCTCCCCAGGCTAGAGAAACGCATCATTGCCCCGCTTCCCGCGCACGGTGGCCGACGATAAGCGCGGCGATCCGCGCCGAAACAGCCAGGTGCATCAGCTCAATTGCGCCTGCAACAGCGTCACCAGGCGACGCGCTTCACGCGAATCGTCCGGCTGGCCGTTCGTATCGAGCACCATCACTTGCGCACGGCCGGCCGCGTCCGGGCGCACGGCCACGTGCAGCGGCGCGCCCTTGCCCTTGGTGGCCGAGCCCTTGAACAACTTGCCGAAGATACCGGACGTGCGCGCATTGTCGTCGACCGGATTCGAGTAACGGACCACAAAGGTACCCGTTTGCTGGTTGCTTTCGTCGACCAGGAAATCACTGCGGTCCAAGGCCAGGCCGACACGCAGCCAGGTACGATCGACCGGCTCGTTGACGCGCAGTATCGGCGCGCCACTGCTGGTATCCAGGCTGACGACACGGGCATCGGCCGGACGCGCGCTGACGATCAACTGCTTCGCCTGGGCATTGCTCAAACCGAAGCGCTCCATCAGGCGTCCCATGAACGCCAGTTCGAGTTGCGGATTGCGCGGGCTGTCCTGCCAGCGTGTCGATGTCGATGTGTTGCCGGTGCCGACGTCCTTCTCGACCATGCCATGCTGCGTGATATAGATCGCCGTGCCACCGTCCGCCGTATGTTCCAGACGGGTGCGGAACTTGTCGCGCGTGCCCGACGAGTAGATGCCGTCCACCAGCTTGCCGAAGGTACGACGGAACCAGTCTTGCGGAATCTTCGCGCGGTTTTCCGCCCAATCGGTCTCCATCACACCGGTCGTCGGCGAATCGAGCGCGATCACAAAGCCGTTATCGGCCCAGAAAGTCTTCAGTTCCGGCCACAGCTCTTCCGGCGAGCGGCCATCGACGATCAGCCATTGCTGGTCGCTGTCCTTGACCACGTGCATGCCCAGCGGATCCTGCGCCGTCGGCAGACCGACTGTCTTGGCGCCGTCCTGCGTGATGCTCATCTGGGGACCGTGGTTGACGGCCGCCACCGGCGGCGCCACATACTGCGTTTCGATCTTCGGCTGTGCGAGACCGGCGGGAACCTTCAGGTCCGGCACCGATGTCGCATTCGAATAATCGACCTTGTCCCCCGCCAGCTTGTCCTTCAATCCGGCACAGCCCGACAGCGACGCAACCGTCGACAGCGCCAGCACCGCCATGGCGGGACGATAAGCCTTCAGCTTCATACGCGATTCCATACGGTCCTTCTCAAATAGACGACAACAAGCCAGCGTCCCGCATAGCGGAGCGCATATCCTCGTGGAAACGGGCATCGAAAGGCGTCAACGGCAAGCGCAGGCCTCCGGCGATCTTGTCCAACTGTTGCAGCGCCCACTTGACCGGGATCGGGTTCGCCTCGACGAACAGCGTCCGATGCAGCGCCAGCAACTTCATGTGAAGCGCACGCGAAGTCGCAATATCCCCCGCCATCGCGGACGCGCAAAGCGTATGCATCGCGCGCGGTGCGACGTTCGCAGTCACCGAGATATTGCCCTGACCGCCCAGCCACATCAGCGCAACGGCGGTAAGGTCGTCGCCGCTGAATACCGAGAAACCGGCCGGCACGTCGCGCAACAGTCCTGCCGCGCGATCCAGATTACCGGTCGCGTCCTTGATGCCGACGATCCCCGGAACGGCCGCGAGACGGACCACCGTCTCGTTGCTCATGTCGGCAACGGTACGACCCGGCACGTTGTACAGAATCGAAGGCAGATCGACAGCCTCGGCGATCGCCTTGAAATGCCGGTACATGCCTTCCTGCGTCGGCTTGTTGTAGTACGGCACGACCTGCAGCGTCGCATCCGCGCCCAGACGCTGCGCCTCACGGCTCAATTCGATTGCCTCGGCAGTCGAATTGCCGCCGGCGCCGGCGATCACCGGCAAGCGTTTATTCAGATGCGTGACCGCGGTTTCGATCATCAACAGATGTTCGTCGACCGGCAGCGTCGGCGATTCGCCACTGGTGCCCACGACGACGACGGCGTCGGTCCCTTCGGCCACATGCCAGTCGAGCAGGGCTCGGAATGCCGGCAGGTCGAGGGCGCCATCTTCTTGCATCGGCGTGACGATCGCGACGATGCTGCCTTGGATGGAGCGATGCGCGCCGCTGTCTGTGTCAGATCCGCGCGCGGTGGAAGCAAGGGTCATAGCACTCTGGAATTCGAGGAATCGAAACGGTAATGCGCGATTGTAACGGATTCGGCGTCGCAGACCTATCCGCAAAGGTTTCAATACGTTGCATGGCGCGGGATCGGCGCCGAATCGGACAGGTGCGCGCCGGGCTGGCCCGCTTTAGCGCAGCAGCAGCAACAAGGGCATCAGCAGAAAGCGAATCACGCCGAAAAATACGTCCATCAGCGGCGATAGCCAGTACCGCGTCAGCAATTTCGTCAGGACCAGCGCCATCACGATGTAGAAACCGTAGGGCTCGATGCGCGAGAAGGCATAACCCTGTTTGGGCGGCAGCAATGCCACCACGATCCGGCCGCCGTCGAGCGGCGGCAGCGGAAACAGGTTGAATATGCACATCACCAGGTTGACCATGATCCCGGCGTTCGCCATCTGCACGAAGAACGGCTCGGTCACGCCGGACGCCCCCAGCGCGACCGAGACGATCGCCCATATCAGCGCCTGAATGAAATTGCAGCCAGGACCGGCAAGTGTCACCAGCAAGCCGTGCCAGCGCGGATTGCGCAATTGCCCGAAATTAACCGGTACCGGCTTGGCAAACCCGAACAGAAAGGCCCCGCTGGTCAGGAAATACAGGATAAGCGGCATCACGATCGTGCCCATCGGATCGATGTGGCGCGACGGATTCACGCTGACACGACCCAGCATATAGGCGGTGCGATCGCCAAACAGATAGGCGATATAGCCGTGTGCCGCCTCGTGCAAGGTGATTGCAAAGAGGACGGGGAGCGCGTAGACCGCGACGGTTTGAATGAGGGTATCCATATTTGGCCGCTATTGTAACAACAGCAGCCGGTCCCCCGTGCCCTCGACGATTATTTTTTGGGCGCCGCCCCGGTCTGCCCCGACGACATCATTGCTCGGCCGAATCCGCCAAGGCGTCCTCGCTGAGACCGAACGGCGCCAGATCCCCGCGGCCCGCGCGTACTAGTATCGGCGTCGGACCGGTCAGATCGATCACCGTCGACGGCTGAGCCGCGCAGGCACCCCCATCGATCACCACGTCGATCTGCTTCTCCAGGCGAGCGCGGATCTCTTCCGGGTCGTTCAGCGGCTGCGTGTCCGGCGGCAGGATCAGCGTCGAGGCAATCAGCGGTTGCCCCAGCGTTTCCAGCACCGCGAGCGTCAACGCATGGGCGGGCACGCGTAAGCCGATCGTCTTGCGCGACGGATGGGACAGGCGGCGCGGTACTTCCTTGGTCGCCTGCAGGATGAAGGAGTACGGCCCCGGCGTCACCGCTTTCAAAGTGCGATACCGCTGGTTGTCGACGATCGCAAAATTAGCCAGCTCGGAGAGATCGCGCACCAGCAGCGACAGCATCTGCCGCTCGTCCAGCCCCCGAATACGTCGAATCCGGTCCACGGCCGCGCGATCGTCCAGATGACAGGCCAAGGCATAGCTCGAATCGGTCGGCAAGGCGATGACGCCGCCGTCGTTCAGGATTTCCACCGCCTGTCGCACCAGACGTGGCTGCGGGTCCACCGGATGAATTTTGAAGTACTGCGCCATCGATACCGCTCCTTACAGCCAATCGGTCCACACCGGTACAAGGTCAGTCGGCAAGTCCGGCAGCGTGCCGGGCATGTGACGACCATCGTCCAGACCGTGGAAATCCGAACCACGCGATGCCCGGAATCCGTAGTGACGGGCCACATCGGCATATTCGACGAATTGATCCGGCGTGTGGCTGCCCGTGATGACCTCTATGGCCTCCCCGCCGCGGGCGCGGAATTCATCGAACAAGGCAGAAAACTCCAGATCGGTGTATTGGTAACGGCCGGGATGCGCGATGACGGCCGTGCCGCCCGACGCTCGAATCCATTCCATCGCATCGCCCAGCGCGGCCCAGCGATGCGCGACATAGCCGGGCTTGCCTTCCGCCAGAAAACGCTTGAACACGTCTTGTGTCGAGCAGGCCGCGCCGCATTCCACGAGATAACGGGCGAAATGGGTCCGCGAGATCAAGTCCGGATTGGAGACGAAGCGCAAGGCCCCTTCATAGGCGCCCTGGATCCCGAGCGCCGCGAGCTTGTCGCCCATCGTGCGGGCGCGAGCCTGGCGCCCGGTGCGGATCGATGCCAGGCCGTCGACGAGAATCGGATGGCCGGGATCGACTGCCAAGCCCACGACGTGCACGGTCCGGTTGGCCCAAGTCACCGATATTTCGACGCCCGAGACATACCGCATACCCTGCGCCTGCGCCGCCGCGGCGGCCCGCGCCTGTCCCCCCAGCTCGTCATGATCGGTCAGCGCCCACAATCCAACCTTGCCGGCCTTGGCCAAGGCGGCGACCTCCTCCGGGGACAAGGTACCGTCCGAGACGGTGGAGTGGCAGTGAAGATCGGCATTGACGGAGTGAGGATTCATCTCACCATTTTACCGCAGAGTCCGTGCCCGCTCAGGCCGACCCTTCGGTGCGAAGGGGAGCGGGCGCCTGCAATGCCGCCAGTTCGGCTTCGTCGAAGCCGGCGGCGCGGCGTGCCGCCAGATTGAACGGTCCGCGCAGGCGTGGCGCCCGGTAGTCCCGTGCCAGGACGGCATAATGCGCCAACGGATCGCGCCCCTCGCGCGCGCAAAGCCATCGATACCAGCGATTGCCGATGGCGACGTGCCCGATCTCGTCGCGCAGGATGATATCGATAATGCCGGCCGCGATACTGTCCCCCGCCGCCGACAGCTTGGCACGGATCGGCGGCGCCGCATCCAATCCCCGCGCTTCCAAGGTGCGCGGTACGAGGGCCATCCGCGCGAGGACGTCATCCTTGGTCCGCAGCGCCATCTCCCAGAGGCCGTCATGCGCCGGGTAGGCGCCATACGCGCTCCCGAGATCCTCCAAGCGATCGGCCAGCAGGGTGAAGTGATAGCCCTCCTCCGCCGCGACGCGAATCCAGTCCCGGTAGAAGTCGACCGGCATGCCATCGAAACGCGCCACCGCGTCGAGCGCGAGATTGATCGCGTTGAACTCGATATGCGCGATGGCATGCAACATCACGCAGCGACCCTCGATCGTCGTGACGTTGCGGCGCGCCAGCTCGCGGGGATCCACCAGCGGCGGACGCGCGGGACGGCCGGGCGTATCGGGCGGTAGCAACGGCGCGCTCGGCCTGTCGGCGGCCGTGGCCGCGATGTCGCCTTGAAACAGGGCCCGGGCACGGGCGGCTTTTTCTCGCGGCGCGTCGACGCGCAAAGCGTCCAGTGCCGCGGCCCGTAGCCCGGGAAGCGACGCCGATCGCAGCGTCGCCCCGCCTCTGGCGGGCAATGACTTCATCGTGGTACGTCCTTAATCTGACCGGTGGCGGGTCGCCCCGGCGGGGAGGCGCGCCGCCTCGGATACAATAGCGCCGTGGGTCCGAGCCCTGCGCGACGGCTTGATTCTAAGCAATGCGTCCCCATTTTCGACCTTGCCCGTCACTATCGGGGAAATGCGATCCGGCACGCTTTTGGACGAGCCGCCCTTCCCTTGCCGTCTGCGCAGTCCTGCGCGCTGGAGATGACGTGACGATTTACCGCCTCGGCGAATATGTTCCCATTATCGATGAAACGGCCTTCGTCGCCCCCGGTGCGACGGTTATCGGGCGCGTCGTTCTGGGCCCCGGCGTCAGCGTCTGGCCGGGTGCCGTGCTACGCGGCGACAACGATCTGATCGAGATCGGCGAAGGCAGCAATATTCAGGACGGTGCGATTCTGCACGTCGATATCGGTCACCCACTGCGCATCGGACGCGGCGTGACGATCGGGCATCAGGTCATGCTGCACGGCTGCACGATTGCAGACAACGTGCTGGTCGGTATCCAGTCCGTCGTTTTGAACGATGCGGTGATTCACGAGAACAGCCTGATCGGCGCGGCGTCGCTGCTGACCTCGGGCAAGCATTTCCCGCCCGGCGTGATGGTGCGCGGCTCGCCCGCCCAAGTCGTTCGGGAACTGACGCCGGACGAAATCGAAAAACTGCGCGACAGTGCCCAAAGCTATCGCGCGCACTGTGCGTTTTACAAGGAAAACCTCGCCCGAGTGGGCTGAGGTCCGAACACTGCAGGAACATCACCGATGAATGATCAGTTAGAACGCTTCATGTTCGAGGCCGGCCCCGTGCGGGGCGAATACGTCTCGCTGCAACAGACGTGGCAGGACGTGCTCGTCCGTCGCAATTATCCGGCGCCCGTGCGCGCGATGCTCGGCGAAATGCTCGCCGCCTCCGCGCTGCTGTCGGCGAATCTGAAATTCGACGGCGCGCTCGTGATGCAGATCCACGGCGACGGTCCCGTCAAGATGCTGGTTGTCCAGTGCAATTCGGACCTGTCGATGCGCGCAACGGCGAAGTTGTCCGCCGATATCGACAGCATTGCCGACGACGCGACGATGACCTCGCTCGTCAATGCCAACGGTCAGGGACGCTGCGCCATCACCTTGGACCCGCGAGAAAAACTGCCGGGACAACAGCCGTATCAAGGCATCGTGCCACTGTCCGACGAAGACGGTCCCATCGCCACGATCGGCGGCGCGCTCGAGTACTATATGCGGCATTCCGAGCAATTGGACACGCGTCTCTGGCTGGCCGCCGATGACAAGCGTGCCGTCGGCATGCTGCTGCAAAAGATGCCCGGAACCGGCGGCAAGGCGAGCGCCGCCGACGACGGCGACACCTGGGACCGCGTCTGCGCACTGGGGGGAACGCTGCAATCCGAGGAGATGTTGTCGACCGAAGGCGAGACGCTTTTGCATCGGCTCTTCTGGGAAGAGCGACGCACCTCGCCGGACAGTCAACCGACGCGTTTCGCCTGCAGCTGCTCGCGAGAGAAGGTCGGCGGCATGCTGACGATGCTGGGACGCGCCGAAGTGGAAGATATTCTCGAAGAGAAAGGCGAAGTCGAGGTGCATTGCGAATTCTGTAACCAGCGCTATGTCTTCGACCGGGTGGACGCGGCGCAGTTGTTCGATGCGCCGATTCCGGGCGACGTCTCGCCCCCGCCCGAACAACGGCACTGATCCTCGTCGTCGTGCCGGATGGATCCCCATTCGGCACGACGACGTCGGCATCGATCATCGGGGAACAAAGATGGGACTCATCACGACGCGCGCCAACCGCGCTGTGCGCAGCGATTCTATTGCACACCTAATGATTGCCACGACACAGACGGGCCCACTTGCGCGCGCGGCGTCAGCCGCACTCCGCCCCACTTCGATGATAACTCGCGGTGCCGCTTGGGTCGTTTTGCCCGCGGCGCTGTTGCTAGGCGCATGCGCCACCCAAACGGTCGGACCGGCCGCGCCGCCCGGCACTGTCCTGAGTCGTCTGCCAGCGGGCACGCCGGGCGCCGCAACGCCGACGCCGGACACCGAACCCAGCGAGGCGGAAAAGGCGGATCGTTACAACCAGATCGATCGACAGGCGCTTCGCGAGCAGGAACAATCCATCGATATCGAACGCGCCGCCGCAGCGGCTGTCGCGGCGGCGCCCCGTTACTACGGTGCGCCAGATCCTTGGTACCCGTCCTACTATGGCGGCTACGACCGCTACGGTCGTGGCGGGTGGGGCTATCCGCGCTCGGGATGGTCCGTTGGCGTTGGGAATGGATGGGGATGGTGACCTTGGACGGCACCTCCCATTTTTGACGGCACGCCGGCAGAGAACGGCCGGCCTCGGCCCTTCGCGTGCTGCAGCGGTTCAGTCTTGACGGGCGCGGCGTTCGCGGGCTTTTTCCGTCGCGGCCTTGTGTTTGGCCGCTTCTTCGGCCATCCGCTTGGTCTGGGCGCGTCCATGCGCCGGTGGTTCCGGCACGACCGCCAACGGCGTGGCGGACATGACGCCCCGCGTGGAGAGATTTGATTGCCCGTTCGCCGGCAGCTTCATCTGCTCGGCAGGCGACACGAACTGCACGAAGACCTCGTCCTGCTTGATCATGCCCAGCTCATAGCGGGCGCGCTCTTCGACGGCGTCCGTGCCATGCTGAAGATCGTCGACCTCCCCCGCCAGGCGATCGTTTTTATCCTTCGCGTCGGCATTCTTCTGCAACTGATTTGCAAGCTGCTGCTGCAGATCATGCACGCGCAACCACCCGCCGGAACCCCACCACAGCGGATATTGGACCAGCACGAGCAGCGCGATCAAAACGACGGTAACGATCCGCATACTATATTTTCGAAACCCCGGCGAGCGTCACTCCTGCCCGAGTAGCCAATCCCGTTTATGGTTCTAATTCATGGCGACGATGATCGGGGACTCGCGTCAACATCGGTGCCACGCGCTTAAGCAGACGCCGGCGAGCTCCCCTGCCATCGACAGAAGTGCTCGCCGGCGTATTGCGCCGGTCATGCAAAAACAGGATTAACGCTTATCCCAACCGGACAGATTGTAAAACGTCGAGCGCCCCGGATAGCTGGCGATATCGCCCAGATCTTCCTCGATGCGCAGCAACTGGTTGTACTTCGCGATGCGATCGCTGCGCGACAGCGAACCCGTCTTGATCTGACCAGCATTCAGGCCCACGGCGATATCGGCGATCGTCGAATCTTCCGTTTCGCCAGAACGATGCGACACCACGGCCGTATAACCTGCGCGCTTCGCCATTTCGATGGCAGCGAACGTTTCCGTCAGCGTGCCGATCTGATTGATCTTGATCAGGATCGAGTTTGCAATACCGCGCTGGATGCCTTCCTTCAGGATCTTCGTGTTCGTGACGAACAGATCGTCGCCGACCAACTGCACCTTCTTGCCCAATACATCGGTCAGGTATTTCCAGCCGTCCCAATCGTTCTCGGACATCCCGTCCTCGATAGAGACGATCGGGAACTTACCGGCCAGCGTTTCGAGGTAATGCGCGAATTCCTGCGAGGACAGTTCCAGATTCTCGCCAGACAGCTTATACCTGCCGTCCTTGTAAAACTCGGACGACGCGCAGTCCAGCGCCAGCAGAATGTCTTCGCCGACGCGGTAACCAGCCTTCTCGATCGCCTGGCTAATCGTTCCGAGGCATTCTTCGTTCGATGCGAAGTTCGGCGCAAAACCGCCTTCGTCGCCCACCGACGTGCTGTGGCCCTTTTCGGCCAGCAACGACTTCAGCGCGTGAAACACTTCGGTTCCGGCGCGCAGCGCCTCACGGAACGTCGGCTGGCCCACCGGCATGATCATGAATTCCTGGATATCCAGGTTGTTGTTCGCATGCGCGCCACCGTTGACGATATTCATCATCGGCACCGGCAATTGCATCGCCCCCGAACCACCGAAGTAGCGATACAGCGGCAGACCGGCTTCCTCGGCCGCAGCCTTGGCCACCGCCATCGACACCGCCAGCATCGCGTTCGCGCCCAGGCGCGACTTGTTCTCGGTGCCATCCAGCTCGATCAGCGTCTTATCCAGGAAGGCCTGTTCGGCGGCATCCAGACCAAGGATCGCTTCGGAGATTTCGGTGTTGACGTGCTGAACAGCGGTCAGCACGCCCTTGCCGAGATAACGGCTCTTGTCGCCGTCACGAAGCTCGATCGCTTCGCGCGAGCCGGTGGATGCGCCCGACGGCACTGCCGCCCGGCCCATCGTGCCCGATTCCAACAACACATCGCACTCGACGGTCGGATTGCCGCGCGAGTCCAGGATCTCCCGCCCGATGATGTCAACGATTGCACTCATGGTTCTCTCGATAGGTCAAATAGAAACCGCTTGCGATCCCGCCCGCACGTCGCGACGGCCGCTCTGCTCCTCGCATGGCGGACGCTTCCGACAAGGAAGGTCTCCCCCATGCGCCTCGCGCAATGTTTTGTTGCACCTTTCTACTGTCGCATCGTTCCTGGATGATGCGACGCGCCACGGGCGCGTCCGGCGCGCCCGACCCTGCTTACTGGAAGTGATCTTCCAGAAAGGGCTGGCGTTTCACGACATCGTCCAGCGTCTTCAGCGTTTCCAGCAACTGCCGCATATGCCGCAACGGCACGGCGTTCGGACCGTCGGAGAGGGCCTTCGACGGATCCGGATGCGTTTCCATAAACAGCCCGGCCACGCCCGTCGCCACGGCGGCGCGCGACAAGACCGGCACGAATTCACGCTGGCCGCCCGAGCTTGTTCCCTGACCGCCCGGCAACTGCACCGAGTGCGTCGCATCGAACACGACCGGCGCGCCCGTCTCGCGCATGATCGCAAGAGACCGCATATCGGACACGAGATTGTTGTAACCGAACGAAACGCCACGCTCGCAGGCAAAGAAACGGTCTTCGCTGAGACCCGCTTCCTTCGCCGCGGCCCGCGCCTTGTCGATGACATTCTTCATGTCATGCGGCGCCAGGAACTGGCCCTTCTTGATATTCACCGGCTTGCCCGACTGCGCCACCGCCCGAATGAAATCCGTCTGGCGGCACAGGAAAGCAGGCGTCTGCAGAATATCGACCACGGACGCTACCTCCGGCACTTCCGCCTCGGTATGCACATCGGTCAGCACCGGCACCTGCAATTGTCGCCGAACCTCGGACAGGATGCGCAGGCCTTCGTCGACGCCCGGCCCACGGAAGCTCTTTCCAGAACTCCGATTGGCCTTGTCATACGACGATTTATAGACGAAGGGCACTCCCAGACTGCCACAAATTTCCTTCAACTGCCCTGCAACGTCGATCGTCATCTGCTCCGACTCGACGACACAGGTGCCAGCAATCAGGAAAAACGGCTTGTCCAGCCCGACCTCGGTATCGAGGAAATCACAGAGTTTCATTCGCGGTCTCTCGTTTCGCCGGGTTGCCGGATTGACCGGCAGCTTGCTTGTGAGCCAGCGCAGCACGCACATAGGCCGAGAACAACGGGTGACCGTCGCGCGGCGTGGACGTGAATTCAGGGTGGAACTGCACGCCCATGAACCACGGGTGCAAGCCGTCCTGCAACTCCATCATTTCCGGCAGATCTTCGGTCGGCGTACGGGCGCTGATAACCAGGCCCTTCTGCTCGAGCTGCGGCACGTAGTGATTGTTCACTTCGTAGCGGTGACGGTGACGCTCGTTGACGTCGTCGCCATAGATCGTTTGCGCGCGCGTGTCCGGCTTTACCGGGCAACGCTGCGAACCCAGGCGCATCGTGCCGCCCATGTCCGATTGGTCCGTGCGCTTTTCCACACGGCCGTCGCGATTGAACCATTCCGTGATCAATGCCACCACCGGTGCCGGCGTCATCGGATCGAATTCGGTGCTGTTGGCCTTGTCCAGACCCACGACATTGCGTGCGAATTCGATCACGGCGAGCTGCATGCCGAGGCAGATGCCCAGGTACGGGACCTTCGACTCCCGCGCAAAGCGAATAGCCGCGATCTTGCCCTCGGTACCGCGCTGGCCAAAGCCGCCCGGCACCAGGATCGCGTCGAGATGCGACAGCATGGCCACGGCGGCCCCGCTGTCCTTCTCGATTTCTTCCGAGTCGATATATTCGATATTGACGCGCGTCTTCGTGTGAATCGATGCGTGGCGCAATGCCTCGATCAGAGACTTGTAGGACTCCGTCAGATCGACATACTTGCCGACCATGCCGATCGTCACTTCGTTCTCGAACGATTGCAATGCATCGACGAGGCCCGACCACATCGTCAGGTCCGCCGGCTTCGCATCCAGCTTCAGCTCTTCGACGATGATGGAATCGAGGCCCTGATCGTGCAGCATCTGCGGGATCTTATAGATGCTGTCGACGTCCCACACCGAGATGACCGCTTCCTTGTGCACATTCGAGAACAAGGAAATCTTGGCCAACTCGTCGTCCGGAATCGGACGATCGGCGCGGCAGATCAGCGCGATCGGCGAGATGCCGATTTCGCGCAGCTTCTGCACGCTGTGTTGCGTCGGCTTCGTCTTCAACTCACCGGCCGACGGGATGTACGGCACCAGCGTCAGGTGCACGAAGCAAGCCTGATTGCGGCCCAGGCGCAGGCTCATCTGCCGCGCCGCTTCGAGGAAGGGCAAGGACTCGATGTCACCGACGGTGCCGCCCACTTCGACGATCGCGACATCCGGCTCGCCGCAGGTCGCCATCTTGGCGCCACGCTCGACGAAGGCCTGGATCTCGTTCGTGATGTGCGGGATCACCTGGACCGTCTTGCCCAGGTATTCGCCGCGCCGCTCTTTACGCAGCACGGTTTCGTAAATCTGGCCGGTCGTGAAGTTGTTGGCACGGCGCATCTTCGTACTGATGAAGCGCTCGTAATGCCCGAGATCGAGGTCGGTCTCGGCACCGTCCTCGGTGACAAAAACTTCCCCGTGCTGAAACGGACTCATCGTGCCGGGATCGACATTGATGTAGGGGTCCAGCTTCAAGAGGGTGACTTTCAGGCCGCGCGATTCAAGAATCGCGGCAAGGGACGCGGCGGAAATGCCTTTTCCGAGTGAGGAAACGACTCCGCCGGTGACGAACACATATTTGGTCATCGCAGGAATGCTCGCGGGAAAGCGGAATTATACCGTAGAAGCGCCCCGCCTCGCCCCCCGTACCGCGCGAAAATTTTTTCACGATCACAGGACACTGCGGCGATCACGGCCTTGACAGCACCGTGACAGTTGTTCATACACCGCTTCACGCTGCCCGCTAGACGTCGACGGCATCGCGGGAAGCGCGACCCGCTCGCCACCGACCGCATCGGTTTTACCCTCGGCCCGATAAAAATAGTGTGGCCAACAGTGTGGAGACGAAGTCAAAGCCAGCCGATTTGCGCTTTTCGATACCGCCACGCGCAAACCGCGCGTGCTTAACGAAGCAATTGCATGCGACCTCTTTCACGTCGTCCTAGCCTTGAATGGACGCGAGCACGATCGTTTCACGATGCATGCGACGGACCCGCGCCCTTCATGAACGCCGAAATTCGCGAGAGGTTAGGTCATGGTACCGATAAGTCGTCCAATGATGGTCTTTCTGGTCTGCAAGTTTGCACTGGTCGTCGCAGGCATCAGCAGCGTATTGCTTTTCGGACCGCCGGGTATCGGTAACTGATGCCGCCGTCGCACGCGCTCACCCTGCCGCAACCACTGGCTGCGGCACCGGCCGCGGTGGCGCCGAGGTTGCAGTCGATGCCGTCGATGCCGTTGGCGCGATCATCCAATAGCGGCGATGGTCTCGACGCAATGCCTCGACCTTCAGCGTCGCCCCGACGCTGTCGAAACGCACCGCGCCATCGCTATCGCTGCGATACGTGGCAACGCCCCGTTCGTCGTAGCGCGGCACCACGCGCGCGGTGGGATGGCGGTGCCGATTGCGATAACCGACTTGAAACACGACGTGTCGCGGTGCGACCGCATCGATGAAAGCCGGCGTGGACGATGTCGCGCTGCCATGATGCGGCGCTAGAAGCACATCCGCCGACAGCGTCGTCCCAGCGCGTAGCAAGGCCGCCTCCTGCGGCGCCTCGATGTCACCGGCCAGCAACACCGCATGTCGACCGTTTGAAATTCGCAACACGCAGCTGGTGTGATTCGGGGGGGCGCGCAGTGCCGGGTCGATCGGCCACAGTGTCTCGAAACGAACACCGTCCCACTGCCACGCTTCCCCGGCGCGACAACGACGACGCAACACGCCTTGTGCGCCCGCATGACGCCATAGCGGCGGCAATGCCGCGCCCTTTCCCTGCCCCGAGGCGGCCGGAGCGCTGTCCTCGCTTGGCCAGGAAGCCAGCAGATGACGCACTGAAACAGCATCGAGCACGGCAAAGACCCCACCGTAATGATCGTCATGCGGATGGCTAATGATCACGGCATCGAGCGCCTCGATACCCCGACGTCGTAAAGCCGGGACGATCACACGCCGGCCGGCATCGTCGCTGGGACCGTAGGGCGGCCCCGTGTCGTACAGCAACCGCCGCGACCGGGTTTCGATCAGCACGCCATTTCCCTGCCCGATGTCGAACATCGTCACTCGGAAATCGCCGAGCGCAGGGGCGCTCGGCCGGTACAGCACGATCGGCAGACAAAGCGCCACGGCAAGGCCCTGCCTGCCCCAGCGCGATGCCCGGCGCGCATACCCTGTTCGTGGCGCCAGCCCTAATGCCAGGCCGACGCAGCAGCAACTCAGCGCCACCATCCCAGGCAACGGAACGCGGAACATATCCGAGACGCCGACATATCCCAGCACGTGCGCGGCCCCGTCGCTCACATGGCCCAGCGCCTGATGCAGATAGCCGATGGCGCCGTGCGCGAAGCGCCATGCCGGCGCATCGAATGGCGCGGGCAAGATCAGGCCGAGAAACACCGCGGGCACGACCACGACACTGACCCACGGAATGGCGAACAGATTCGCCGCTGGGCCGACGAGCGCGGTCTCGCCGAACCAGACGAGCGATGCGGGCGCAAGCGCCAGCGACAGTGCCCATTGCAGTCTGCACGCGAGCCCGATCCGGCGCATCATTGTCACGGCGCCGGCCCGAGCACGTGCCGTGACCACCTTGTCCCAAAAGGCTTCCCTACCAGCTCCCGCTTTCGCCTTCGCTTTCGCGCTCCGCTCCAGGCCGTCGTGCGACGGCGCCTTGCCGTCGGCCAGCGGGCGCCATTCGCCTGGCCGCACCGGCATCGTGAATCGCGCGGCGAACGCATCGGACGGGTGGCGGTCAGAATTGGCGTCGGCAGCGCCGTGTTCGTTCGACCGAGGCGGCCTGATGCGCTGCGGCATCGTCGACGCAATATAGAGAATCGCCCCGATCGCGGCAAACGACAGCCAGCCTCCCGCCGATTGCACGGCCCAAGGATCCGCCAGTACCACGAGCCAGAGGGCCAGACACCAGATAACCGTCACGCCGACGCGCCGCCCATCGAGCGCGGTCAGGCAGTAGGCGCTCAACATCCAGAATGCGCGTTGCGCCGGAATGCCGAAACCCGACAAGGCGACAAAGGACCCGGCCGCGGCCATCGCCACCACACTGACGATCCGTTGTCGCGGAACGATCAGCAGCAAGGGCGGCGCCCGACACCCCCGCCTCGCGCGGCCGCCAAGCGCCCGATGCGCATATCGGACGCCCGCCCCCGCCCACCGCAACGTCGCTGCGGCGCACCAGGCGGCGACCGCGGCGGCCAAGCCGATATGCAGGCCGGAAACGGCGACCAGATGATTCGTTCCGGTGCGCGTGAAACGCGTCCAATCCTCAGGCGTAATCGCCGACTGCAGTCCGAGCGCCAAGGCAGCGACGACGCCGCGATGCACTTGCCCGTCCAGCACAGCGTCGATACGGCTGGCGATGCGCGATCGGAGTCGTTCGACTGCGGCGCGTAAGCGCCCCAGGGCCCCGCCCGCATCGACGCCAACACGGACCGCCGAACGGGCCGCACCGGTCGCGCGGACGCCACGCTGGAACAGGCTCGCCTCGCGCATCGGCAAGTCGAAATTGGCCAGCCCATGCGGCCGCTGCAACCGCGCCTGCATCCGCCAGACCTCACCGGGCTGCGGCGCAAGCGTCGCGCCGGTACCGCGAAGACGCACTTGAACACGGCCGGTGAACCGCAAGACGCCCGGCTCTCGCGCAAGGCCCGCGGCCGCGCCCGTCTTTGCCGCGACATCGGCGCGCGGGCCGCCGTTCGCCCCCCCTCCGTTGCGCGCCGCCTTGCCAAGGCGCGCCTCCACCGGGCGCACCGCCAGGACCTGCACGGTCAGCAGCCAATCCGCGGATCCCCGGGCACGCGTGCCTCCCCGTCCCGGCGGCGACTCCAAGGCCTTGACGCGGATCGGCATCGATTCGATGCGGCCGGTCAGCGCGACGTCGCGCCCCTCCCATGCAGCGGGCCACACGGCCTGCGCATACTGGTGCGCGCGCCAGCCAGCCCAATCGTAACCGGCCATGGCCGCCGCCAGGCACAACAAGCCGCACCGCAGTGCGGCAAGCGCCGTGCGCCGGTACGTGTCGGTGCTAAAAAACCCCGGAAATGAAAAGCATAGTGACGCCGCAGCGGTGCGCGCGATCAGCAGTGCGACGCACCCGAAGGCGAGCCAAGCCATGACCGCCGTGTCGGGCAAGGTCGCTTGACGCTGCAGCCACCACGCCCCACCGGCAAAACCCAGCGCAATCGATCGCATGCCGTTTCATCGAGCCGCTCGAGGGAGAAGCGATCGATTATCGGGGCAAGTCGGCTAGTCGCGGCAAGGCGGCGATGGCGTTGGCCGTCGTGGCGACGGCCACTTGGTCTAGCGTCAGGCCACGCAAGGTCGCAAGGGTTTCAGCAATACGCGGAATCTGATCGGGCTGATTGCGTCCACGGATGCGACGGCCCGGCAATACCGTTGCCTCGCCGTGGGCGGCGCCCGCCGCCTCGCCCGTCTTTGGATACGCGGTAGGGCTGTCGCCGGAATCGCCAGAAACACCCGACGCGTCGACCGGCCGCACAAGCCATTCGGGCGGAATGTCGGGCGCATCGGTTTCGACGACGATCGACTCCAGCGGCAGGCTGGCCGCCAGGCGTCGGATCTGCAACGCGCGCGGAAACGTCATCGCGCCCCCGAAGCCGAGTTTGAACCCTTGCGCGATGTAATGCTCGGCTTGCTGCCTGCTCCCATTGAACGCGTGGCCGATGCCCTGGCGCACGCCAAAGCGCCGCAGCCCCGCCAGCACCGGATCCTGGGATCGACGCACATGACAGATCACGGGCAGGTCGAGGTCTCGGGCAAGGCGCAATTGCGCGTCGAACACCGCGCGCTGGCGGCTGTCGTCGAGGCCCGGCACGAAGTAATCGAGGCCGATTTCACCGATACCGACAAAGCGCGGATCGTCCCGCGACGCTTCGGCCAGGACGCGCAACGCGGCCAGGTCGTTGTCAGTCGCATTGCCACTGAACAAGGGATGGATCCCGAGCGCATAGGCAACGCCCGGGTGCGCATGCGCCAGCGCCCGCACGGTCTCGAAATTGGCCCGGCAGACCGCAGGGACGACGATCGTCGAGACGCCAGCGGCACGTGCCGACACGGCTTGCTCGGCACGATCGGCATCGAATTCGCCGGCATCCAGATGACAGTGCGTGTCGATCCACCTCATTCACCGCCTCCCGTTTTCCGCATCGATGTCGCACGCGATCCGCCAGGAACGCGCCATCCGACGGCGCAGGCGCGCCGCCGATCGTTCAAGTGCCGTGCAGGCCGGTGACCGCGCCTAGCACGCTGGGATCTTCTTCCAGCTTGCCGCCGCGCAAGCGCAGCACGCGATCGCAACGACCGGCCAGATCGAGATCGTGCGTCACGATAATGAAACTGGTCTCGAGCGTTTGCGACAGCTCCATCATCAGCCCGAACACGCCATCGGCCGTTTCCCCATCGAGGTTACCGGTGGGTTCATCGGCCATCACGCAGGCGGGATCGTTGACCAGCGCCCGCGCGATGGCCACGCGTTGCCGCTCGCCGCCGGACAGTTCACCCGGACGATGATGCGCCCGATGTCCCATGCCGACGCGATCGAGCAGCCGCTTGGCTTTCTCGCGTGCGTCACGCTCCGACACCCGTCGAATACGCAGCGGCATCGCGACATTGTCGAGGGCGCTGAATTCCGCGAGCAGATGGTGGAACTGATAGATAAAGCCGAGCGAGCGATTGCGCACCTGATCGCGCGCCTTCTCGCTGAGCCGCGAATACGGCTGCCCCAGCACGACGATTTCGCCGCTGCTCGGATCGTCCAGTCCGCCGAGCACATGCAGCAGCGTGCTCTTGCCCGAACCGGAGGCGCCGACGATCGCCACCTTCTCGCCCCGCCCCACCGACATCGATGCGCCACGCAGCACGTCAACGCTATCGCGGCCCTGATCGAAGCGCTTCGTCACCTCGGTGGCGCGCAACACCACGGTGTCGCCGGAAACGGGCTGAGTCCTTGCCATATGCAGGTCATTCCGCAGGTCATTCCGCAGGTTATTCATAACGCAGCGCCTCCGCGGGTTTTACGCGCGATGCGCGCCAGCTGGGATACAGGGTTGCCAAGGCCGCCATGACGAAGGCGATGATGCCGATGCGCACGACGTCGCCCGGTTCGAGCTGCGACGGCAATTCGCTGATGAAATAGACCGAGGGCGGCAGGAACTGCACGTTGAATACATGCTCGATCGCCGGCACGATCACCGGAATGTAGTAAGCGACCAGACTGCCGAATCCCACCCCGAGCGCCGTGCCGATAAAGCCGACGGTGACGCCTTGCACGAAGAAAATCGTCATGATCGATCCGCGTCCGGCACCGATGGTCCGCAGAATGGCGATGTCAGGTTGCTTGTTCGTCACCGTCATGACCAGCGACGACACCAGGTTGAACGCCGCCACGGCGATGATCAGCATCAGGATCACGAACATCATCCGCTTTTCGATCTGCACCGCGGAGAACCAGGTCTGATTCTGCTTGGTCCAGTCACGGACATAGAGGTCGCCGGACAGCGTACGGGACAGGTCGTAGGCAACCTGCGGCGCGCGTTGCATATCGGTCAGGCGCAGTCGTACGCCGGTGGGCGCGGACTTGCGGAACAGCGCCTCGGCGTCGCGGATGTCGATCAAGGCAAGACCGCTGTCGTACTCATAGTGCCCGGACGAGAAAATCCCGACGACGGTGAACTGTTTCAAGCGTGGCAACAGTCCCGCCGGTGTCATCGTGCCTTCCGGCGCGACCAGGGTGACTTTATCGCCGCGGGCGACGTCCAGCGCGCCGGCCAGCGCCTGCCCCAGCACGATGCCGAATTCGCCCGGCTTCAGGTCGTCCAGCTTGCCGTCGACCATCTCCTTGGCGATGTCCTCGACCTTGGATTCCTGCTCGGGCAGCACGCCACGGAGCGCCACGCCGGTCACCGTCTCGCCGCGCGTCAGCAGCGCTTGCGCATCGACGTACGGGGCCGCGGCCACGACCTCACGATTCTGCAGCGCCTCGGTGGCGGTGCGCTGCCAATCCGGCATCTGCCCGGTGGGCGAATAGATTTCGACGTGTGCCAGCACCGACAACATCCGGTCGCGCACTTCGCGCTGGAAGCCGTTCATCACCGAGAGCACGATGATCAATGCCGCCACGCCAAGCGCGATCCCCGTCATCGAGATCATCGAGATAAAGGAAATGAAACCGTTGCCGGTAGTGCGTTTGCCGGCCCGCGTATAACGCAAGCCGATCTGCCATTCAAAGGGAAGTTTCAACGGGGCCGTCCTGGAAAAGGCGGTGCGGCCGAGCCGCGGACAGCCGATGTCGGGACCCGGGCCGTCCATCGGCCCGACGCTCGCATCGTTTCGTCCGACCGCATGACCGACCCACGGCCCGCGGTGCACCAACCGGCAAGTTTGCCACAATTTGCCTTCGTCCCGCCTGCTCCCGCGTCATCGCGCCGTCCGCGCACGTATGGCGGGTCGCGGTTCGACGCACGAAGTGGCGGCCGAGGCGAGGTCTCACGCGGGTCTCGACCGATCCCGGAATAGCCTACAATGCGTCCACCATGCCGAAACGTCTTTGCGCCACCGTCCATTTTCTGCTGCCCTTTGCGTTGCCGACTCGGCCGCAACCGTCGTCCGTTCCAGAGAACGACGCGGGTTACGGCGTCCGTCACGCAGACGAGAATCTGCCCGAGGACGGCGATCGCGACACCCCGTCGCTGCCGGCGAGCCGGGGCGGCGATGGGGCCGCCGGGGTAAACGGCGGCGCCGAGGCCGACCGGACGCTGCGCGCGTTGTTGCAAGCGCTGCAAACCCCCGGCCTCGATGCGACGATTCGCCGTGCGCGCCGTGTCGACCGCGATCCCGGCGAGGATTTTCAGCGCAGCCTGCCCGAGTCGCGCTGGCTCGCACGACAATACGGTCTGCCACCCGGGACCGCCTCGCAGGACGCGCCGCTCGCGCCCTATATGCTGCTGGCCGACGGCGGCACGCCCGACCCCGCCGCGGCCGGGGTGGGTGCCGGCACCGCGATCGAATGGGCCTGCCTGGAATTGGCCCATATCGAAGTCACGCATGACCGACTGGTGCTGTCCCATCCGCAATCGCTCGATATCCCCGAGGCAGAGGCCAGCGCGCTGGCGCAGGAGATGGCGGCCTCGGCGACGGCGCGCGGCCTGCACTTCGTCGCCCCCACCTCGGCGCGCTGGTATCTGGGCGACAGTCGCGGCGGTCTGTTGACCGGGCTACAGGGCGCCTCGCCGTTACGCGCAGCGGGTCGGAGTATCGATATCTGGCTGCCGATCGACGAAACGCGCATCGATCCGCACGGCATGCCGGCGCGCTCATCGAAATGGATCGGCTTCCAGACCGAGCTGCAGATGGCCTGGCATGAACATCCGGTCAATGTGGCGCGCGCCGCACGCGGCGCGCGTCCGGTCAACGCCGTCTGGCTCCACGGCCGTGGCGCCTGGCCGCCTGCGGCGGTGACCGACGTCTCGGCGGCGCCGTTTTCAGCCACTTTCGCCGACTCCCCGGCGGCGCGCGGCATGGCGCTTGCGGCAAATACGCCCGCCGCGCCCTTGCCCGCCGATTTCGCGGCATTGATGACGGCGCTGTCGACGCGCGGCGCCGTCGCGGATACCGGCAACGCCGGCGCGACGCCAACACGCGCGCAGGCAAGCGACACCGTCCTGGTGCAATCGGACGCCTTGTCCGTACCGATGGTCCATGAAGCGTGGCACGAGTGGCTGGATCGCTTCGCCGCCTTCGATCGGCAGTGGTTCGCCCCTGCCATCCAGGCGCTCCGGGACAGTACAATCGACGAGATCCGACTCACCCTGTGCGGGGAGCAAGCCAGCACGACGCTGTCGCTGAGGCGCGGCGACCTCTGGGCCTTCTGGCGCCGCCGTGCGTTCGCGGACTTGCTGACATGACGGCCGCTGCCTGACCAGCCTGATCCGCTTCCGCACGGTGGAAGTCGCCTTTCACCGCCCGCCATTCATCCGATGTACTTCGCAGAGCCCGCCCATTCGTATGTCCCAGACGGTCACGATCCAGTCCCGCCCTTGCAATCCCGCCCACGTCGATGCGCTGATTCGCGCCGGTCTGCACCCGGTCCTCGCGCGCCTCTATGCCGCACGGGGCGTGCTGCAGGCCGATGATATCGAGACCGGCATCGAGCGCCTGCTGCCGCCGGCAACGCTGAAGGGCATCGACCAGGCCGCGGAAAGGCTGGCCGACGCGATCACGGCACGTCGGCGTTTATTGGTGATCGCCGACTACGATTGCGACGGCGCGACCGCCTGCGCCGTCGCCGTCCGCGGCCTGCGAATGCTGGGCGCGGATGTCGACTATCTGGTGCCCAACCGCTTCGAATACGGCTATGGCCTGACGCCGGAAATCGTCGCACTGGCGATGTCGAACCCGCATCGGACGCCGGAGTTATTGATCACCGTCGACAACGGCATCGCCAGCGTCGACGGCGTGGCGGCCGCGCGCCTCGCGGGCGTCGATGTCGTCGTCACCGATCACCATCTTCCCGGCGATACGCTGCCGGACGCCTGCGCGATCGTCAATCCGAATCAACCGGGCTGCGCATTCGCGAGCAAGCATATTGCCGGCGTCGGCGTCATGTTCTATGTGCTGCTGGCCACCCGCGCCGTCTTGCGCGCGCGCGGGTGCTTCCAATCGCCCGGCGCGCCGCCCGACTCGCCGCTGCCGCGTCAACCGAACCTGGCGACGCTGCTCGATCTGGTCGCCCTGGGCACCGTCGCCGACGTCGTGCGCCTGGATGCCAACAATCGCATTCTGGTCGATCAGGGTCTGAAGCGCATTCGCGACGGCAAGACGCAGCCGGGCCTGGCCGCGCTATTCCGCGTGGCCGGCCGCGAGGCGCGCCGCGCCGGGGTTCAGGATCTGGGCTTCTCCGTCGGCCCCCGACTCAATGCCGCCGGGCGGCTGGCCGACATGTCGGTCGGTATCGAATGTCTGCTCACCGACGACGCCGGCCGCGCCTGGGAGCTGGCGCAATTGCTGGACGGCATGAACCGCGAGCGCCGCGATATCGAAAGCGGCATGCAAACCGAGGCGCTGGCGACGCTGACCGACGTCGATCCAACGCGTACCACGCTGGCGATCTACGATCCGCAATGGCATCAGGGCGTCATCGGCATTTTGGCGTCGCGGCTCAAGGAAAAGTTCTATCGACCGACCATCACCTTCGCCCCGGCCAGCGACGATCCGGCGATCCAAGCCGGACCGGATGCGCTGATCAAGGGCTCCGGTCGGTCGATCCCGGGCTTCCATCTGCGTGACGCGCTGGACCTGGTCAGCAAACGGCACCCCGGTCTGATCGATAAATTCGGTGGTCACGCGATGGCGGCCGGCCTGACGATGCGCGCCGATGCGTTGCCCACCTTCACCGCGGCATTGGAGCGTGTCGGCGGCGAATGGCTGGCCGCCGATGCGCTACAACGCATCGTCGAGACCGACGGGGAGTTGGAAGACGCGCATTTCACCGCGCCCTTCGTGGAATTGCTCGACGCCGGCATCTGGGGCCAAGGCTTCCCGCCGCCGGTGTTCTCCGGCGTTTTCGACGTTCGCGGCCAATCGCTGGTCAAGGAACGCCATCTGAAACTGCAGTTGTATCGGGGCAACCGCCGCTACGACGCGATCTGGTTCAACCGCACCGATACCCTCCCCGATCTGGCCACCGTTGCCTACCGGCTGTCGCGCGATACCTACAATGGCGTCACCCGCGTGCAAATGATCGTCGAGCACGCGCACGGCGTGCACGGTTCCTGACCGCCAGGCCTTCGGTGGCGCGGGCCGATCGGCTATAATCCGTCGATTCATCAAGCCTTATTGGAAAGAAACATGGAAGCGGAACGTTTGAACGCAATCGACTCGACCATCGCCGATCTGCGGATTCGAGCCTCCGACCTACGGGGGTATCTTTGACTTCGATGTCAAAGAAGCCAAGCTGATCGAGGTCAACAAGGAACTCGAGGACCCGAACGTCTGGAACGACTCCCAGCACGCGCAAGCGCTCGGTCGTGAGAAAAAGCTGCTCGACGGCGTGGTCACCACGCTGATTCAGCTCGACGCGGACCTGGCGGGCGCGGCGGAGCTGTTCGAGCTCGCACGCGATGAAGCCGACGAGGAAACGCTGGAATCGGTCGCGGCCGACGTGGACGAACTGCGTGGGCGCGTCGATGGCATCGAATTCCGTCGGATGTTCAGCAATCCGGCCGATCCGTGCAACGCCTTCATCGACATTCAGTCCGGCGCCGGCGGCACCGAGGCCTGCGACTGGGCGGCGATGCTGCTGCGTCAGTACATGCGCTACGCGGAACGCAAGGGCTTCAAGGTCGAGATACTGGAGCAGTCGGACGGTGACGTCGCCGGCATCAAGAGTGCGACGATCAAGATCGAAGGCGAATACGCCTACGGCTATCTACGCTCCGAAACGGGCGTGCATCGTCTCGTGCGAAAGTCGCCGTTCGACTCTTCCGGTGGCCGTCACACTTCGTTCAGCTCCGTTTTCGTCTATCCGGAAGTGGATGAATCGATCGAAATCGAGATCAATCCGGCCGATCTGCGCATCGATACCTACCGCGCGTCGGGCGCCGGCGGCCAGCACATCAATAAGACCGATTCCGCGGTTCGAATCACTCACGTTCCGACGAATATCGTCGTCCAGTGCCAGAACGACCGTTCGCAGCACCGGAACCGTGCCGAAGCGATGGCGATGTTGCGCTCGAAACTGTTCGAAGCCGAAATGCGCAAACGCCAGGCCGAACAGGACAAGCTCGAAGCCGGCAAGACCGACGTGGGCTGGGGTCATCAGATCCGCTCCTATGTGCTGGACCAGAGCCGCATCAAAGACCTGCGCACGAACGTGGAAATCAGCAACACGCGTTCCGTGCTGGATGGCGACCTGGACGAGTTCATCAGCGCGAGTCTGAAACTCGGCGTCACCTCCACCCGCCCGGACGTTTAACGCCGTGCCGCGATCGCACCGCCCCGGCGCGGGCGGTGCGCGGCGTGCACGCGCGACGTTTTTTTGCAGCACCACCGTAGCCTAGAACCGACACGATGACTGACAAGCCCACCCAGGCAGCGGACACTTCCGCCGCCGCGCCGGCACTCGACGAGAACAAGCTCCTCGAAGAACGCCGCGACAAACTGGCGGCGCTGCGCACGCAGGGCCAGGCCTACCCGAACGACTTCACGCCGACGCACCACGCGGCCGCGCTGCAAGCCGCCTATGAAACACAGGACAAGGAAGCGCTGGAAGCGCAGCCGGTGGCCGTGTCGATTGCCGGCCGCATGATGTTGAAACGCGTGATGGGCAAGGCCAGTTTCGCGACGATTCAGGACGACGGCGCGCAGATCCAGCTCTTCATCACGCGCGACGATCTCGGTGAAGACGTCTACGCGGCGTTCAAGAAATGGGACCTCGGCGATATCGTCGCCGCCACCGGCACCTTGATCCGCACGAAGACGGGCGAGCTGTCGGTGCGCTGCACATCACTGCGTCTGATGAGCAAGTCGCTGCGCCCCCTCCCCGACAAGTTCCATGGTCTGGCCGATCAGGAAACCCGTTACCGTCAGCGCTATGTCGACCTGATCGTGACGCCGGAGGCGCGCCGGACCTTTGTAAATCGTACGAAAATCATCGCCGCGATCCGCTCGCAGATGGGCGATGCCGGCTTCCTCGAAGTCGAAACGCCGATGCTGCACCCGATTCCGGGCGGCGCGAGCGCCAAGCCCTTCATCACGCACCACAATGCGCTCGATATGCAGATGTATATGCGTATCGCGCCCGAGCTGTACCTGAAGCGGCTGATCGTCGGCGGCTTCGACCGCGTGTTCGAGATCAATCGGAATTTCCGCAACGAGGGCGTGTCGCCGCGCCACAATCCGGAATTCACGATGATGGAGTTCTACGCGGCGTACACCGATTATCGCTGGCTGATGGATTACACCGAGGGGTTGATCCGTCACGCCGCGGTCGCCACCTTGGGCGATGCGTCGATTTCGTATCAAGGTCGTGCGCTGGATTTCTCGAAGCCCTTCCATCGTCTGACGATCAAGCAAGCAATTCAGGCCCATACCGACTACACCGACGCGCAGCTCGACGACATCGACGTGCTGCGCACCGAACTGAAAAAGTTCGGCGTCGACGCGCGGTCGGGCCCGATGAAGCTCGCCGGCATTGGCGCGCTGCAGCTGGCGCTGTTCGAGGAAACCGCCGAATCGAAACTGTGGGAGCCGACGTTCATCATCGACTACCCGGTGGAGACGTCGCCGCTGGCGCGCGCCTCGGATGGCGATCCGGGCATCACGGAGCGTTTCGAGCTGTTCATCACCGGTCGCGAAATCGCCAATGGCTTCTCGGAATTGAACGATCCGGAAGACCAGGCCGCGCGATTCCGCAAGCAAGTGGAACAGAAGGATGCCGGCGACGACGAAGCGATGTTCTACGACGCCGACTATATCCGCGCGCTGGAACACGGCATGCCGCCCACCGGCGGCTGCGGCATCGGCATCGACCGCCTGGTCATGCTGCTCACCGACAGCGCGAATATTCGCGACGTCATCCTCTTCCCGCACCTGCGCAAGGAAGACTAATCGGAGCCCGCGTGCCGCCGACCATCACGGCGGCGGCACGCCCCTCCCCGCTTCCGATCATTTCGTAACGAAATGACGTGCCCCTTTACCGTCGTGACGCGTCGCGACCGGCCAATCTGGCGTCAAACTTGCTTACGTTCACGGACGAAGGTCATGCGGGGCGCCTCACCATTCCCGCTGTAGCGCAGTACAAACGCTCGCAACTGCTTACACTCTGAAACGCCCCTCAGGCAGGGGATGACCGACACTGAGCACAGAATAATTCAGCACAAAAAGTGAATCGGAGGGTCGCATCATGGAACCGGTCAACCATCGCGCGGGTATCGCGCATCGCAGCCGCATACATCCCTTGGTCGCCACGGCGGCCGGCGCCGTCATCGTCGCTTGCGGTGTCGGCGTGGCAGCCATGACGGGCGTCTTGCCGCGTGCCGGCGGGCAAACTCCGGCGCCGGGCACACCGACCGCCGCGCAAGTCGCGCAGAGCGGCAGTACCGCCCCCACCGGCCAGGTTCTCCCGAATGCGACCGCACCGGCCGTATCGGCGGCACCACCCGTGCAGCAGGTCGCGCAGAATGCGCCGCCTCCCGCCCCCGTGGCACCGGCGATTTGTCATACTTGCGGTGTCGTGACGTCGGTCAATGCGTACCGCGTCCAGGGGCATGGAACCGGTATCGGCGCCGTCGGCGGCGCAGTAGCCGGGGGGCTTGTCGGTCAAGCCTTCGGCGGCGGACATGGCCGGATCGCCACGACCTTGCTCGGCGCCGCCGGTGGCGGCTACGCCGGCAATGCCATCGAGCGCAATGTACGAAGCACGACGAATTACCGCGTGACCGTCAAGATGCAAGATGGCACCTACCACACGTTCCGCTATGCAAGCACGCCACCGGTGAATCAAGGCGAACGCGTGCGCGTCGAAAATGGCGTACTGCGCGCCGGTTAACGTCCGCGTCGTCAAATGAAAAAAAGCGCAATCTGCGGAACAGATTGCGCTTTTTTCTGGTGCCGATTTTTCAGGCTTTTCAGTAGTCGGCTTCTTCGATCCACGCCGCCTGAATGGCTTCCAGGATCTTCTCGTTCGAACGATCCGGGGCGTCATCGAATCCATCGAGCGCCATCACCCATTTATGCAGATCGGTGAAGCGCACCAGCGTCGGATTCTGGTCCGGCATGGATTCGGACAACGCGATCGCGATGTCATTCGTATCGGTCCACTTCATCGTGTCACTCCTTGTACCCTCAGACTGGTTTACCGCAACGCTGCGGCGGCATGCCGCGCACTGCGCGCCCGTGCAGGCGAGGTATCGAAAGCGATTCCAGGCGCGGAGACGCCCGCCGCCGCGTCGACGTCAATGCCCTTCTTTCGCGTGATTGATTGTATAGCGCGGAATCTCGACGACGACATCGGTATCTGCAGGGACGAAGGCCTGGCACGACAGTCGTGACGTCGGTTCGAGACCCCACGCCTTATCGAGCATATCGTCCTCGTCTTCCTCGGACGGCGTCATATCGTCGAAACCTTCCCGAATCACCACATGACAGGTCGTGCACGCGCACGATTTTTCGCAAGCGTGCTCGATCTCGATGCCATGCGCGAGCAAATTATCGCAAATGGATTTCGACGCGTCCGCATCGATGACGGCGCCATCGGGACAGAGATGCGCGTGGGGCAATACGACAATTTGAGACATTTCAGTTGATTTCCCGGATATCCTTGCCAGCCAATGCCCGTCGGATACTCTGATCCATCCGGCGAGCGGCAAATTCGTCAGTCGCGGCCGACAGTGCCTTCGATGCAACGTCGATCGCGTCGAGATCGTCACCGTCGAGCACCGCGTGCAATGCCGCAAATTTCGCTTCGATCGCGGTTCGCTCGGCCTCGTCCAACAGTGCGCCGTCCTCGATGATCGCCGCGGCGGTCGCATCCAGCAAGCGGCCGGCATCGACCTGCGCCTCGCGCAGTGCGCGCGCTTTCATATCGGACGCGGCGCTGGTATAGCTTTCCTGCAACATCCGCGTGATGTCCTCGTCGCCGAGGCCGTACGACGGTTTGACCGATACCTGCGCTTCCACGCCGGACACGTCCTCGCGCGCCGTTACCGACAGCAGACCGTCCGCATCGACCTGGTACGTCACGCGAATTCGCGCGGCACCAGCCGTCATCGGCGGAATGCCGCGCAAGGTGAAACGCGACAGCGAACGACAATCGTCGACGAGCTCACGTTCGCCCTGCAGGATGTGGATCGCCATCGCGGTCTGCCCATCCTTGAACGTCGTAAATTCCTGCGCGCGCGCAACCGGGATCGTCGAATTGCGCGGAATGATCTTTTCGACCAAGCCGCCCATCGTCTCGACACCGAGCGACAACGGGATGACATCGAGCAATAACCAATCGTCGCCGTCGCTGCGGTTGCCCGCTAGCAGATCGGCCTGGATCGCGGCACCGACGGCCACGACCTGATCCGGATCGATATTGGTCAACGGGATCTGCCCGAAGTAGGCTTCGACGGCGCGGCGCACGCATGCCATCCGCGTCGCGCCACCCACCAGCACCACCCCCTTGACGTCCTGCGGCGTCAACTCGGCATCGCGCAGCGCGCGCCGTGTCGGCGCCAGCGTGCGCTTGACGAGCGCGTCGGTCCACGCACTGAACTGCGCTTCGGTGAAGGTGAAATCGATGCGCTGTCCCGACGACAGCACCGCTTGCACACGTGCCAGAAACGCGGCGTCGGTGGCTTGCGACAGACTTTCCTTCGCCGTCCGCACCCGATCCAACAGCAGACGCATATCTTCGGCGGGCAGGCTGTCGAGCGACAACTGCAGCGATTCCAGCAACGCCGTCAAGACGGCGTGATCGAAATCGTCTCCGCCCAGCGCCGTGTCCCCGCCGGTCGACAATACTTCGAAGACACCCTGCGTCAATCGCAGCACGGACAGGTCGAACGTCCCGCCACCGAGGTCATAGACGGCGTAGACCCCTTCCGCGCCGTTATCGAGACCATAGGCGATAGCGGCCGCGGTCGGCTCGTTCAGCAAACGCAGTACGTCGAGGCCGGCCAACTGTGCCGCATCCTTCGTCGCTTGACGCTGTGCTTCGTCGAAGTACGCCGGAACCGTGATGACGGCGCCGGCGAGGTCGTCGCCCATCGTCGCTTCGGCACGCTGCTTCAGAACCGCGAGAATGTCCGCCGACACGTCCACCGGGCTCTTGACGCCCTGCACCGTCTGCAGTTTCACCATGCCGGGGGCATCGACAAACGTGTAAGGCGCGTGGGTACGCTGTGCATCGGCGAGGCCGCGCCCCATGAAACGCTTAACCGACACGATGGTGTTATGGGGATCCTGCGCCGCTTCGCGTTTCGCCGCGATACCGACGCGCCGGCCACCGTCTGGCAGATACCGTACGACCGACGGCAGCAACGCTTGCCCGGATTCATCGGGCAACACGTCGGGCACGCCATTGCGCATGACCGCGACCAGCGAATTGGTCGTGCCGAGATCGATCCCGACAGCAATGCGTCGCTCGTGCGGCGCCGGTGCCATTCCCGGTTCTGAAATTTGTAGTAATGCCATCTGTGATCTTCCGGTACGGCTGGAGCTTTTTTTCTGGGGACGGGGGATGGTGGAAGCTGCGACGCGCATTCGGACCGCCAAAACGGAATAGCAGGCTCAGAGGCCTGCTATACGTCTTCTAGCCGTTCGATTTGCTTGCGCGCCGCGTCCATGACCTTCTGTATGAACAGCAATTCCCGCGCCGTATCGGCGGCCGGCTGATCCGCGCCACTGTCGAGCCATCCGGCCAGCTTGTCGAAGCGCTGACGACGCTCGTCCTGCAGCTCCGACAGCACGCTGTCCAGCGCATCGACATTATTGGCCGCGGCAGCGTCGTCGATCGTTTCGCGCCATTCCATCTGCTGCATCAGAAAGGCAGGGGCAATCGTCGTATTGCGCTCGGCGCTCGCATCGATGCCACGCAATTTGAGTAGATACAGCGCGCGCGCCAACGGGTCGCGCAAGGTCTGAAACCCTTCATTCGCCCGCGTCGCCCATTGCATCGCAATGCGCTTCTGTGCCTCGCCGGCCGCCGCGAAACGGTCAGGATGCACCTGAGACTGAATCGTTCTATAGCGCTGCGCCAAGACATCGGTGTCGATGCCAAACCGACGATCCAAGTCGAACAAGTCGAAATGATCCGCGTCGGCCCGCGCAAGCGCCGGCATCGACTGCTTGACGGTCTCAAGCGAATCTCCGCCTTCAGACACGGAAAGACTCACCACAGCCGCACTCGTCCTTGACGTTCGGGTTATTGAACTTGAAGCCTTCGTTCAATCCTTCGCGTGCAAAGTCGAGTTCGGTGCCGTCGATATAGGCCAGGCTCTTCGGATCGACCACGACTTTGATGCCGTGACTGTCGAACACCTGGTCTTCCTGCGGCAGCCCGTCCAGCGCGTCCACATACTCGAGCTTATAGGCGAGACCCGAACAACCGGTGGTACGCACGCCCAAGCGCAAGCCAACACCCTTGCCCCGGCGCACCAGGAACTTGGATACGTGCTGCGCCGCCTTTTCCGTCAACGTGATTGCCATGACCGTCCTGTCTCTGTCCTTAGGCTGCTGCAGCCGACGATGTCGTCGACTCGGCGCCAGCCGCACCGTGCCGCGCACGGTAATCGGCGATTGCTGCCTTGATCGCATCTTCCGCCAGGATCGAACAGTGAATCTTGACCGGCGGCAATGCCAACTCTTCCGCGATTTCGGCGTTCTTGATGGCGGCGGCTTGATCCAACGTCTTGCCCTTGACCCATTCGGTGATCAAGGAGCTGGACGCGATGGCGGAGCCGCAACCGTAGGTCTTGAACTTCGCATCTTCGATGATGCCATCCGCGCCAACACGGATTTGCAGCTTCATCACGTCGCCGCATGCGGGCGCACCCACCATGCCGGTGCCGACGCTATCGTCATTCTTGTCGAAAGAACCGACGTTGCGCGGGTTTTCGTAGTGGTCGAGGACCTTTTCGCTATATGCCATTACAACTTCTCCTGAATCAGTGCGCGGCCCACTGGATCGAATTCAGATCAATGCCGTCTTTGTACATTTCCCAAAGCGGCGACAGATCGCGCAGCTTGTTGATCTTGCTCTTCATCAATTCGATGACGAAATCGACTTCCTTCTCCGTCGTGAAACGGCCGAGCGTGAAGCGAATCGAGCTGTGCGCGAGTTCGTCATTGCGACCGAGTGCGCGCAGCACGTAAGACGGCTCCAACGATGCCGACGTACAGGCCGAACCCGACGATACGGCGACATCCTTCACCGCCATGATCATCGATTCACCTTCGACGTAGTTGAAGCTGATATTCAGGTTGTGGGCGACACGATGCGTCAGGTCGCCGTTCACGTAAATCTCTTCCAGCTCCTTCAAGCCGTTCAGCAGTCGGTCGCGCAAGGCGGCCACGCGGATGTTCTCGCTGACCATCTCTTCACGCGCCAGGCGGAATGCCTCGCCCATGCCGACGATCTGATGCGGCGCCAGCGTTCCCGAACGCATACCGCGCTCATGACCGCCGCCATGCATCTGCGCCTCGATCCGCACGCGCGGCTTACGTCGCACGTACAGTGCGCCGATGCCCTTCGGACCGTAGGTCTTGTGCGCCGAGAAGGACATCAGATCGACATCCAACTTCGCCAGATCGATATCGACCTTGCCGGTCGCTTGCGCGGCATCGACGTGGAAGATAATCGGTGTTTTACGTTCTTTCGCCTTAGCCCGCAGCATCGCGCCAATTTCGGCGATCGGCTGAATAACACCGACTTCGTTGTTCACCATCATGATCGACACCAGGATCGTGTCCGGGCGAATAGCCGCTTCCAGCACCGCCATGTCGATCAGGCCGTTGTCGAGCACATCCAGATAGGTCGCCTCGAACCCTTGGCGCTCCAGCTCCCGCACGGTGTCGAGCACGGCTTTGTGCTCGGTCTTCACCGTGATGATGTGCTTGCCATTGCCTTTATAGAAATTCGCCGCGCCCTTGATGGCGAGGTTGTCGGACTCGGTCGCGCCGGACGTCCAGACGATTTCACGCGGGTCCGCGTTCACGAGCGCAGCCACTTGCTCGCGCGCCAGTTCGACCGCCTTTTCCGCATCCCAGCCATATTGGTGGCTGCGCGATGCCGGATTGCCGAAGGAGCCGTACAAAAACGGGAGCATCGCATCGGCGACGCGGGGGTCCGTCGGCGTCGTCGCGCTGTTGTCCATATAGATCGGCATCGTGACGTCCACATTCAGGCGGGACTTCAACGTGGCCAGATCCGTTTGCAAGTGAGGAATGTCGTTATTCATTATCTTGGGTACTCCACCTTCTGAGGAAAGCACCGTCGTACCGGACGGCCATCCTATAAAACCGGTGCGACGCGCCGACCATGCGGTGCTCGCGGAACCAGCTCACTTGCCCAATGGACGAGAAAGCTGGCGTACCTATTGCCGTCGCGTCAGGAACGCGCTAGATTGAAGACCGAATTCGGTCCCCGGGGCACGACGCGTGCCGGCGGCTCGATCGTGCTCTGCGCCGGTTGACGACGCTCGCGCACCACCGTTGCCGGCTGGTCCTGACCCTGCTGATCGACCAGATCCTGCAGCGATACCGAATCCAGATATTCGACCATCTTGCGATTCAGCGTCGACCACAGCTCGTGGGTCATGCAATGGCCGCTGGACTGCTTTGCGCCCTCGCATTCCCCTTTGCCGCCGCATTGCGTCGCATCGATCGGCTCATCGACGGCAATGATGATATCGGCAACCGACACGTCCGCCGCCCGTCGGGCGAGATTGTACCCGCCTCCAGGCCCGCGCACGCTCTCGACAATTTCGTGACGGCGCAATTTACCGAACAATTGTTCCAGATACGACAGCGAAATCTTTTGGCGCTGGCTGATGCCCGCGAGCGTCACCGGACCTTGATCCTGACGCAACGCCAAATCGATCATCGCAGTAACAGCAAAACGGCCTTTAGTCGTGAGTCTCATCGTGGAGCCTCGCATTCAGAGAGTGTTTCGACTGCCAAGGCATGAATTTCTGCGGACTACCCCGTCCAAAACGTGCGTTAGCTGCTCGCCACGGCCATTCGAGGGTCCTGCCTCTTCGTCGGAAAGCCGGGCACTTAATCCCGACAACTTTCGTCAAGTATAAATCTCCTAGCAAAATAGTCAAGTTCTCGCCGACGTCCCCACCCTCAGAATGGGCAGAAAAGCAATAGGCGGAAGCATGGACTTCGCGCGGTGCGACATTTTGCACCTTCTGGAGATTTCTTGCTGCGCGGATGAGTGTGCCGCCCCCGCGTCGGTCCCGCGCAGAACCGAACGATGGGAAGCATGCAGCACGCGACGTGCCCACGCCGGGGGCGCTCGGGCAGGCGGACAACATTGAGGGGGAGAAAACGACGGGAGCGGTGCGACAGCGCGAAGTCGCCGGCGTGGCGTCGCGCGCTATCGTCGGGCCTTACTTGCCCTGCTGGGTCAGATCCTGATTCCGCTGTTTGAGAAAGGCGATCAAGCCGGGCACGCCGGACGCCTGAACCTGCGATGAGAATTGCGGACGGTAGGCGGCGATCAACCAAAGGTTCGCCACGTTCACGTCGTAGATTCGCCAGCCGGCTTCGCTCTTTTCCAAACGGTAGGCCACCGGATAGGGTTGGCCGCCGCTGATCACATTCGTCTGTACAACCACATCGGTCGCGTCTGCGGCGGCGCGCATCGGTTGCACATCGACCGTCTGATCGCCGACCTTCGCTGCCGCACCCGAGTAAAGATGGATCAACAACAGCTCGAATTGCTTGACCAATTCGTCGCGCTGCTCGGGGGTGGCGGTCCGCCAGGCAGGCCCGAGCGCCAGGCGGGTTGTCTTGCGGAAATCGGTGTACGGCAACAGCTGCGTGTTCACGACCTGTTCGATTCGCCGCGTATCGCCGGCCTTGATCTGCGGGTCGGCCTTGACGGTATTCAAAATGGATGCCGACAAGGTTTCGACCAGGGATTGCGGCGAACTATCGTCGATCCCGCCCTTCGGTTGCGTGGCGCCCGTGGCGTGCGTCGCAACCGCGCCTTGCGCAGACGCAGTGCTAGCCATTCCCTGGAGGCCGCATGCCACGCTGAGCGATACGGCAAAGGCCAGAATGGACCGCGCGGAACGCGGGCGGGTGCCGCTCGGGCGCATTACAGTCGTCGTGTCGTACATTGCTGCTCCTTTTCTTCATGGCAGATTCAGAGTAGCACGCGTGGGCACGCTGTCGTCCGGCACGGCGTTTCGCGCCTAGGACGGGGACGCTGCCGAGCGCGTGACGGCGGCGGCGGCGGCCTCGGCCTCGGCGCCGGATTGACCCGCGCGATGCTGCAGCACCTCGGCGCGGCTCGTACGCACGAAGCGTCGGGTCAGCAGCACGGCCGACACCGTTAGACCGACAACCAGTCCGCACCACATTCCTGCCGGGCCCCAATCCAGCCCCAAACATAACCAAATACCCGCGGGCATACCGACGCACCAATACGCGAACAAGGTGATGATCATCGGCATTCGCGTGTCCTTGTAGCCGCGCAGCGCGCCGTTGGCCGTGACCTGCAAGGCATCCGACAACTGGAAAAGGCCGGCCAACCGGAGCAATACGACCGCCCCAGCCGCCACCGTCGCGTCGCCGGTATAGAGGCCGATGATCGGCACCGGCAACAGCAACATCATCAAAATCGGCACGCACTGAACGCGAAGCGCCAGCACGATCCCGACCTGTCCGGCGATCCGCGCGCCTTCGACGTCGTTCCGACCGCGCGCACCGGCGACGCGCACCGAAATCGCCATCGACATTCCCAACGGAATCATGAAAGTGAGCGACGCGACGTTCAACGCAATCTGATGCATCGACACCGCCGTATCGCCGAGTCGTCCTATCACCAATGCCGTCGCGATAAACAGACTGCCCTCCAGCAACCACGTGATGCTGCTTGGAAGACCGTTACGAATGAGATCGCGCCACGTTGTGGGTGCAATGCGGGAATCGCTGTGCGCCAGCACCGCGGCCGCGCGCGGGTCGGCCCTCCCCTTTGCGGCGGCGGACTCCCGGATGCTCGCATATCGCCGATTGACAACGATGTAATAGAAAAAGCCGAGCCCGATAATCCATTCGACGATCGCCGTGGCGAGTCCGCAACCCACAACGCCCATCGCCGGAATCGGCCCGGCACCATACATCAAGGTATAACCGATCGGCACCAGCAAGACCGGGCCCAGCAAGCCGAACGCCAGACTGGGGCGTGGCATCGACAGCCCTTCCGACACACCCCGGCAGGCAAAATAAAGCCCTAACGCGGGAGCGCCTGCCGCGATGGCGTGCAGAAAATGGCCCGCGTCCCGTGCCAGGTCCGGTGTGACACCGAAGGCCACGATCAACGGCGGGCCGCCGAACCACAGGATCAGCGACAGTGCGCCACCAAACACGATCCCCAAGACGCTTGCCTGCCGAAACAGCGGCCAGATCTCCTGCGGCCGCCCGGCACCGACGAGGTGCGCTACTGCCGCCGGCAAGGCCGACATCAGCCCGCTCACCGCAATGATCGCCAGCGCCCATACACCCGAACCGATCGCAACGGGCGCCAACACCGCAGGCCCGAGATGTCCCGCCAAAATCACATCGACCACATTCATTGCCATTGCAGCTAACTGCGTGGCAATCAAGGGCAGCGCCAGAGGCAAGAGCGCACGGACTTCGGTACGTCGCTCCGGCGTATCGAGACGGAGAAAAGACGGGGACAGTCTTGCCAAGGTCGCGAAAGGGAGCGTGAGAAGACGCGTGACAGCGCGGGGGGAACGATTCGGATACGACATGAGACACTCTTGAACGAGGTTGCGCGCCGACGGGAATCGGCCGGCAGGCGCGGGTGCAACAGATAAGCAGGTGCAGCACGGCATTCACGCGGCGACAGCGCAGGCGTGACGCGGGAAATCGGAGGTCGAGGATAGCAGCCCGGCACGCCTCGCGCCAACCCTTGCGGGCCGACAACGCAAAATGACCGGAACGGCGCGGTTTTTATCGGACGAGACTTAGCCATCGGCAAACGTAGCGGAGCGACACGTCGCGATGGGTCTGATAGACGCGCATTGCGTCGAATGACCGGGCGGGGGCGACAGGAAACGGTGCGCGCACACGGGATCGGCGGCGCGCACAATAAAAAAGGGCGACTTCTTGGAAGTCGCCCTTCACCGGTCTGATGCCGGTTACGTCATTCACATCGTCTCCTACTTGCCTTTTGTTCCTAAGGACGATCGTCAGTGCGAATCGGCCTTTTTGATCTTGTCCTTGGCGTCACCGAATGCGGCCTGGGCTTTGCCGCCCAATTCCTGCGCCCGACCCTTCACTTCCGTGCCCGGTCGATTGGTCGCTTGGCCAATCATCGACTTTGCCTTGCCGGCCAGCTCTTTCGCGCGGCCTGCCACTTGGTCCTTGTTCATCTCGCCTCCTTCCGCCCTTGGGCGTCTGATGCGTCAATACCCGTCACCCTGTCTACCTGATCCCACCCCAGCGGTCGGATCGATGACGTGTCGGCAGTATCCCGCTAAAACCCCGTTTTCGACATCAGTACTTTACCTATTCGGATGTAGGAGTTGTCTTACGAGATAGGGACACCTCACACGGGCTCCAGCACAGGAATGCCCGTCGTTCCGGCAATATAGATCGCCGCCTGGTTTAGCAGATTCGCCGACCCTCGCGTATGGTGGCGGACGGTGTCCTCCCAGTCCCCACGCTCTTACGCCACGACAAGTGCACGATGCCAAATGGCGTTCTCGAACATCTGTATCGCCGCCGTGTCGTGTGAGAGGCCGGCCAACGCGCGCAACGGTGCTGATATTCATTGTTTGCCCGCCATTCGTCCTATGTAAGCCGACGGTGCGATCCGTTATTTTCACAAACGACGTTAAGCAAAAGAATCACTCGTTTGAATAAAAATACCAAATATCAATTATCTATCTTATGAAACCCTTTATTTAAACAATCGTTTCATTTAATCGAAAAGCGATTCGAACCGTAATAAGATAAACTGTCGCTATAATGCAAATGGAATAACCGCAATGCGATAATCTGTTTGTCCCGCGAAAGCGCACATCATAAACTGCGTTCACGCCGACGATAAACCGGATCGCTCCCGAATCGAAGCACCGATACGACGGCAAACTCTTAATGTTCCCTGTTAGTTCTGACTGAGATGGCGCGGAGTCGATCGTGAAAAAGTTTTTGCATCCTGCCACGGCGATCGTCGCCGTTGTTGCCGCTTCAACGCTGGCAATCGTGCCGTCGGTATCCCATGCGGCGGTTTATACGAACGGCACGGCAACGGCCACCTTCCTCGTGTCCCTGACGCTGCAGGCAAACTGCACGATCGCCGCCACCGCGTTGAACTTCGGGACCAGCGGCGTGCTGACGACGGCGATCAACCAGCAGTCCGCGTTGACGGTCAATTGCACCAACACGACGCCCTATAACGTCGGCCTCGATGCAGGCACGGTGACAGGCTCGACTGTCACCGCGCGTCTGATGACGGGTACGGCAACCGGCAATACCGCGACGGTCCCTTTCCAGTTGTATTCCGATACGGGCCGCACGACGGTCTGGGGCAATACGCAAGGCACGAATACCGTGGCAGGTACTGGAAGCGGCGCGACGCAATCATTGACGGTCTATGGCCAAGTGCCGACCCAGACAACGACGCCGCGTCCGGACACATATCAAACGACGGTGACGGCGACAGTCTACTTCTGATCGTCAACACCGCTGCATGCGATGGCGTGGAGCGCCCCGCATGCTACCCGAAGCACTCCGGCGGATAAGGGTAGAAACATGAAGACAACAGGTGGCGCGCACAGAGACCGCACCTGGGTGCGGTGGGCCGCGTACTGCATGCTGGCGATTCTCTGGGCCGGCGGTCAGGCCTCGGCGGCCAGTTTGCAGATTTCGCCCGTCACCGTTGAATTCGATACGCAGACGACCGCGGTCGGTCTGACCTTGCGCAATCCCGGCGATCAACCGCTCTATGGTCAGGTCCGTGTCTTTCTCTGGGATCAGGCCGACGGACAGGACCAACTGTCCCCCACCACGGATCTCATCGCCAGCCCCCCGCTGATTCAGATCGCCCCGCATTCCGAGCAGTTGGTTCGCCTCGTGCGACGGACGGCCACGCCCGCGCCGCTCGAACAGAGCTATCGGCTGCTGATCGACGAATTGCCGACGCCAGCGGAAGCGCCGTCCGGTGGTGTCACGATCCGCTTGCGCTATTCGGTCCCCGTATTCATCGCAGGCAGCGCCGGCACGATGGAGCAAGCCGGCCGCGCCGCCAGCGCGGGCGCCACCGCATCGACCGCCACCGTGCCGCCGCTGGACTGGCAGCTTTTCCAACGCAATGGCAAGTGGATCCTGCGGGCTTCGAACAAGGGCGTGCGGCGTGCGCAGATCGCCAATGTGCAAATCGGGGACGCGCGCCGCAGTTATGAAATCAACAAAGGCTTGCTTGGCTATGCCTTGGCCGGACAAACGCGGGAGTGGGCCGTGCCGATTCCCGCCGATGCGACCCTGGATGCGACCGAGTCCTTGCACGCGATGATCAATGCCACCAACAGCGATGCGAAGGTGAACGTGACCCATGGCGCCGTCGGCGCTTCCTTGCCCACTCCGTCCACCGAGACGGTGCCGGCGTCGGCGCATGCGTCGAGGTAAGCGCAGCGTCTTCGGCGAGACCGGCAGCGGTGACGTCACGTGCAGTACACCGGCCTGGTATCCCGGCGCACTGGCCGCCTTGCCGCTGTTGGGCGCGTGCCTGACGTCCCCTAACGTACTGGCGCAAACGGCCATGCCTGCGAATTCGACCGCCTCGTCCAACGCCCCGCAGCCGCAAAGTCCGGCAAACGTGGCCGGTGCGGTCGGGACGACGCCGGCAGGCAACGGCGATACGCCGCCGACGATCGAACGCACACCGCGATCGCCCCCACCTGAATCGCCCGCGCAGGGGAACGGCGCCGGCAACGTCGGCGATGCCCGCGCCGGGGGCCTCGATCTGGGTGGCGGCGCGCCGCCACAAAAGCCGGCTGGCGACGGCTCCGCAGCGCCGCAAGAGCTCTATCTGGACGTGACGATCAATGGCGAGGCGACCGGCTTGATCGCGCGCTTCGTTTCGCGCGCGGGCCGGTTGTCGGCAAGCGGGCGGGATCTGCGCGACCTGGGAATCCTGACCGACCGGCTCGGCCTCACCGCGCAGCCCGACGTCCCGCTCGATAGCTTGACCGGCCTGCGCTATACGTTCGACGCGGCGCGCCAGAGCGTCGCTCTGCAAGTGCCCGACGCGTTGCGGCAGCCCAGCACGCTGAACGCGCGCTCGGTGGCCGCACCGTCGACGGCGACATCGCAGCGTGGTCTGGTCATCAACTATGACCTCTATAGCCAGACCACGCCGCAATGGCGCACGTCGATGCTCGACGAGTTCCGCTACTTCGCGCCGACGGGCGTCTTCAGCCTGACCGGCATCCTCGACGTGGGTCGGAGCCAGACTCGCTTCACGCGCTACGACACATCGTGGACCCGATCGAAACAGGACACGCTCTCGACGTTGCTGGTCGGCGACACCTTGTCATCCTCGCTCGGCTGGTCGCGCTCGTTGCGGATGGGCGGCGTGCAATGGCGCAGCAATTTCGCGCTGCGCCCCGATTTGATCACCTATCCGATTCCAAGCCTGCGCGGGACGACGGCCGTACCGTCATCGGTCGATCTCTATATCAACGATATTCGCCAGTTCAGCTCGCAAGTGCCCACCGGGCCCTTCGTGCTGAATCAGGTGCCGGGCATCTCCGGCGCCGGCGTCGCCACGGTCGTGACGCGCGACGCGCTCGGGCGCACGATCAGTACGTCAGTGCCGCTATACGTCGATACGCGGCTGTTGGCGGCCGGACTCACCAGCTATTCGGTGGAAGCCGGCTTTCTGCGACGCAACTACGGTCTGTCGTCGTTCGACTACGATGCGCGCCCGGTCATCAGTCAGACGACCGCCTACGGCTATACCTCCGAAATCACGCTAAACAGCCATGCAGAGCTGATGCCGGGCCAGGGCGTGCTGGGCGCCGGCGGCCTCGTTCGCCTGGGTCAGGCTGGCGTCTTCAACGGCGCGCTGGCCGTCAGCGCCGGCAAGTATGCCGGGCAGCAGATCGATCTGGGCTATCAATTGATTCGCCAGAATTTCTCGGTCAATGCAGAGACGATTCGCACGCTCGGCAATTACGGCGATACCGCCGCGCGCGAAGGCGACATCGTTCCGACGGCGCAAGATCGTGCGACGGTATCGCTGCCCTTTCTGAAGCGGCAGTCCATGGCGCTCAGCTATATCGGCTTGCGGCAACGCTCTGGGCCAAGTTCACGCATCGGTTCGCTTTCCTATGTGGTCAGTGTCGGCACGGTAGGATCGATCAACTTGTCCTTATTCAAGGATTTTGGCGATCAGCCGAGCAATGGCTTCTTCGTGTCGATGAACTTCGGACTGGGTAGCAGTCGCAGCGGCGGCAGCGGCACGTCGATCAATGCGACGGCGGGACGTCAGAATGGTGTCGATTCCTATAATGTGAGCGCCACGCGTCCGTCCGACTATGCCGGCGGTTTCGGTTGGGCCGTCCAGCACGGTCATGCGGGCACGCTGGGATACGATCAGGGCCAGGTTTCGTATATTGGCAATGCGGGCGAAGTAACGGCGGTCGCACAATCGTTCCAAGGGCATGTCAACACCTCGCTCGATCTGCAGGGCGCCATCGCCTTGATGGACGGCGCGGTCCTGCTCTCACGTCGCATCGACGACGCGTTCGCGCTGGTGTCGACCGACGGCGTCAAAGGCATCCCCGTCCTGCACCAGAACCGCGTGATCGGCGAGACGAATTCGCGCGGCCTGCTGCTGATCCCGGATCTCAACGCCTATCAGCACAACCAGGTCAGCATCGATGCGATGAAGTTGCCCGCCGATGCGCAGGTGTCATCGACCGCGATCGACCTGGTACCGGAATCGCGTGCCGGCGTGCTGGGCCACTTCGGCATCGGGCGCTATGACGCCGCATCGATTACGCTGATCGACGAAAATCGGCTGCCGCTGGCGCCGGGTCTTAGGGTCATCAATCTGAGCACGGGAAAGGAAACGATTGTCGGCTATGACGGGCAGACGTTCGTCGATGGGCTGCAAGCCTCGAACCGGCTACGCATCACCGACGGCCAGCGCAGCTGCGAGGTTCGCTTCGATTACGCGCGCGCGCCGGATGGTGCGCTGCAAACGATCGGGCCGCTGGTCTGTGCCGGAGGGGTCGGTGCAACATCGCGTGCCGGGCTGCCGACCGGTGCGCAGGCGGACAAGCAAGACGACAGTCCCGCGGTGCGCACGATCACGCCACGGCGCGAGGGTGCGAGCGGAGCAAGCGGTGCGCGTGGGGCGATACCATGACCACGACGCGGCGACTACATTCGATCCTGCTCTGCCTCGTGCTGTTGACCTTCCTCTGCGCGTTGCTGCCGAAGGTTGCCCATGCCGAAACCTGTACGGCGACACCGACGAGTCTCTCTTTCGGCAATGTAAGTCCGATCAACCGGGCCTCGGTCGATGGCAGCGGTTCGATACTGGTCAGTTGCACGTGGAATAGCGTCACGCTGACACCGAATGTGCTGGTGTGCCTCGATCTGACTGCGCCGACGCCGCGCGCCTTGAGCGCAAGCGGCAATACACTGGCCTATGGCTTGTACACCGACGCCGGGCGGACGATCACCTGGGGCGCCTCGACATTGAATACGACGCCCTTGAGCGTGACATTGACGAAGCCTGTCACCGGCACGACGGCCAGCGCGACGGTGACCTACTACGGACAGATCACCGCCAATCAGCCGACCGTGCCGACGCAGAATAACGCGACCACGTCCTATACGCAGACGATTGCCGCCGGACAGACCGCCTTGCGTGCGGGCTTCTATTTGCTGGGGGCGCCGGCTTGCAACACGGTGGCGAGCACGGGGACGTTTGGATTTTCCGTGAGCGCCCCCGTCGTCAACAATTGCACGATCGCCACGACGAATGTCGCGTTTGCGGCAGCGACGGGATTAAGCGCGCCGCTGAGCACGGCCGGTTCCTTGAGCGTCACCTGCACCAATAACGATGCTTACCGTATTTCACTTAACGGTGGGACGAGCGCGAACGTGGGTGCGCGGACGATGATTTCCCCGGCGGGTCGCACCGTGTCCTATCAGCTGTATTCGGACAGCGCCCGAACGATCGTCTGGGGCGACGGCACCAACGGCACGGCGACCTACACCGCGATCGGCACCGGCTTGGCGCAGACCGTTCCGGTCTATGGGCTGGTGCCGACACAGACCACGCCGCCGCCCGGCAGCTATACCGACACGATCACGGCGACCATCGCCTTCTAATCGCGGCGATGCGTGCCGCGAACCGACACGTTAGAACAGAACGGTCCAGCTGGCGACTTGGATCGTTCCCTCCCCCGCCACCGCCTCACCAGTGAGGGCCCGGGTCGTTGCATCGAAGGCCGTACTGCTGAGTACCCCATACGGTTCGTCGAACTGGCAACTGACCTTCGGCGCGACGTCCGCGCCTGCGCCGGTTCCGGCACTGGCCAACGTCGCCGTCCCGGTCGCGCCCGTCGCCCCACTCGACGGCGTGGTCGACGACGGTGATGCGCCGGCGAGCGTCGCCTGCGCATCGCTGGTCGCCGCGCCCGCAACCGCGGCGCCCGAAGCATCGGCCGAATCGATCTGACAGCTTTGCTGAATCTTTAACGAAACCTGGACAGCCGTTGTGATGAGACTGCCATCCGCCCTTGCATGGCCGATCGGCAGCAACAATGCGGTCAGCAACACGGCTGCCGCCGATGCACGAAACCACATGGTTCGGGTGAACGGAAGCAGCGTTGCTACGTCTGCGTCGCGGGAAGGCGAGCGCGGGAATGGCGCGTGATTCCGACGCGCAACGGTCCCTACGGGACGAGCGACGGACAGGACAATGGCGCGCTTACGGCGGCTGGCGTGTTGGGTCATCGTTGACAAATCGGCAGAGAAAAGCTTCGTCGCAATCACGCGGGAAGGCGGCCGACCTGCCAGCCATGCGACACCCAGGACGGCGACGAATATCCGTGGGCTTCCCTAGGATAACGGCACAAAATAGTTGTTCTTGATGTTTTGTAAGGTGAGAAGTGCCTAGTGGGGCGTTATTTTTGCTAGATCAAGCTGTTGGGGCGATAACGCGACGCGCGGCGTGCTCCGGCGCGTTCGACAAACGCAATCGACCGAAGCCTGACGACAAGAAGACCGGTGTGAGTAGGAAAAACCCACACCCGGCTTTTGGCATAGCGATGGAGAATATCGCTAAGTTTTTGATTATTCAGTGGTGCCGGGGACGGGACTTGAACCCGTACGCCTTGCGGCGGCGGATTTTAAGTCCGCTATGTATACCAATTTCATCACCCCGGCGGGCAAGAGCGGCATTCTACCATCGGTTTGGCGCGATACCAACAGCATTACCGCGTCCGACGCGCGCCTGTCCGAGGGGCGCGGTCGCCATATTCTTGACACGGCATAGAATACAGGCGTCCAATGCGGCGGTACCGACGCGGCGGCCTTCCAAGCAATGCGCGAATGCGCGCATTCGACCGCGCGTCGCGCGAACGCAGTGCCGTGGAGAAAGCAGAATGGGGTTGTTTTCGGACGAGCCGTCCGACGAAGGGTTGCCGGGGCCTGAACGCCGGCTGGCAATGATCGCGGTGATGACCGCGACCGCAATGGCGGTGCTCGACGGCTCGATCGTCAATGTCGCGCTTCCCTCCATCGGCAAAGCGCTGAATGTCAGTCCCGCCGCGACCGTATGGGTCGCGAACGGTTATCTGCTCAGCGCCGCCATGACCTTGGTCACGTTTGCCGCCCTGGCCTATCGCGTGGGATTCCGGGCGCTGTTCGCCGGCGGCCTGATTGTCTTTACCCTCGCGTCGCTGGGATGCGCTCTGTCGACGTCGCTCGACATGCTGACGGTGATGCGCCTGCTGCAAGGCATCGGGGGCGCCGCCGCGCTGAGCATCGGCCCGGCCATCTATCGCACCGTCTTTCCGACACGTCTGCTCGGCCGCATCCTCGGTCTCAACGCCTTGCTCGTGGCGGCAAGCACCGCCATCGGCCCGACACTCGGCGGCACCTTGCTGACCGTCCTGGGGTGGGAATGGTTGTTCGCCATCAATGTCCCGCTCGGCGCGATTGCGATCGTGCTGTCGCTGAAGGCCGTTCCCGACAACCGCACGCCAACCGACGCGCCGTTCGATATTCCGGGTGCCGTTCTGTCGGCCGCGGCGATGGGCGCGTTGATCATGGCCACCGATGCGTGCTCGCGTCTAGGCGCTCCGGCGACGCATTCGCGCGCGATCGCGGAGGCCACGGGCTATGGCGCATTGGCCATCGTCAGCGGCGTCCTCTTCATCTTCCGACAACGCCGCGCCGCTGAGCCCTTGCTGCCGCTGGCGCTGTTCGGGTCAAGCCGCTTTTCCCTCGCTGCCTTGACCTCGCTAGCCTCGTTCGTCGGACAGGGCATCACCTTTATCGCGCTGCCCTTCCTGTTTCAGAACGCCTACGGCTATAGCGCGTTCGTGTCCGCGCTGCTCTTCACGCCCTGGCCAATCGGGATCGTCCTGGCGGCGCCGCACGCGGGGCGATTGGCCGACCGCTATCCGCCCGCCGTTCTGTCGACGGCCGGCTTGCTCGTATTTACAATTGGGTTGGGCCTGTTGGCCATGCTGCCGATGCACGCGTCACCTTGGGATATCGGGTGGCGTGGACTCGTCTGCGGCATCGGATTCGGCTTTTTTCAAAGTCCGAACAATCGCGAGATGCTCGGCAACGTATCGCGCGCCCTCAGTGGCAATGCGTCCGGTGTGCTGGCAATCATGCGAACCTTCGGCCAATGCTTCGGCGCGGCAGTGGTCGCCATCGTGCTCGCGCTCAGCACCGTGCCCCTTGCCAACAGCGATGCAAGCGACGCAACCCCGCCAAGTGCCCGCGCGCAGGACATGGCATCGAGCGCGGCGACGGCAGACGCGGAGGCGATAAGGCTTTCTTTATTGATCGCAGCGGGTGCGGGCGTGCTCGCGACCGCGATCAGCGTGACCCGCCTGCGCGCGGGTTTGGCGCAGCGCTAGGCACGTCACACCGCTTTCCCTCTACCGTCGATGGGAAATGCGGCTCAATCGATCAGATGATTCTTGATGGCGTAGTAAGTCAGATCCGCGTTCGTCGACATGCCCATCTTTTCGAGCACACGTGAACGGTAGGTACTGACCGTTTTTACGGAGAGATGCAGTTCGTCGGCGATTTCGGTGGGCAGACGCCCCTGGGACAATTTACAAAAAATCTGAAATTCCCGCTCGGACAAGGTCTCGTGCGGCAACGCGTCATTCGGCTGTTCGAGCTTGCGCGCCAAAGCGTCTGCAATCGACTCCGACAAGTATCGGTGGCCTCTTGCGACGGTCCGGATAGCGCGCAGGATTTCCGATGGCGGAACGTCTTTCGCGACATACCCATTGGCACCGGCGCGCAGCAGACTGATCGCGTATTGCTTTTCCGGATAACCCGATAGCATCAGAACCGGCATGTCCGGGCGAATTTGCTTGATGATGCGTAACGTATCGATACCGTTCTTATCCGGCATCGCAATATCCAGCAGGACGACGTCAAACGTGGTCTCACGCACCCGCGCTATCGTGTCGTCGCCACTCGCCGTTTCCGCCTTGACCCGCATGTCCGGTTCGTTGGAAACGATTTGTGCGAGACCGTTGCGTACGATCGCGTGATCATCAGCGATCAGGATCTCAATCATTCGAGGGGGCCATTCCAAGGGAGGGAGACCCATTCTAACGCGTCGCAGCCCGATCTGCCGGGACATACGCAAACGCAAAAGCCGGCCGCGGCAAGCGCCGCGCCGGCTGATCCGGGGCATCGATCACATCGTTTCACGTGCAATCGACCGTCCCTGCTCGATCAACGATGGTTTTCCTTCGCACCGTCGTCCGGGTCGAGGAAGTCGGCCATATCATCCGCATGTTCCTCTTCCACCGCCAGAATCGTCTCAAAGACTCGGCGCGTCGTCGGATCCTTATCGCCCAGGTAGGCGATGATTTCGCGATAGGTGTCGATCGCGATGCGCTCGGCCACGAGGTTTTCCCGGATCATATCGTTCAGGGAATCCCCTTCGACATATTCCGAGTGCGAGCGCGTCAGGAGCCCTTCCGGCGAGAAGTTCGGTTCGCCGCCCAGTTGAACAATGCGCTCGGCGAGCATATCCGCGTGTTCCTGCTCTTCGTTTGCGTGTTCCAGGAATTCCGCTGCCACCGGCTCTGCGTGGATGCCCTTCGCCATGAAATAGTGGCGCTTGTAACGCAATGTGCAGACGATTTCCGTTGCCAGCGATTCATTCAACAGCTTCAACACCGTTTCACGGTTGGCCGCATAGGACTCGGTTACCGCACCGTCCTTGATGTGCTGGCGCGCGCGGCGACGAATGGTGTCGAGGTCGATCGAAAAATCGTCCTTGCCGGCCGGGGTCGGGGTTGCCTGCTTGACTTGCTTCAATGCATTAGCCATGACTGCTCCTCAATTCTGTCGGAAATTCTGTCGGTAGGTCTGTGTCCGTCGTGCCCATGCGGTGAACAATCGGCGCGATCCACGTACGCTCGAGCAAGAGTCGCGCCCGCTCGTCCGTGGATCATCGAGAGACCGCTAATCGACAATCTTTTTAGCCACCGTGAATCCGAGCAGCAGGAAGATGACGAACAGCACCAGGAACAGAATGAACAGGAATTTCGCGATGCTGGCTGCGCCCGCCGCAATGCCCGTGAAGCCGAATACGCCCGCTATCAACGCGATGACGGCGAAAATCAGTGCCCATTTCAACATGGTGTACCCCCTTCTCGTTTTTTGGTCTATTGCCGAAACAATGGACCCCATGGTACGGACTCATACCCCTACCGGTAATCGGCGTATGGCCGGTTTTCATGTGGGAATACACCGACACGGCGGAAGGGATATCGCCGGTCCGCCCGCGCTGGCACGACGGATGGCGCGTCAGAATGGTCTTACACGGATATCGGTGTCGGCTGACAGCCTCCCCGCCGCGGACGGGATAGCATGGCCCCAGGTTTCTCCCTGCGCATGAATTTTGCTTGCACAGGCGAGTGAACGACGACGCGGCCATCGATCAGGCGCATCGGCTCGACGGTCCAGCCGCCATTCAGGCGCGATTCCGATCGAAATGATGAAAGGTGAGGTGGATGGCGTCGACGCTCAATAAACTTTGATTCGTCAACAATAACAGGATGAGGAACACACCATGAAGCGTATCGTCGCCCTTTTGCTGCTCTCCGCCACGGCTTTGTCGGTTTTGGCCGGTTGCAATACGGTGTCCGGCGCCGGTCAGGATATTTCGGCGGGCGGTAACGCGCTGTCGAACTCGGCTGAAAAGCACAAGTAATCAGCAACGTGGCGTGTACTAGCGCCATAACGCCGTCGGCAGGCGCTTTCGGCCTAGCGCAGTGCGTGAGACAGAGGAATCGCCAAGACTTACTTAACGCCGGATAGACTCGCGCGACCGCGAAAAAAAGCACGCTTCGTGATAGAGCGTGCTTTTTTTCTTTTTCGTGCAGGCCGATCGGCCGCCCCGAATACCCGCCCTGCCGCGGAGACGCGGGAAACAATCAGGCTGCGATCGCTTGCTTCCGCGCGTTTCTCCGAATTGCCGTGCGGCGCTCCAATTCCTGCATGCGGGCGGCCAATTCGGTCAAATCGGCAGCCTCGGCCAGATACGCCGCATCACGCGCTTCGCGTCGTGCAGCAGCACGCCGAAATACGAGGGCGACAAACGAATCCAGCAGCTTCATGGCAGGCTCCTAGGGAGAGGCGTGACCTCACGGGTTAACCCTATTATAGGGTAATCCCTAGCACCATCGTCAACCAAACAATAACGGTTTGCCGATTGTTTTGTAACAGCGTTGCTTGCCGTCCCGCGGCGCTTTGTGTATTGTCTGCCTATCAACGCGCAGGGGTCCTGCGGCCAGTCTGACTGGCCGACGGTGAGAAATACCCTTCGAACCTGATCTGGATAATGCCAGCGAAGGAAGCGCCTTGGTCTACGAAGGAGTGATTGTGTCGTGCGGTGCAGTGGGAGGGCCTGGCGGGTTGCCGGCTGTCCGCTGTCATTTCATCCGCGCGGACCGATCCGGACCGGCCCTCGATCCGTGGCGTGCCTCCCTTCCTCGACCTTCCGCGCGACCCTTGTCGGTCATCGTCGCGGATTCACGTTCGATCCCCGCTTTTCTCACTGACCTTTGCGCCGCGCGCAGCGCGGCTGTTACGCCTACTTGCGTCCGGCCGCGCCGCGAAAGACCCTGCCGGCGTTCGCGTGCATTTCACGAGTCCGTTCCCGTCAGAGTCGCCTTGCCGATTCGGCGCCGGTGTTGCCGGCGCCTTCCAAACAGAACGGAGCTCCGCGATGCATGCCAAAACCGATTTCCAATCCGCCGACGCCCACGTCGATGCCGCGGCCGTTACGCCGCTGCCGAATTCCCGCAAGATCTACGTCAGCGGCTCGCAACCGGACATCCGGGTGCCGATGCGCGAAATCAGCCAGTCCGATACCCCCGCCAGCTTCGGCGCGGAGCCGAATCCGCCGATCTACGTCTACGACACGTCGGGCGCCTATACCGACGCCGATATTCCGATCGATGTGCGTCAAGGCCTGCCGGCCGTGCGCGCGCCCTGGATCGATGCACGCGGCGACACCGAAGCACTGACTGGACTGAGCAGTACCTTCAGCCAGGAACGCGCTGCTGACGCGCGCACCGCCGCACTGCGCTTTCCCGGCCTTCAGCGTCAACCGCGACGCGCGCGCGCCGGGGCGAACGTCACCCAGATGCACTATGCGCGGCAGGGCATCGTCACGCCGGAAATGGAGTTCGTCGCGATCCGCGAAAACCAGAATCGACTCGCCTATATAGATAGCTTGCGCGCGGCCGGCCCGACCGGCGAAAAAATGGCCGCCCTGCTCGGTCGCCAGCATCCGGGACAGGCGTTCGGCGCCGCCGCCGTCGGTGGCGTGGCCGCGCAGGCCGGCGCGCTGCGATCGATCACGCCCGAATTCGTCCGAGACGAAATCGCTCGCGGTCGCGCGGTCCTGCCGAACAATATCAATCACCCGGAAAGCGAGCCGATGATCATCGGCCGTAATTTCCTGGTGAAGGTCAACGCCAATATCGGCAATTCGGCCGTGACCTCGTCGATCGGCGAAGAAGTCGACAAGATGACCTGGGCGACCCGCTGGGGTGCCGATACGGTCATGGACCTGTCGACCGGCAAGCATATCCATGAAACGCGCGAATGGATCCTGCGCAACAGTCCGGTCCCAATCGGCACCGTACCGATCTATCAAGCGCTGGAAAAGGTAGACGGCAAGGCCGAGGCGCTGACCTGGGAAATCTTCCGCGACACGCTGATCGAACAGGCCGAGCAAGGCGTGGACTATTTCACCATCCATGCCGGCGTGTTGTTGCGCTATGTGCCGATGACGGCGTCGCGGATGACCGGCATCGTCTCGCGCGGCGGCTCGATCATGGCCAAATGGTGCCTCGCCCATCACCGCGAAAGCTTCCTCTACGAACACTTCGAAGACATCTGCGAGATCATGAAGGCCTACGATGTCAGCTTCTCCTTGGGAGACGGCCTGCGCCCCGGCTCGATCTACGATGCGAACGACGAAGCACAGCTCAGTGAGTTGCATACGCTGGGCGAGCTGACGCAAGTGGCCTGGCGCCATGACGTGCAAACGATCATCGAAGGTCCGGGCCACGTTCCGATGCAGTTGATCAAGGAAAACATGGATCTCCAATTGGAGAAATGCCATGAGGCACCCTTCTACACCTTGGGGCCGCTGACAACCGATATCGCCCCGGGCTATGACCACATCACCTCCGGCATCGGTGCCGCCAACATCGGCTGGTACGGTACGGCCATGCTCTGTTATGTCACGCCGAAGGAACATCTCGGCTTGCCGAACAAGGACGATGTCAAGGAAGGCATGATCACGTACAAGCTGGCCGCCCATGCCGCCGATTTGGCAAAAGGCCATCCCGGCGCACAGATTCGCGATAACGCGCTGTCGAAGGCCCGCTTCGAGTTCCGCTGGGAAGACCAGTTCAACCTCGGCCTCGACCCGGACAAGGCGCGCCTGTTCCACGACGAAACGCTGCCGAAAGATTCGGCCAAAGTTGCGCACTTCTGCTCGATGTGCGGTCCGCACTTCTGCTCGATGAAGATCACGCAGGACGTGCGCGCCTATGCGGCCGAACAAGGGCTGTCCGAGCAAGATGCGCTGAAGCGGGGGATGACGCACAAGGCAATCGAGTTCGTCAAAAAAGGCGCCGAAATCTATCAGCCGAGCTGATTACCTGCCGCGCACCGGGATCGTTTATTGCTACACCCTGTCTGCGTGAGGGGCGGGACGTCGACGACCGCTCACGCGTTTGGCGTCTCCGCGCCGCACGACCGCTGCCTGCACCGCCCTGTATGCGCTACCAGCCGGCAGTCCGCCGCGCGTTCAGACGCCTTCGACATAACGCCAAACAATAATCGTCGGATGGAAGACAGGAGTGGAACATGAGAGCAAATCTGGAAAAAGACGGCCGCTCGGCCATGGCGAATACGATGGCACCGGCCGATGCGCGCGCCGCGCGGGCTAGCCAGCATGCCCGTGCCGTGCGTCGCATCGGCGCGGGACTGGCGACGCTCGCGCTCCTAGGCAGTCTCAGCGCCTGCGGCGGCATGACGCCGCGCCAACGCGACACGGCGGTCGGCGCCGGGCTCGGCGGTGCAGCGGGCGCCGCCTTGGGCGGCGGCGTCCTGGGCACCGCCGGCGGCGCCGCGGCCGGTGGTATCATCGGCAATCAGATGGGCAAGTAAGGCGCGTCGCGCGATATAGCCGACAGGCAGTCTCGTCAGGAGCAGCACCGCTGCTCCTGTTTCTTTTAGTACCGCTTTTTTATCCGATGCCGCCTTCCCCTCCCGGCCGTACCGATGCGCCAACGCGCATCGTCCTGGCACCCGACGATTACCATTTCACCGCGATCCGCGCACAAGGCGCGGGCGGACAGAACGTCAATAAGGTGTCCAGCGCCGTCGTCCTGCATTTCGACATCCCGGGCTCGTCCTTGCCCGAGGGGGTCAAGGCGCGGCTTCTCGATTTGTCGGATCGTCGGATCACACGCGACGGCTTGTTGCTGATCAAGGCCCAGACCCAACGGCACCAGGAAGCGAATCGCATCGATGCGCTGGATCGGCTGCATGCGCTGATCGCCTCGGTGTGGTTCGCGCCGACGGTGCGCCGCCCCACCCGGCCGACGCGCGGCAGCGTCCGGCGGCGGCTGGAGGAAAAAACCCATCGGGCAAAGACGAAAGCCCATCGCGGTCAGGTGTCGCTCGATTGAGCGTCGGTATCGCACTGTCTCGCGCCTGAGAAATGCTTTAGACTTGCCCAGAGAGACAGCCGCGCCATCGCGCATTTGCCCGCGCACTTGCCCGATGACCCACTACGATATGATCCATAGCGGCTCTGCCTGATTTATGCGCTATTCGATCGAAATAAGAAAGTTCCTCTACAGCCAGCACCTTTTCAGCGGCTTGCGGATATCGCTCGGCATCGTCCTGCCGGGCATCGTGATGCTCTTCGTCTTCGACGCACAGGAGCTGGCGTTCACGGTGGCCAGCGGTGCCATCGCCGCGAGCGTCGTCGACCTGCCCGGTCCGTTGAAGTACAAGCATAACGAGATGCTGGCCTGCTCGGTGCTCGGCTTTCTCTCCGCCCTGATCACCGGCATCGCCACTGCAAACCCGCTGACACTGTGGCTGACCGTCGTGCCGCTGACCTTCTGTCTGTCGATGATCGTCATGCTCGGCGCAAAGGGTCCGCAGATCAGTTTCGCGACGCTGTACATGATGATCACGACGCTCGAGCAGCACTTGACGCCGCTCGGCGCGCTGGTCAACGCGTCGTGGATGCTCGGCGGCAGTCTCTGGTACACCTATTGGAGCTATCTGCTCAGCCGCACGCAGATTGACCGCATCGAGCGCCAGGTACTCGGCGAATCGGTCTTCTCGATCGCCGACTACTTGCGCGCGCGGGCACGCTTCTATGACCAGGCGACCCGCCTCGAAGACAATTACTCGGAACTGGTCGACAAACAGATCGCCGCCGTCGAGCAGCAGGACGCCGCGCGCGATATCGTGCTTCGACGCCTACCCCGGCTCAAGCGCAGCGACGGCGACCCCCGTCGCGTCCGGTTGTTCAACCTTTTCATCGACGCCGTCGATCTGCACGAAACCGCGATCAGCTCGCACACCGACTACGCGCTGCTGCGCAATACCTTCGGCAACGACAATCCCGACCTGCTGATTTTCTTCCACGATCTGCTGGAGAAATGCGCGGACGATCTGCAGGAAATCGGCCTGGCGATCCTGCAGGACCGCGCATCGGTACAGCGCGTACGAAACCGCGCCGAGTTGCGCGCGATCGAATACGAAATCGACAAGATGCGGCGCCGCAACTTCCCGGCGCGTGACTCCGAAGCCTATGCGGCCGTCTCCGCCACGTTCCGCCGCGTCTGGACCGTCGCGCGGATGATCGATCGCCTGCATCGCGGCACGCGCGAAGCCGACGGCGGCAACAAGACCGAGACCGTGATGCGGGTGGACCAGACGCTGTCGCGCTTCCTCGATAGCCGCCGCATCACCGCGGCGCAGTTGCTGTCGAATCTGACGATGACGTCGCCGCCCTTTCGCCACGCACTGCGCGTGACGCTCGGCGTCGCGGCCGCTCTGGCCTTGGGCAAGCTGATGCAGGCGCTGCTGCCGCTGACCAATAGCTATTGGATCGTCCTGACCACGGTCATCATCTTGAAACCGGGGTTTTCACTGACGCGGCAACGCAATACGCAGCGTATTTTCGGGACCATCCTGGGTTGCGTCGCCAGCGTCGTGTTCCTGCATTTTTTCCATAACCCCGCACTGATCCTGGCCGTCACCTTCGCCTGCATGCTGATGGCCTATTCGCTGTTGCTGATCAATTACGCGGCGGCGGTGGTGTTCATTTCCTCTTATGTGCTGCTGCTCTACCACCTGCTCGCGCCGGTGGGAATGCGGCTGATCGGCGAACGGGCCGTCGATACCATCGTCGGCTGCATGATCGCCGTGGGCATCAGCTATCTGTTTGCAAACTGGGAATATCGTTTGATGGGGCCGACCGTCAAGGCGGCGCTGAAAGCGATCCGTGATTACCTCGACGCCGTGCGACAGGCCAATGCCAAACTGCGGGCGACCGATCTGACGTCGGCGCAGCGCCAGGCGCAGGCGATGGATCGGGATTACCAGTTTCGCCTTGCACGCAAGGTCGTGCATACGACGCACGCCAATCTGGGACAGGCCTTCCGCCGCATGATGCGCGAACCGAAGTCCAAACGCATTTATGTCGCCGAACTGAACGATCTCATCGTCCAATGTCATGCGCTGGCCTCGCATATCACCGCGGCCGCCCCTTTGATGGCCAGCGCCGGCGTTGCCGCGCTACCGACCACCTCCGGCGCCACCTTGCCCGAACGGGCCGAAGCGCATCGCGCCCCCGGCCCCGATGCGAAGGCAGCCAAGGCGACCGACGGCGCGATGCCGGTGGCACTGGAACCCGCCGCTCTCCGCGCCGCGCTGGACGCCATCAGTCATCATCTGGCCGCCGCCGAGGCCGCCACGCTGGAGCAAGCCGCGCCGACGCTACCGGGCGTGCCGCCGATCGGCGTCGATGCCGAAGCGAATCGCGCGATCAGCCGCGCCTTGGATGAAATGGGCGTGGCGGCCGATAAGGCCGAAGCCAACGGCGACGATCCGGCGATGACCGAGGAGCGCGTCAACGATATCAAGCTGCTCGTCTATCAAACCAAACAGATGTTGCGCGCCGCGCTGCTGCTGCGGCGCGATGCCGCAGCGATCCATCTGCCGCTGACGGCGACGGACACGCTGCCGAGCGTCGTCGCTGACACTGAGGCAGACGACCAGCCCGCAACCGCGACGGCCACCGCCGCCGCCGCCGCAACCTCAGTCACGACGGCCAGGGCATCCGCAACGTCGGCACCGCCCGCGGCAGCCGCGGAGACCGGATCGGCTGGAGCCGATGGATCGGATGGATCGACCGCGTCGTCGAGCGCCGCGCCACGCGCGTAAGGCACTGGCGCGCTGGGGCACAGCCTCTACATTTCGCGAACCGGCAGCGCCGTCGAGTATTTGATCTGTTCGATCGCGAAATGGGTCGTCATGCTGCGCATCGTGATCGCGCCTTCCAGTTTCGACAGAATCTCCTTGAAGTCGTCGATTCCGGCCACCGCCAGTCGCAGTAGATAATCGCTGTCGCCGGTCATCCGATACACCTCGACGACCTCCGGGACGTGTGCGATGACTTCCGTGAAGCGCTCGGCCCACTCGGCGCAGTGCCGATCGCTCGTAACGTTGACGAAGGCGGTGGTGCCGACGCCGAGCGCCGTCGCGTCGCATAACGTCACCTGCCGGCGAATCACGCCGGCCCGCTTCAAGCGCTGTACGCGTTTCCAACACGGTGTCTGCGTCAAACACACATGTTGTGCCAGCTCGGACAAAGGCATCGACGCATCCCGCTGCAGCAATTCCAAAATCCGTTTATCCGTGGTATCGAATCGCATCGCCTTTTCCCCCTGGTTGACGTGAACATTTTTTACCAAAACTTGATATTTGGAGGAAGCCCTTGCTCCGATGCCGACCCGTCTGATTCGCCCCGAATGAAATAGCGGGCATACAAGGAAGGATGGCTACAGCACTGTCGCATACTAAAAATCCACCGATTCGTGCTTCCTTAAGCCGAAAAATCGGAAGCAAATGCTCTTACTCGGGCAAAATCTTAAAAAGCACTAAGGGGAGCTTTATCTGCACGGAATGGGGCATTCGCGGACGCCCCGCGCGCGCTCGCACTGCAGGCAAAACACGCCGTGCCATACCCTTGCCGTGTTTTCACTGTAATTTATTGCAAAGCGGGAATAATAGACGTGCAGGAAGGACTTCCGTACGATTTGCGGTTTGCAAGCGGCTTTCAACCCTTCCCTGCTTCACGAATGGGATATCGGCGCACCCGCTTTATTCGATCGATTGACCCGCGGTAACGCGCCAAAGACAGACAACACGATTTGCGATGGACGAAAAAACGCCTGATTCGAACGCTCAACGCCCCGTCGCTTCGCCGGATTCGCCCCCCCAAACCGCGCCCGACGCGCGACTGTCCCGCGACGCATTCCCGCCGCCTCCACCGGCCTCCCGCCCTCCATCCTCACGGCGACGGATCGGCTGGACGATCGGCGGTGTGGTCCTCGTCCTGGCGATCGCCGTGATCGTCTGGCATCCGTGGGGCACGAGCGCGCACCGCGGCGGCCCCGGCGGGCCGGGTGGCCCTGGCGGCGGACGCCGCGGCGCGGCGATGGCGACGAACCAGACCCAGTCGGTCCGCGTCGCGCAAGCCACGACCGGTGAAATCCCGGTGGTTTTCAGCGCGCTGGGCACCGTGACGCCGCTCGCCACCGTGACCGTGCACTCGCAGATCTCCGGCAATTTGATGAAGATCGGCTTCACCGAGGGCCAGCATGTCAAAAAGGGCGACTTCCTCGCGCAAGTGGATCCGCGCCCGTACGAGATCTCGCTGCGGCAGGCCCAAGGGACCCTGCGCCGCGACCAGGCGCTGCTGAACCAGGCCCGGCTCGACCTGCAACGCTACAAGACATTGGTAGCGCAGGACTCGGTCGCACGCCAGACTTACGATACGCAGGCATCGTTGGTACAGCAGTACGAAGGGACGGTGCAGTCGGATCAAGCCTCGGTCGACACGTATAAGCTCGATCTGATCTACGCGAACGTTACGGCCCCGGTCTCGGGTCGCGTCGGTCTGCGTCAGGTCGATGTCGGCAATTATGTGACGACCAGCGATACGACCGGCCTGGTCGTCATCACGCAGACTCAGCCGATGAGCGTGATCTTCACGTTGCCGGAAGACAGTATTCCGACGGTGATGACGGGCATGGGCCGGGACGGCAAATTGTCGGCCTCGGCCTTCGACCGGACCGACTCGCATCAGATCGCCCTGGGCGCCCTGGAAACGGTGGATAACCAGATCGATACGACCACCGGCACGGTCAAGTTGCGCGCCTTGTTCGCCAACACGGACGAGAAGCTGTTCCCGAACCAGTTCGTCAATATCCGACTGCTGGTCAATGTGATCCGCAATGCGACCATCGTGCCGAGCGCGGCGGTCCAGACGGGCTCGATCGGCTCCTTTGTCTATTTGGTCAAGCCGGACAACACCGTCACCGTGCGCAAGATCACGATCGGTCAGGTCGATGGAGAGCGCACGCAGGTGACGCAGGGCCTGCAGGCCGGCGACACCGTCGTCACGGACGGCGTCGATCGTCTGCGCGAAGGCGCCAAGGTGGCATTCGGCAACGCGACCGCGGGGACGACGGCTGCCGCGGCATCGGGCGCCAGCGCAGCCGCGCCGGCATCCGGCGCGTCGGGGGCCAAACGGGCGTGGGGTGCATCCGGCGCGTCCGGCACGCATGCCGGCGGCCATCGCCATCACCGTGCGGCGAGCGACACTGCCGCCGCCAATACCCTGCCTGCTGTCCCGCCTGCCACGTCGTCGCGCCGTAACGCATGAATCCTTCTCGTATCTTTATCCTGCGCCCGGTCGGCACGGCGCTGCTGATGGCGGCAATCATGCTGGCCGGCTTGCTCGGCCTGCATTTCCTGCCCATCTCCGCGCTGCCGCAGGTCGAATACCCGACCATCCAGGTGCAGACGCTTTACCCCGGCGCTAGCCCGGAGGTGATGACCACGTCGGTGACCGCGCCGCTCGAACGACAGTTCGGGCAAATGGCCAGCCTGAATCAGATGTACTCGCAGAGCTCGGCGGGCGCCTCGGTGATCACGCTGCAGTTCGCGCTGGACATGCCGATCGATATCGCCGAGCAGGAAGTCCAGGCCGCGATCAACGCCGCGGGCAATCTGTTGCCGTCCGATCTGCCGGCGCCGCCGATCTATGCGAAGGTCAACCCCGCCGACGCGCCGATCATGACGCTGGCGCTGACGTCGAAGACCCTGCCGATGTCCAAGGTGGAAGACCTCGCCGATACGCGGATGGCGCAGAAGATTTCGCAGGTCGGCGGCGTCGGTCTGGTCAGCGTCGGCGGTGGGTTGCGGCCGTCCGTCCGGATCCAGGCGAATCCGCGGGCGCTGGCGTCCTATGGCTTGAATCTCGACGATCTGCGCACGACGCTGGCCAATCTGAACGTGAATACGCCGAAGGGCTCGTTCGACGGCCCCACGCGCTCGTACACGATCAACGCCAACGATCAGTTGCAAGATCCGGCCGAGTACGACAAGGCGGTGATCGCCTACCGTAGCGGCCGTCCGGTCATGCTGCGGGACGTGGCCACGGTGACGTCGGGCCCGGAGAACCGCTATCTGGCCTCCTGGATGAATGGCACGCCGGCCATCATCATGAACATCCAGCGTCAGCCCAGTGCCAATGTCATTCAGACCGCCGCCGGCATCCAGGCATTGCTGCCCAAGCTGAAAGCCACGCTGCCGGCCGATATCGATGTGCACGTGCTGAGCGATCAGACCGGTTCGATCAAGGCATCGGTACGCGACGTCCAGTTCGAATTATTGCTGTCGATCGCGCTCGTGGTCGCCGTGATCTACGTTTTCCTCGGTAGCCTGACGGCCACGTTGATTCCGTCGCTGTCGGTGCCGTTGTCCCTGGTCGGTACGCTGGGCGTGATGTATCTGTTCGGCTTCTCGCTCGACAATCTGTCCCTGATGGCCTTGACCATCGCCACCGGCTTCGTCGTCGACGATGCGATCGTGATGATCGAGAACATCGCGCGCTTCGTCGAAGAAGGCGATACCCCCTTGCATGCGGCACTGAAAGGCGCGCGTCAGATCGGCTTCACGATCATCTCCCTGACCGTGTCGCTGCTCGCCGTGCTGATTCCGCTGCTCTTCATGGGCGACGTGGTCGGTCGCCTGTTCTACGAATTCGCGGTGACGCTGGCGGTGACCATCGTCATCTCGGCGGTCGTCTCCCTGACGCTGGTCCCGATGCTGTGCGCGAAGTTGCTGCGCCCGGCGCCGTCGCACGATCGCGATGCCGACGGCGCGCTGCTGCCGCGCAAGCCGTCGCGCTTCGAACGCGCGTCGCACCGTTTCTTCGAGCGAATGATCGGCGGCTATGACCGGATGTTGAAGGTCGTCCTCGATCACCAGCCGCTGACCTTGCTGGTGGCGGTCGTGACGCTCGTGCTGACGGTCATCCTGTATATCGTCGTGCCGAAGGGCTTCTTTCCGGTCCAGGATACTGGGCAGATCCAGGCGACGTCGGTGGCGGGACAGTCGATTTCCTTCAAGGCGATGTCCGAGCGACAAGAAGCCCTCGCTGCGGCGATCCTGCAGGATCCCGACGTAGAGAGCCTGTCCTCCTATGTCGGCGTCGACGGTACCAATGTGACGCTGAACAGCGGACGTTTTCTGATCAATCTGAAACCGCGCGACTCGCGCACCGCGAGCGCCTCGGAGATCATCCGACGCCTCGACAGCAATACGTCGAAAGTGGCCGGCATTTCGCTGTATATGCAGCCGGTGCAGGATCTGTCGATCGAATCCAGCAGCGGGCTGACGCAGTACCAGTTCATCCTGCAAAACACCAATGCCGCGCTGTTCGATACCTGGGTGCCGAAACTGATCGACAAGTTGTCGGCCTCGCCGGCCTTGGCCGATGTCAGCAGCAATCTGCAGCAAAAAGGCAAGGCGGTCTATATCGATATCGATCGCGCGACGGCGGCACGCTTCGGCATCACGCCGGCCACCGTCGACAACGCGCTGTACGATGCCTTCGGTCAGCGTATCGTGTCGACCATCTACACGCAGTCGAACCAGTACCGCGTGATTCTGGAGGCCTTGCCGTCGCTGCAGCAGAGCGTCGAGGCACTCGGCTCCCTGCGCCTGCCCTCCTCTAGCGGTAGCACCGATCAAGTGCCGCTGTCGGCGATCGCCAGCTTCCGCGAACAGGATTCGCCGCTGCTGATCAGCCATCTCGGCCAGTTCCCGGCCGCGACGATCGCGTTCAATCTGGCACCTGGTGCCTCGCTCGGCGAAGCGGTGAAGGCGATCAAGCAAGCGGAACAGGACCTGAACCTGCCGGACTCGTTCACGACCAATTTCCAGGGCGCCGCCCTGGCGTTCCAATCGTCGCTGGGCAACGAGCTGTTCCTGTTGCTGGCGGCGGTGGTCGCGATGTATATCGTCCTCGGCGTGCTCTACGAGAGCTTCATCCATCCGATCACGATCCTGTCGACGCTGCCGTCGGCCGGCCTGGGCGCGCTGCTGGCCTTGATGCTGACCGGCAACGACCTCGACATCATCGCGATCATCGGCATCGTGCTGTTGATCGGGATCGTGAAGAAGAACGCCATCATGATGATCGACTTCGCCTTGGATGCGGAACGCGAGGAAGGCATGTCGCCGCGTGAGGCGATCCATCGCGCCTGCCTGCTGCGGTTCCGGCCGATTCTGATGACGACGATGGCGGCGCTGCTGGCCGGCCTGCCGCTGATGCTCGGCACCGGCGCCGGCTCCGAGTTGCGGCATCCGTTGGGCGTGACGATCGTCGGCGGCCTGATCGTCAGCCAGTTGCTGACGCTGTTCACGACGCCGGTGATCTATCTCTGGTTCGACCGGATGGGCGAGCGCCTGCGCCACCGCTTCGGCCGCGACCGGAAAAACGGCCCGGCGTCGGATTCCGACGATGGCCCGGTAGGAGGCAATGACTTCCCGAGCGGACGGGACGCACGATGAATATGTCGCGGCTTTTCATCATGCGACCGATCGGCACGACCTTGCTGGCGCTGGGCATCGCGCTGTCCGGCATCTTCGCGTTTTTCAAGTTGCCGGTCGCGCCATTGCCCCAGGTGGACCTGCCGACGATCGTCGTGCAGGCGCAGATGGCGGGCGCCAGTCCGGAAACGATGGCGACCAGCGTCGCCAGCCCGCTCGAACGTCGCCTCGGCGCGATTGCCGACGTCACTGAAATGACGTCGATGAGCAATACCAGCCAGTCCCGGGTAATCCTGCAGTTCAATCTGAGCCGCGATATCAACGGCGCCGCGCGCGATGTCCAGTCGGCCATCAATGCCGCGCGCGCCGACCTGCCGACGAGCCTGCGCTCGAATCCGACCTATCGCAAATTCAATCCGGCCTCGTCGCCGATCCTGCTGGTGGGTTTGTCCTCGGACACGCTCTCCGCGGGACAGCTCTATGACCAGGCCGATACCGAGGTGGCGCAGGCGCTGCTGCAGATCGAAGGCGTCGGCAATGTGGACATCGCCGGCAGCGCCCTGCCCGCCGTTCGCGCCGAGATGGACCCGCAGAAACTGTTCCATTACGGCATCGGTTTCGAGGACGTGCGCGCGGCGCTGGCCGCCGCCAATGCGAACAGCCCGAAAGGCGGCTTCGATGCGGGCGACCATCGTTATCAGGTCTATACCAACGACCAGGCGACGAAGGCGGCGCAATATCGCGACATGGTGGTGGCCTATCGCAACAACGCGCCAATCCGCCTGAGCGATCTCGGACAGGTTGTCGACTCGGTCGAGGATGTCAACAATCTCGGTCTGTCGAACGGCAAAAACGCGGTGATCCTGATCGTCTTCCCGCAACCGGGCGCGAACCTGATCGATACGGTCAAGCGCATCCGCGCGCGGATGCCATCGCTCGTCGCCGGATTGCCAAGCGATGTCGACGTGAAGCTGACGCAAGATCGCACGACGACGATCGCCGCCTCGCTGCACGACACGGAGCTGACGCTGCTGATCGCCGTGGTGCTCGTCGTGCTGGTGGTGTTCGCTTTCCTGCAGGACTGGCGCGCGGTGGTGATCCCGGCGGTGGCCGTGCCGATCTCGATCATCGGCACGTTCGGCGCGATGTATCTGCTGGGCTATACGCTCGACATTCTGTCCTTGATGGCGTTGACGATCGCTACCGGCTTCGTCGTCGACGACGCCATCGTCGTGCTGGAAAATATCGCGCGCCATGTCGAACGCGGCATGACGCGTCGCGCCGCCGCCCTGCTGGGCGCGCAGGAAATCGGGCCGACCGTGCTGTCGATCACGCTGTCGCTGATCGCGGTCTTCCTGCCGATCCTGCTGATGTCCGGCATCGTCGGCCGCTTGTTCCGCGAGTTCGCCGTGACGCTGGCGGTCTCGATCGGCATTTCGATGCTCGTCTCGCTGACGGTCACGCCGATGATGTGCGCGCTGCTGCTCTCGCATCGCAAGCCTGGCGAGGAAGGCAAACCCGGCCTGTGGCGCCGTCTCGGCAATACGCTGAACCGCTGGGGCGCGAAGTCGATCGATTGGTATGCGGAAACGCTGCTCTGGGCGCTCGATCATCGCAAGACGATCATGCTGGTGCTGCTCGCCACCATCGGCCTGAACGTCTATATGTACGCGAAGATTCCCAAGGGCTTCTTCCCGGACGAGGATACCGGACGCCTGATCGGCGGCATCCAGGCCGATCAGAACGTGTCGTTCCAGGCCATGCAGGGCAAGTTCCGCGAAGTGATGAAGATCGTGCAGTCGGATCCTGCCGTGGAGAATGTGGTGGGCTCCACCGGCGGTACCGGTTCGCAGACGAACGGCGGGCGGGTCTTCGTCGAATTGAAGCCGCGCCGGCAACGCGATGTCAGCGCCAGCGAAGTCATCGCGCGACTGCGGCCGAAGCTCGATCACGTAGCGGGGATTCGCCTCTTCCTGCAATCGGCACAGGACATTCGCACCGGCGGTCGCCAGAGCAATGCGCTGTATCAATACACCTTGCTCGGCGATTCCACCACCGAACTGTATGCATGGACCAATAAGTTGGTGACGGCGCTGCAGGCGCGACCCGAATTGGCCGATGTGAACTCGGACCTGCAACAGAAGGGCTTGGAGACCGATATCACGATCGACCGTGCGACGGCGGCCCGCTACGGCATCGAGCCAGCGCAGATCGACAACACCTTGTACGACGCATTCGGTCAACGCCAGGTATCGACGATCTATAACGCGATGAATCAGTATCACGTGATTCTGACCGTCGGCAGCAAGTATTGGCAGAGCCCCGACATTCTGAAGCAGATCTATATCAGTACGTCCGGGAACACCAGCGGCACCAGCTCGACGAACTCGACGCTGAACTCGACCGGCACCTCTTCATCGTCTGGTGCTTCGTCGCAGTCGAGCAGCAGTACGACCGGGGCGGATTCGATTACGTCGCAGCAAAGCTCGCTGGCCAGCGCCGTGCAGAACCAGCAGACCAATTCGATTGCCTCCACTGGCAAATCGAGTTCGTCGACCGGGTCCGCGGTCAGTACGACGGCGGAGACGATGGTGCCGTTGTCGGCCATCGCTCACTTCAGTACCGGTAACACGCCGCTGTCGGTCAATCATCAGGGCCAGTTCGTCGCCACCACCATTTCGTTCAACTTGCCGGTAGGCGGCAATCTGGCCGAAGCGATCGTCCTGATCCAGCAGACCATGCAGCAGATCGGCGTGCCGGGAACGATTCAGGGCTCGGCAGCCGGCACGGCGATGACCGCGCAGCAGTCGCAATCGGATATGCCGTTGCTGATCCTGGCCGCGATCGCAGCGGTGTATATCGTGCTCGGCGTCCTCTACGAGAGCTATCTGCATCCGCTGACGATCCTGTCGACGCTGCCCTCGGCAGGGGTTGGCGCCTTGTTGGCACTGCGGCTTTTCAATATCGATTTCGGCATCATCGCGCTGATCGGCGTGATCCTGTTGATCGGTATCGTGAAGAAGAACGCCATCATGATGATCGACTTCGCGCTGAGCGCGGCGCGGATACCCGGGACCGATCCGCGTACCGCGATCTACCAGGCCTGCCGCCTGCGCTTCCGCCCGATCATGATGACGACGCTGGCGGCCATCCTCGGGGCCGTGCCGCTAACGCTGACACTCGGCGAAGGCTCGGAGATGCGCCAGCCTTTGGGGGTATCGATCGTCGGCGGCCTGATCGTCAGCCAGGTGCTGACGCTCTACACCACGCCGGTCGTCTATCTGATGCTGGAACGCGCCAAGTCGCGCACGCAGGCCTGGCGCGATCGTCGCAGGCGGCGCCGTGACCAGCGGCGGCGCGATATGCTTGCGTCCGATTAAGGTCGTACACGGGGCAGCCTGGCGCAAGTCGGCTGCCCCGTTTCTTTTTACGCCCGTCGGACAGGCGTCACGTTGCGGCGTGCCGCTAAAGCCCCGCCTGCGGCAGGGCTAAGGCCGCATCCAACGCGAGCGGCGGCCGTTTCGCGCGACAATGCACACAAGGCGATGCATACGCCGAACCCGCGCAACCGGACCAATCGAATCGATGAGCATAGATCGCAGTGCCGCGGCAGACGCCGCCCACCACGCCGCTTCACCGGCATCCGACGGTTCGCCGACCGCATCGCCCGTGCCGCATACGCACGCCGACGCGGCGCCGTCCGCGACCTATCCGGCAGACGAGACCGACGCGGGCCGCCAGGGTGCGGCGCGAAAGGTCGATGTCCTGATCATCGGGGCCGGTCCGGTCGGCTTGTTTGCCGCCTTCCAGGCCGGCGTGCTCGGCTTGTCCTGCGAGATCGTCGAGGCACTCGACGAACCGGGCGGCCAATGTACGGAACTCTATCCGGACAAGCCGATCTACGACATCCCGGCCCTGCCCGTCTGTACGGCGCGAGAACTGGTGTCACGCCTGCTCGAACAAGCGCGGCCCTTCGGCGCGCCGATCCATCTGGGACAACAGGCGGTCTCGTTGCGCGCCGCGCCGACGCAAGATTCGGCGGCGGAGAAGCCTGCACCCGAGCCGGCAGCGGCAGGCGCGGTGACCGAATCGCATCGCATCGTGGTCGAGACCGATCGCGGGCTGACGTTCGATGCGGCGGCCGTGCTGCTTTGCGCCGGCAATGGCGCGTTCGTCCCGCAGCGGGTGTCCGGCCCCGCCAGCGAGGTGGCGGACCGCCTCGAAGGCCATGCGGTGCACTATGCCGTCCGCGACATCGCGCGCTTTCAGGGGCAACGCGTGGTAATCGCCGGGGGCGGCGATTCGGCTCTGGACTGGGCGCTGGCGCTGCGCGATGTGGCGAAGACGCTGACGCTCGTGCATCGGCGCGATACCTTCCGTGCCGCCGACGCGTCGGTCGCGGCGTTGCGCGAGGCAGTCGCGCGCGAGGAGATCTCGCTACGCATCGGCACGATTGGTGCGTTGCATGCGCAAGAAACGGAGGCATCGCCGCACTCGCTGGCGGCCGTCACCGTGACGCAACGGGACGGAGCGTATATCGTGGACGCCGATCAGCTCGTCGTTCTGTATGGATTGGTCGCCGCACTCGGTCCGATCAGCGGCTGGGGGCTCGAGATCGCGGGCGGTCGCACGACCGTCGATCCCTTGCATTACGAAACGTCGATACCACGCGTCTATGCGGCCGGCGATATCGCCGGGTACGGCAATAAGCAGAAGCTGATCCTGTCGGGTTTTCACGAAGCGGCGCTGGCCTTGCGACACGCCTATCGCCATGCACGCCCGGACAAGTCGCGCACCCATATCCACTCGAGTTATGACGCGCGTCTGGCCGCCTTGATTCAGCCGGAGGAAGCCGCGGCAGATCGATCGGACGGCTGAGCGCGCAGCAATCGGCTGCCCGGGACGGCAATCACCTCGGGTATGGATTTTGCATGTTTCAACGGCATGGCGTGCAGCCGCGCGCCCTCGCCGCTGTCGGCCCGGATCAGGATCCCGGGATCGGCACGGCGCCATACCGGACGCGCTCGATTGCCTGACGACCTCATCATCACCACGCCACGGGGCCTCTACTGCGCCGCTGGCGATTTTTATATCGATCCCTGGCGTCCCGTCGAACGCGCGATCATCACGCACGCCCATTCCGACCATGCCCGCACCGGCCATGGCCATTATCTGGCGAATGGCGACGGCGCCGGCGTCTTGCGAGCCCGCCTCGGTGAAATCGACTTGCAGACCTTGCCATACGGCGAACGCATCCGGATCGGCGACGTCGATCTGTCGTTTCACCCGGCTGGCCATGTCTTGGGCGCGTCGCAGGTCCGGATCGCGCACCGCGGTGAAGTCTGGGTTGCGTCCGGCGACTACAAGGTCGCCCCGGACCCGACATGCGCCCCGTTCGAAGCGGTGCGATGCGACACCTTCATTACCGAGTCCACCTTCGGGCTGCCGATCTATCGCTGGGACGAACCGGACGTGGTCTTCGGGGAATTGAACCGCTGGTGGGCGGAGAATGCCGCCGCCGGCAGACCGTCGGTCGTGTTCTGTTACGCGTTCGGCAAAGCGCAGCGCTTGCTCGCATCGATCGATCCCTCGATTGGCCCGATCGTCTGTCATGGTGCCGTCGAGAACCTGAACGCCGTCTATCGCGAAAGCGGCGTCGCGCTGCCACCCACGCAGCGCGTGATGGCGGAAACCGGCAAGGATCGGAGCGCCGCGGGCAACTTATCACGGGCACTGATCGTCGCGCCGCCCTCAGCGGCCGGCTCGCCCTGGTTACGTCGTTTCAACAAACATGGCGCGTATCGTGACGCCTTCGCTTCCGGATGGATGCGGCTACGTGGGGCGCGGCGCCGACGTGGGGTGGACCGTGGTTTCGTCCTCTCCGATCACGCGGACTGGCCCGGCCTGCTGCAGGCAATCGGTGCGACCGGCGCATCTCGTGTCATCGTGACCCATGGCCACACCGCGCCGCTGGTCCGCTGGCTGTCCGAGCACGGCTATGAAGCGGGGAATTTCGAGACCGCCTACACCGGCGACGAAGGCGCGGAAGAGGAAGCGAAAGACAAGGCGGCGGTGGCCGAGATCGATAACCGGCCCGATGGGGGCGACGTCATCGAACACGACGCATCCACCGGCGCGCGGGAGACGACGCCGAAATGAAAGCCTTCTCGACGCTTTACACGACGCTGGATGCGAGTACGGCAACGCATGACAAGCACGACGCCTTGCGCGCGTATTTCGCCTCGGCCGAACCGGCCGATGCAGCGTGGGCCGCCTATTTTCTCGCCGGCGGCAAACCGCGACAGGTCGTGCCGACGCGCCTGCTCCGTACGCTGGCGCAACAGCGTGCCGGATTGACGGAATGGCTCTTCGACGAGTGTTACGACACCGTGGGCGACCTTGCCGAAACGATCGCGCACGTGCTGCCGCCACCGACATCGGATGAGGACGTCCCCCTCTCCGTCTGGATCACCGACCGCCTGTTGCCACTGCGTGGCGCGGCGCCCGAGATCGTGGCGGAAGCGCTGTTCGGCTATTGGGATCGACTCGATTGGTCAGGTCGATTCTTGTTGACCAAACTGATCGGCGGCGGCTTTCGGGTAGGTGTCTCGCGTCAGTTGGTCATTCGCGCGCTGGCCGATATTGCCGGCATCGACCAGAAACGCATTGCCCATCGCATGGTCGGATGGACCGACAGCAAACGCACGCCCACCGCGGCCCGCTTCCTGGCTCTGATCGCGCGCGAGGGCTCGATCGATCCTGGCGCGCTGACCGAAAGCGCCGATGTCCGCGTCGAGGACGATCACGCGACGTTGCAGCCGGGTCTGCCGTTCGCCGCGTCGCAGGGCGGCGCCCTTTCCGACGCCGGCACGGCATCGCCGCTGAGCGAGGAAGACCTGGGTCTGCCCTATCCATTCTTTCTCGCCCAACCGCTGGCCGGCGATATCGACGATGCCGCCGCGATCGCACACAAACTCGGCGAGCGGGCCGATTGGCAGGCGGAATGGAAATGGGACGGCATCCGCACGCAATTGGTCAAGCGCGGCGGGCAAACCTGGCTCTGGTCGCGGGGGGAGGAGCTGATCACCGATCGTTTCCCCGAGATCACCGCCGCGGCCACGGCACTCCCCGACGGTACCGTACTCGATGGCGAGATCGTTGCCTGGCCGCCGGAAGCGTCGAGCCCGGCACCGTTCGCACAACTGCAACCGCGCATCACGCGCAAGACCGTCAGCAAGAAGATCCTCGCCGAATCGCCGGCCCGCTATCTCGTGTACGACCTGTTGGAAGACGCCGGTCACGATCTGCGAGAGCGTCCGCTCGCCGAACGTCGGACGGCACTGGAGGCCCTGCCGAACGTCTTTCCGGCGGACGCCGCCGCAGTCGGCACGATGCCCCCTACGATCACGCTGCCGGCACTGGTCGGCGCGCCGCAATGGGCGAGCCTTGCCGCCATGCGCGATGAAAGCCGGGCACGCGGCGTCGAGGGCATCATGCTGAAACATCGGCACAGCCGCTATGGCGTAGGCCGCACGCGCGTCGATGGCGAATGGTACAAGTGGAAGGTCGCGCCCTACACGGTCGATGCCGTGCTGTTGTATGCGCAAGCCGGCCACGGTCGGCGCGCGAATCTATACACCGACTACACCTTTGCCGTGTGGGATCGACCGCCAGGCGCGGCAGACCGTGCATTGGTGCCTTTTACAAAGGCTTATTCCGGCTTGACCGACGCGGAAATCAAACGCGTCGATGCCATCGTGCGCAATACGACGATCGAGAAATTCGGTCCGGTGCGCAGCGTGCGGCCCACGCTGCTTTTCGAGATCGCCTTCGAGGGCATCGCGCGCAGTCCGCGGCATAAATCCGGCATTGCGGTCCGCTTTCCACGGATGCTGCGATGGCGCGAAGACAAGCCGATCGAAGAGGCCGACACCTTGCACACGTTGCAAGCCTTGTTGCCGATCGGCGAGCAGCACGGTACGGCGCCTGAAAGCACGCCCGCCTCCGACACCGATATCGACACGGAAACCAACGCCGACGCCGACGTCGCGCGGCCGGATCGGACGGCCGTATGAGCCGGAGCTTGCAGCAATGGTTCCGGCAGAATGGTTGGACGCCCTTCCCGTTTCAGGAAAGCGTATGGGATGCAGTAGGCGCGGGCGATAGCGGTCTTCTGCATGCGACGACCGGTGCCGGCAAGACGCTTGCTGTCTGGGGCGGCATTCTCGATGCCGCCGACGCTGACGATGCCGGTACGCATAAGGTGGCGCCGCTGTCGGTCCTCTGGATCACACCGATGCGCGCGCTCGCCGCGGATACCTTGCGCGCCTTGTCGGCACCGATGGCCGCTCTTCGGCCAGACTGGACCATCGGCCTGCGCACCGGCGATACCCCGAGCGCCGAACGGGCGCGACAGGATCGACGCCTGCCCACCGTGCTCGTGACGACGCCGGAAAGCGTCTCTTTGCTGCTGAGCCGTGCCAATGCGCAATCGCTGCTGCGCCATGTGCATACCGTCGTCGTCGACGAATGGCATGAAATGCTCGGCAACAAGCGCGGCGTTCAGGTGCAACTCGCCCTCGCGCGTCTGGCGCGCTGGCGCACGCCCGGCGGCGGCGACGCGCAAGCCGACAGCGCTGGCGACATTGCTATCGGCGCCACGCCCGCGCTCCGCATCTGGGGACTGTCGGCCACGCTCGGCAATCTCGACGCGGCGCGCGACGTGCTGCTGCATGCGATACCCGCCGCACGGCGCCGGATCGTCCAGGGACACACGCCGAAGGTGATCACGATCGACACCTTGATCCCGCATCCGATCGAACGCTTTCCGTGGGCCGGCCATCTCGGCACGCGGCTGGTCGAGCCGGTCGCTCGGGAAATAGACGGCGCGCGCAGTGCGCTGCTGTTCACGAACACGCGCGCGCAATCCGAGCTATGGTATCAAGCGCTGCTCGCCGCACGCCCGGATTGGGCCGGCGTGATCGCACTCCATCACGGCTCCCTGGACGCGAGCGTGCGGCGCTGGGTCGAGGAAGGACTGCGCGAAGGCACGTTGAAAGCGGTGGTGTGTACGTCCAGCTTGGACCTCGGCGTCGATTTCTCGCCGGTCGAGCGGGTATTTCAGGTGGGCTCCCCGAAAGGCGTCGCGCGGCTGTTGCAACGCGCCGGCCGCTCCGGTCATGCGCCGGGACGCCCGTCGCGGGTGACGCTGGTACCCACGCATGCGCTGGAATTGATCGAAGCGGTGGCTGCCCGCAACGCGGCATTGTCCGGCCATATCGAATCGCGCACGCCGCCGGAGAAGCCGCTCGACGTGCTGGTGCAGCATCTGGTGACCTTGGCGCTCGGTGGCGGCTTCGACGCGGGTGGCCCCTTGCTGCATGAATTACAGCAGGCCTGGTCGTATCGCAATCTGGACCGCGCGACGCTCGACTGGACGATCGCCTTCGTCGAACACGGCGGCGACGCGTTGCGCGGCTACCCGACCTACCACCGTATCGCGCGCGGCGACGATGGCCATTACCACGCGCCGCGGGCGGACCTGGCCCGCCGTCACCGCGCGAATATCGGGACGATCGTCGCCGATGCCGCCATGCGCATCGAATGGGTCAGTGGCGGGCGCATCGGCACCATCGAGGAATCCTTCGTATCGCGGCTACGTCCGGGCGATACCTTCACCTTTGCCGGCCGCACCGTGACGCTGGTCCGCATCAAGGAAATGACGGCCTATGTGCGTCGCGCCGATAGTGCGCGCGGCGCGATTCCGCAATGGCAGGGTGGCCGGATGCCCTTGTCTTCCGAATTGGCCGACGCCATGCTCGATGTGCTCGCGGCGGTTGGCGACCGGCATCCGATTCCAGCAGACGCGAGCGCGGACGCCGGCGATGACGCCGACCGCGATGCCCCTGAACTGAGGGCGGTGATGCCGCTGCTGATGCTGCAACGCGACTGGTCGGCTTTACCGCGTCCGGATGCGCTCCTGGTGGAGACCGTCAAGACGCGCGAGGGATGGCACCACTTCTGTTATCCCTTTGCCGGCCGAACCGCTCATATTGGACTGGCCGCGCTGTGCGCCTGGCGCGCGGCGAAGCGCGGTCCGTTGACGCTGTCCTTGTCCGTCAATGACTATGGCTTCGAGTTACTGGGGCCCACGCGCCTGGATTGGGATGCCTTGATCGCGGAAGGCCTGTTTGCCGAGGCCGGTCTGGAACAGGACATTCTCGACAGCCTGAACGCGTCGGAGCTGGCCGCGCGTCGCTTCCGCGAGATCGCCCGTATTAGTGGGCTCATTTTTCAAAGTCATCCCGGCGAGCAGCGGAGCGCCCGGCAATTGCAGGCATCGGCCGGCCTGTTTTACCAGGTCTTCGCCAAACACGAACCCGACAATCGCCTGCTCACCCAGGCCCGTGACGAAGTCTTGTTGCAAGAGCTGGATGTCGCGCGCCTGCGGCAAGCACTGCAGCGTATCAATGCAGGCCGGATTATCACGACCACGCCGCCGCGCCCCACGCCATTCGCCTTTCCGTTGATGATTGCGCGCCTGCGCGAAAGAATCAGTACCGAACAGTTACACGAGCGGGTACAGCGAATGCTTAAGACCTTGGAACGCGCGGCGGATCTCCGCCGCCCCCATGCTTGAGCGAACCGCCCACCCTTGCCATCTACACCTACTCCGATGCACGCGTCCGAGCCGTTGACGATCGATGTCGCCGGTCATGCGTTGCTGCTTTGTCCCGAACGGGCCGTCTTCGATCCCGACAGCGCGACGCTGTTCGTCGCCGATGCGCATCTGGGCAAGGAGGCGGTGTTTCACGCTCGCGGTGTACCGGTCCCGCGCGGGGTCAGCGCGTCGACGTTGTCCCGGCTCGACAGTCTCTTGCGGCAGCATCCGGCGCGACGGCTGGTCTTCCTCGGCGATCTGCTGCACGCGCGCGAGGCGCATTCTCCGGAGATCCTCGATGCGATGCGCGCCTGGCGCGATGCTCACGCGGCGCTCGAGATCGCCTTGATCAGCGGCAATCACGACCGACACGCGGGGGTACCGCCCGCGTCGCTGGGCATCGCCGTTCATGACGAACCCTGGTTGATCGGCCCCTGGGCCTGCTGTCACTATCCGATGCAGACGCCCGGCTATTATTCGCTGGCCGGCCACGAACACCCGGTGTTCACGGTTCGGGCAGGCGCCGATGCGGTGCGTCTGGCCTGCTTTCACTTCGGTGCCGACGTCGGGGTCTTGCCCGCTTTCGGCGACTTCACCGGCGGCCACCCGGTACGACGCGCCCGGCAGCGGATCTTTGTCATCGCCGAGGATCGCGTGCTGGCCGTCCCCGTCCGCCAAGGCCCCCGCCGCGAAAGACTGTCCGCGGAAATCGCCGATACGCTCGACTTGCCGCGCCGGGATCTCTAGCCGAGCGCCAGACCTCGGCGAACATAGGCAGCGCGACGACATCCCGCTATGCTGTAGACCCGGCGCGCGCGTTGCGCCGTGCCTGTCGTCTACGGAGAGCCTGGTGTCGATACGTCATCTGGATGCATTGTTCCGCCCGCGTTCCATCGTGATCGTGGCGCCCGCGCCTGGGCTGCCCGGTCCCGACGGCGCAATGCGCATCCCGTCGGCGCAACCGTCCACGCTGTCCTATACCGCATCCTTGCTGGAAACGCGATTGGTGCAAGGCGGCTTTGCTACATCCGATGGCCGGCTGCGGCGGCATGCCTTGCCCGGCCACTCTGGCGAAGGCGCTGGCGCTGGCGAAACCGCGGCAGGCGGCATGCTGCTGCGCCAGACCGCCGCCCAATGCGACCTCGCCCTCGTCTGCACGGCCCCCGAGGACTGGCCCGTGGTGGTGGATGCCTTGGTCGATGCCGGCGTGCGCGCGGCCGTCTTGTATGGCGAACCGCACCGACGCATTGGCGATTCCGCCGCCGAGGATGCCGAGCGGGCCGACGCGTTGCTGGCCACGGTGTTGGCGCGCGCGCGGCGCGGCATGTTACGCATCCTGGGACCGGCGAGCAGCGGCATCGTCTCCAGCCGCGCAAAACTGCACGCCGGCACCGGCGATACCCCGGCGCTGGCCGGGCGCGTCGCGTTGATCTCGCAATCACGCTCGTTCGCCAATGCCGCGGTGTCGTGGGCATCAGCGCGCCATATTGGTTTTTCGAAGGTCATCACCAGCGGTCTCGAAGCCGATGTCGATTGCGCCGACCTGCTCGATTACCTCGCCAGCGACGGCGAGACCGGCGCCATCGCCTTGTCGATGGATTTCATCGCGCCATCGGCGATGCGCAAATTCCTCTCGGCCGCACGCGCCGCCTCGCGCAATAAACCGGTTCTCGTCTTGCGCGCGCGCCATGGCCGACACGACGATGCCTTGTTCAGCGCCGCGTTTCGCCGCGCCGGCATGGTGCGCGTGGAATCGATCGAGGATCTGCTGGATGCGATCGAAACGCTGCACGTCGGCCGCTTCGCCGGCAGCGACGCGGTCACGATCCTGTCCAACGGCGGCTTCACCGGCGCCCTCGCCGCCGACGCCTTGCACGCCGCCGGCGGCCGTCTTGCCGTGACGCACGATCTCGCGCGCGACGCCGGCAAATCGGCAAGCGACACGGCCTTGCCGCCGGAACTCGCCTGGCGCATCGGCAGCAATCCGATCAACCTCGGCGAAACGGCCGATCCGTCGGTCTATGACGCGGCGATCCGTTTCCTGTCGGTGCAGTCGTCGACGGGCGCGCTGTTCGTCGTCCACACGCCGAGCGTGCACGCGCCGGCGCTGCCGCTCGCGCAGACGGTGGCCGCCTACGCCAACCGCTGGCCGCGCGCGCTGATGACCTGCTGGCTCGGCGACTTCGACCCGGGCGTGCGCAGCCTGCTACACCAACACAAAATCAGCGTCTTCCCGACGCCGCAGCGTCTCGCCCGGGCATTCGCCGCGATGCGCGAATACCAACGCAACCAGATCCTGCTGGCGGAAACACCCGAGTCGATCGGCTTGTTGCAGACCGACGCGATCGCGGCCGCCCGCTCCCATCTGCAGGCGCGGCTCGCCGATAACGCGGACGGCGCACCGCCGACGCTGGCGCACGAGGAAGCCTTCGCGCTGCTCGAAACGCTGTTGCCGCATGCGCATGCGCGTGCCGCGGCCATCACCGATGGGCAGGCCGGCGACGAAGCGCGCACCGGGCCTTTCATGGCGCTCGGCGTGAGACGCGATCAGCGTTTCGGCATGGTGTTGGGCGTGACACCCCCCGCCGCTTTTCCCGGCGCGCCGGAGCCGAGTACCGAGTGGGCGATTCTGCCAATCAGCACCGTCCTGTCCGGCGACCTGGTCGGCCGTCTGCCGAGCGCCCCGACGCACGGCCATGCCTCGTTTCGCGCTTTCACGCGTTTCCTCGCGCGCTTGTCGGATGTCATCGTCGCGGTGCCGGAAATCGCCTCGTTGACCTTGCACGCCGCCCACAGGCACGACGACGGCATCGTCATGCGCGACTGCCGCATCGTCGCCACCGTCCCGGATCACGATCGCCCGGCAACGTCGCCGCATGGGAGCGCCGGCAGCAACAACGACGGCAGCGCGCCCGATACGACGACGATCGCCGTCGATGCGGTACCGGCGCGCTACCGGTTCGCGGTTCGGCCGTATCCGGCGGAACTCGAATCGACACTGCATTGGCAAGGCCAGACGATCACGGTCCGTCCGATCCGCCCGCAGGACGAGCCGACGCATCGCATCCTCGTGGAGTCGATGAGCGACGATGACCTGCGCATGCGCTTTTTCGGGGCGGTTAAGGCGCCGGAACATGGGCAATTGGCTCGGATGACGCAAATCGACTATGACCGCGAGATGGCCTTCATCGCCACCACGGACATGCCATCGCCGGACGGCGGTGCGCCGACCAGCGTGACGCTCGGCGTCGTTCGCGCGGTGGCGGACGCCGACAATGAAACGGCGGAATTCGCGGTGTTGGTGCGCTCCGATCGCAAGGGCCTGCGACTTGGCGCGTTGCTGATGCAGCGGATCATCGCCTATTGCCGCGCACGCGGCACCGGCTGCATCGTCGGCGAGGTCTTATCGGAAAACACCCGGATGATCAAATTGGCCCGCACGCTGGGATTCAGCGTCGAGCGCAGCGACGAGCCGGAAATCCGCGTGTTGCGACTGCCGCTGCAGCCGGCCACCGCCTCCGACGCGCAACCCGTCGCGCCCCCGCCCTAACCATCAATCTGCTTGGCGCGATGCCAATTTTTGTAGAATGGCGCCGCACTCCTTCCTTACCTATTGCATCCGATGCTCCCATGACGCCCGTAGATCTGAATTTTGACAACCGAAAGGCCCTGCTGTTCGCCTTGACCTCGGAACGACTCGGCGTGTACTACGAGCACGATAGCTGGCCCGACGACCACCGCGCGCTGGAAACGGCCCAAGTCTGGCTCATGCGCCAGAACGTCAGCGCGCCGCCGCGGCTGATCCGCGAACTGGCCGCCCTCAGCGGTCAGTTCGCACGGACGCTGGCGGACAGCCTCTCGCGCGAAGCCGGACTGTATATGGCGCATGAGATGAATCAGTCGCTGGATCCGAACCATCAGTCACCGGTGGCGATGGATCTGCTGGACGAATGCGGGCGCCTCCTACATGAGGCGCAACTGGCCGAATGAACGGGCGGCCGGGGTTCCGCATCCCCTGAAACCGGCCTGTCGGTAGGCGCACACCTTTTGTTACGTAAAATATTACGCTGACGATTTTTGATACTGCACGAATCGCCTATCCGTGTTTATACTAAGTGCATCACACGGAGATTCGTCATGCTAAAAAACCATCCTATCGAGGATTTTTTAGTCAGCGTCACCCCTATTCCGCAAGTATTAGGTGAATCGCGCTCGGGCCTGGACGGTTATGGCTTCGACGCCGTCATCACGCGCGCCGACGGTTTTCCCGTGTTGGGCGACGATGTCTCGTTCGACGTCCGCAATTGCATCAGCCATTACGGGCCCTACCCGAGCGCCGACGTCGCGCTCGAAGGCGGTCTGGAATGGGCGAAGCGATGCATCCCGGTCTTGCTCGGCGCCCGCAGCGCCTAAAGTGTAAATAATGTAAGCGCGTACAGCGGTCGGGTAAATCAGGCCTCGGCTTCACCGATTGGCTCCTCGCCACCGCCGGATCCCTTTCCCGACGCCAGCAAGCGGCACAATTTGTCGCAATCCACCGGTTTGATCAGATGCTGATCCAAACCGGCTTCGGCGGAACGTTGCCGGTCGGACGGCATGCCGAAACCGGTAACGGCCACCAGCAGCGCATGACGCGTCGCGTCGTTCGCGCGCAATTGTGCCGCCACGGCATAGCCATCCATTCCCGGCAAACCGATATCGAGCAGGACGACTTCCGGCAGAAAAACCTGCGCGATCGCCAGGCCCGACGGCCCGTCCGCGGCGGTCTGCACCTCATGCCCCTCGTGCGTCAATAACACCGACAAGGCATCGCCCGCATCCCGATTGTCGTCGATGATCAACACCCGACGGCAGGTCGGCCGTACCGCTTCGGATACGGTTTCCGCCAGCGTGGCCGGATGGGTTTGCACGGCCAGTGGCAGGTCGACGATAAAGGTGCTCCCGGTGCGGCCGTCGCTGATCGCCCGGACGGTGCCGCCGTGCAGCTCGACCAGGCGGCGCACTACCGACAAGCCAACGCCCAAACCGTTGTAGCGCTGCCCCTCGGGCGCCTTACCCTGCACGAACATGTCGAATATCCGGTTGATCCGTTCCGGCGCAATGCCCTTCCCGTTGTCTTCGATATGCAGGACGAGTCGATGCGCTGCATTGGTCCGTGCCCGGAGCTTGATCACCCCGCCGGGAGGCGTGAACTTTGCCGCATTGATCAGCAGATTCTCGATGACTTGCGATAGCCGGGTCGCATCGGCAAAAAGATAGACTGCCTCCTTCGGCAACGACACCGCCAGACGATGCCGCTGTTCATCGATGATCGGCTGACAGACTTCGATCGCGCTTTGCACGATGCCCGATAGCGGCGCGTGTTGACGATGCAGCTCGACGTGCCCCGCCGCGATCCGAGCAATGTCCAACATATCGTTGACCAGGTGCAGCATCGCCCGTCCCTGGCGTACGATGACGCCAGCGGCCCAGGTTTTCTTCGCCTCCGCCACACTCGTCAAGGACAGCAGCGAGCCTGCCGAAAGTAGTGCCGCGAGCGGATTGCGAAGTTCGTGGCCGAGCATCGCCAGGAACTCGTTTTTTCGCCGATCCGCCAAGGCCAATTGCTCGGCACGTTGGCGCAGAAACGCATTGCTGATGCTGCGATCCGTCAAGTCGCGTTCCGTCGACGAAATCGAGACGGCCTTGCCCTCCTCATCGAGCAGGATCGACATCGACAGCCAGACGTCCAACTCTCGGCCATCCTTCGCCACGCGTCGCGTCTCGTAGGAGTGCAGCGCTTCATTGCCGAGCGCCTGGCGGATAAAATCGAGATGATCCTCGCGCGCACCCGCCGGCACCAGATCCGAGACCGACATCGTCAACGCTTCGGTTTCGGTATAGCCATACATTACCGAAGCCGCCTTGTTCCATGCCAGAAACCGACCGCTCATATCGAAAACGGTGATCGCATCGTTCGAGTCCTGAACCACGGCGGCCAGCCGCCACGCACGCTCGTCCATTTTTTTGATATGCGTGATGTCGGTCCATGTCACGACCGCACCCGCGGGGAATTTTCCGAGCGACGTCATATAGGGGGTGATGCGCCGGACATACCATTGTCCGGCGTCGAACTTGACCTCTCGTTCCGCCTGTTCGGACGCACAGGCCAGCACGCGTTCCACATCCTGCAGAATCGTGTCGCCGGGTGCATCGCCGAAGATCTCGGCCATCACGCAGCCCTCGTGCAGAGGCGACAGCGCAAACATCCGCGCGGCACTCGGCGTAAAGCGTTTCAGCAAGCCATAGCGATCGATGAGGATCGTCGCGATCTCGGTGCTGGCCAGCAAGTTCGTGAAGTCGTCCGTCAAGGCCTCGAGTTGCTGGATCTTCTGTTCGAGTCGCGCGTTCACCTGATTCAATTGTTCGTTGACGACCTGCAGCGCTTCCTTCGATGTCTCCAACTCCTCGTTCGCCGAACGAAACTCCTCGTTCATCGAAAGGATTTCTTCGTTCGACACGCGCAATTCGCTATTGCTTTCCTCCAAATCTTCGATCGTGCTGCCGAGCGCCGCCTGTGTCGTGCGCAACTCGCTTTCGAGATGCCAGAGATCCGAGTGCGACCCTGGCGCGATCACCGGCAACACGCTTGATTCGATCGTCGCTAAGCACTCGAACACGATCAACAACACACTCCCGGCGGCTTGCGCACTGTCCTGTACGTTGGAAACCGTGATCCGAACGCCGGGCGCGCCATCGGCCGGAACGACTTCGCTGACCGGCCGCGTCTCGGCATGCTGCACCACCCGCCGCAGCGCGATGCGGAGCTTCAATCGCAACCGCTCACGTGCCATGTCCAAAACGTGATTCGTAGGCTCCCCGTCTGGTTGCCCCAGATAGCGGTCCGCGGCGCCACTGACATACAACACGTGATGCGCGCCATTGACCAGGATCGCCGCACGCTGATCCGCCAGCAAGGTGGTGTTGACGAGTTCCGCATAGCCTTTGTTGCGCACCATGGCACGGCTTGCCTTGCCAAAATGGTCCTGCGAGACCATCGTCGCGGAGAAGCGATGACGCAGCACGCGCGGCTTGACGGTGGGACTGCGTTGATAGATGCGCCAGGGTTTGGACAGTTCCTGAAAGCGCGTGGTGTCGGGGTCCGTGCTTTCCGAGCGACCGAGAAAAAGATAGCCCTGCGGATTCAGGGCGAAATGAAATAACGAGAACGCACGCTGCTGTGCATCCGATTCCAGATAGATCAGCAAATTGCGGCAACTGATCAGATCGATCCGAGAAAACGGCGGATCCGAAATCAGGTTCTGCATATTGAACAGAATCGATGCGCGTAACGTGCGACTGACTTGAAAACCTTCCTCGGATCGAATGAAAAATCGCGCCAGGCGCGCTTCGCCGAGCGACTGCACCGAGGACGCGGGATACAGGCCGATCCGCGCGTGCACCAACGCCGCGCGATTTAGATCGGTGGCGAAAATAATGAATCGACGCGGCGTCGCGCGCTTGCCGATCTCCTCGGTCAAGACCATCGCCATCGAATAGGCCTCTTCGCCGGTCGCGCAACCCGGTACCCATATGCGCAGCGGCGCTTCCTGGTCGGGGGCATCGAGCAAGGGACGCAACACGCTATCGACGATCACGTCCCATGCTTCCGGATCGCGAAAGAACGCGGTCACGCCGATCATCATGTCATTGCCGAGCGCCTCGGCCTCTGCGGTTTGATCGCGCAACATCTGGCAGTAGGCCTTGAAGGTCGCCACCTGATTGACGGACATCCGACGCGCGATGCGCCGCTCCAGCGTGCCGCGTTTATAGCCCCTGAACTCGGAGCCGGCCGCCGCCAAGGCATGGAAAACCGGTTCGAAATCGACTGTCGTTGCCGCCGCGACGGATCGCGTATCGCCTTCCGAAGAGGATGCGGCGTCGTGCGTTAACAAGGCCGGTGCCGGATCCACCACGTGCGTGATGTCCGCGGCATGGTCGGGGAGGTTGCGGAGCAAGATCCTCGCTTCCATGCACGCCAAGTCGCGACGTATGAAGATGCCACCGTCGGATACCACCATCACCGCGTGCCACGTTTCGGCCGCCCCGCTCATGACGGCAATCCGAAACAACGAGGTCGCGGCGCACGCGCCGGCAAACAGATCATTCGACTCGTTCATCAATCACGACACCGTTCAGAGCACAGCGCGGGGACCAAGGTCCAGACGCGCGCAATGCGCGACCAGTGCAAATTGCGTCATGAGAATGCGCTGAAACCGATCGCCTTGCAACGTCGCGATGTTGCTTAATGAACTTTGGCCTTGCATGTGCAAATACGGCATCGGCATGCTTGTGCATGCATCGCAGCAGTGATGTCGTCAGAAGCCGTCGGCGCGTAATGCCAGCTCCTGTCGCACCGGCCTGAAGTCGGCTGCAGGATAATGCAGCGCGCCCCCTCGTCCGTCATCGACGGTGACCGCATCGCCGGCCGCGACGATGGAAAGCAGATAGCGCGCGTCTTGGTCGGATTCGGGACGCTCGACTACGGCCCCATCCACACAATCGTCGACAAAACCGATGGACTTGCCATTGATGGCGAACGGCGTGGCCTGCCCACGCCGTCCGACACGGCCCGATGCACAGAGCGGCCCCTCCAGATCCAGCAGCGAGATCGCGGGGCCTTTCGCACCTGCCGATGCCATCAACAGTATTTTTCGTGATCCGTCAGGCGGCAACACGAAAGCGCGGCCCTGTGCGGAAAAAGCGCGCCAAGCACCCGGCGGATCCCCGGATTCCGCATGCGCGGCGACGCATGCGACGGTCGATACGACGCTTATCCCAATAAGCCAGGCGAGTGGATAGAGTCGTGACCGACGTGGCATTCGCCCTCCGAGATGAGTACCGTGCGATATCAGTGTATCACCGCATCCCGGACATCCACCGTGATAGCAAGCGCCGCCTGGCCACCGATCAGCGACGCATAACGCGACGGCTTCCCGATCTGTGCAAACGCGAGGATGACAGGATGTTCGCGTGACGCATGTCGCATCCCGACATTGACGCTCGCCAGCCGCGTAATGGACCGCGCATCCAAACGATCCCATATTTCGAGACGCACATCGCTTGGCATGGCGTGTAGCGCGCATACGAACGATACGTGGGCAGCGGGTTCCGTGCCGTCTTTTTCGTCCTGCACCAGCGTTTCAAGCAAGCTATGAGAGGGGAGCGCGTTCACTTGAACGCCGCCTCGGGAAGGGCACGCAGCCGCGCCATGATACTTTCGCGATCGCTTTGCAGCAGATCGAGCCGATCCCACAGCCGTTCGAATCGCGCCTCATCCTCGCTACCGCGAAAAAGCGTCCATATCAATTCGGCGTGATCGATCAACGTCGCGACGAACATCGGTGAAGGCGCGAGCATGCATGTCGCGTCGTCTGATAAGAATGCCAACAGCGCGGTTGCAATGCGTGCATCGAATGACCCGTTCCACTCGCCCGTGCGCTTTGTCTCGACGCAAAAAACGCAAAGGCCCTCGATGAGTTCATTCCAACTCCACGGCGGCAGGGTGTCGGTCGCCACCGCCAACGCCCGTTCCAGTATCGCAAGCTGCACTTTGGCCGCCATGACACGCGAAAGAGAGATGGCAACCATCAAGGCTCGCACCGCCAATCGCGGTCGGTCAGACGCGATGCAATTTGCCATGATGTTCTGTTCCCACTGGTGCAGACTGCCGTCCTTCCCCCACCATTGCGCGAGGTTCACACGCGCCAACCCGTTTTGCCCGATCAATCTGGCGAGCAAGGTCGGCTGAACCTGCCAGGGCAGTCGGAGCACCGTATCCCAGGCAGGACGCGAGGATTCCCCCCACGCGCCGCGATCGTTCACCCAATAGAGCGTCCAAAACGTCGCCATAGACGACTGCACTATGGCAAGGTCCGCCTCCCCGGTAGCAGGAATAGCCAATACATGGTCGCTCGGCGCGACATGGCGCGGCAGCGGGCGATCCGTCAAGTCCGGGGCCTCCAGCGTCCCCCATCGCCGCGATAAAATTTTTGCTGCCTTTTGCAGCAATGACGCATGCAAGGCAGGTAGCAAAGCGCTGTAATCCTCATCCCATCGCAGGAGAATTTTTTGCAGTTCGTCGCAGCGCTGCGGAAAGCAACATGCAAACGCGCCGACCACTATCGCGTCGAACGCGCGTCCATGGTCTTGCGCGCACAGCGGGAACCGTGCAATGAAACGCCGACGGACATCCTGGGCTTTATCGTCGAAAAGCTGCAAAGCAGCCATCACACCGATGAAGTGCAGAGGAACACATTTTTCATCGCGCCCTCCGGCATCGATCAACCGCCACACCTGGCCATCGCACCCTCCCGCGACGGCATTCAGCCGCAAAAGTGCATGATACAAGTCAGACCGATAGTGTTTCGGCAGCAGGCTTACCTGCGCTTCCCACGAGTAGACCCGCGTCACCGACCGCATCGGTCCTCTCAGCATGCACATCATCGCCCCGGGTTGCACGATACACAGGTTGCGCAGCAACGCTCCGGATTCGGGTGCCGTGCCATGCGACGTGAGTTGGCTCTCGCAGAGGCGCAGGTAATATAGCCAGGGGATCGCGCCATTGCCATCTTCGAGTGGCACCATGCGCGACGCAAACTCGCACATCAGCGCCGAACGAAACCGCAACGGTGTCGCCTGGATGGCTTCCATGCCGTCGACAAGCGCGGCGTAATGACATGCCGGTTCGAGCCGCGTCAACGCGAGCATGACAGGATGCCGACGTAAGGCATCGTATGTCGATACGCTGACACAGGCCAAATGCGTGATGTCGCGTGCCGTACAGGGAAACAGTATTTCCTGCTGCAACTCATCTGGGAGGGAAAACAGTAGGACTGGGTCCGCCGTCTCGGCCGCGGCATCCTGACGCCCTGGCCATGGGTCCCGCTGCGCGAGATGAGACGACGTAAGAATAGGCAGAGGACCGCAGGATGGGATGGCATTCACTTTCCGACCTCGGTGGACACGTTGCTTGATCGATGCGATGGCGGCGTCGACTGGGCACTGACGGGGGTTTCGTTCATAGCCGCAGCGCGCTTTGTGCCGGTGGCCGCCGGTCCGCCCACGCGCGTTGCAGATGCGTCGCAGGCGACATCACGTTTCAGCGCGTCCCGGAGATCGTTTCGGTCTTTTTGCCGCAGATCGAGTGTCTCGCACAGCCGGTCATAACGACTTTCGTCGCCATCGACGCCATCGGGCAAACAGTGCCAGATCGCGGCCGCGTGATCGATCAGCGTCGCCACGAAGCTCGACGACGGGGAGACCATCACCGTTGCCCTATCGGATAGAAAATCGGTCAACCATTGTGCGATATCGGCATCGCGTGGCCAGTCCGTTGCACCGGCCCAGGCCGACCGGACGTGATGCAAACAGAGCAACTCGATGAGCTCGTTCCAGCTCCACGGCGGCGTTTTCTCTCGCGCGATTGTCAGCGCACGCTGCAGTATCACGGCCCGCTCTCCATGACGGTCGAGACGAGAAAGATGATAGGCAATCGTTAAAGTGCGAATGGCCAGTCGCGGCCGATCCTGCGTCAGCGACGCCGTAACGATTTTTTGCTCCCAGCGCGCCAAATGACCGCCCACACCCCACCACTGTTCGACATCGACACGCGCCAAGCCGATCCGGAATATCAGGGTAGTGAGCAAGATCGGTTGCACTTGCCAGCGCACTCGGAGCGCCGCGCGCCATGCAAAGGAAGCGGTCGCGCCGACGTTCACGCCGAGTAACGAGTGCCACACGTCGGCGACATAGTGCGCGGGTAGAACCTCTAATTGCAACTCGCGTGAAACGGTCATATCGGTTTGTCGCAACGGAAGAGGCAAGATGCGCAGCAGCGCTATCGGCTCCGCGATATCCAGCTCGCGGTAACCGGCACGCATCACCGACGCGTCCGCCGCCAAGGTCAGTTGTGCCTTGCAGAGCCCCAGGTATTTTCGCCAGGGCATGGCGGCGTCGCCGTCGTCGATGGGTTGCATCCTGCAGGCATAATCCCGCATGAGCGACGCGCGGTGCCGCAATGAACTCGCTTGGATGGCGTTCAAACCGTCGACGAGGCCGGCATAACCGCACGGTAGACCGATTTGCACGAAGGCGAGGACGACCGGATGCCGCTGCAACGCGGTCCACATCGACACGCTGACGCAGGCAAGGCGCGTGATGTCCTGTGCAACACACCGGTCGAGGATTTCATCCCGCATCTCGCGTGGGAGGCATTGCAACGCGAACGGGCGTGGATCATCGTCGCCCGCATCGGCATCGATCCCGCGCCCCCACGAGGCGTCGATGCGGACCAAGCCGTCCAAACCGCTATCCGCGGGAATGGCATTCATATTCCAACCTCGTCGGAGGAATGAGTATGCGGTTCAAACGCCGGCGACCGGATTTGGAAAGATCGAGTCGTTCGCACAATCGCGCTACGCGATCCTCCCTCGTACCGTTGCCCTGCGCGCTTTCGGGCAAATGCGGCCAGATCGATTCGGCGAAACGGACAAGCATCGAGACGAACGTCGGCGACGGCGCGATGACATGCGTTGCCTCATCGGATAAAAAGGCCGTCATCCACTCCGCGACGTCTGCGTCGGACGGCCATTGCACGTACATCAATTGCTCCGATTCGGCACGGTGCGCGCAGAGCGCCTCGATCAGTTCGTTCCAACTCCAAGGCGGGGAAGTATCGCGCGCGAGGCGCAGCGCTCGCTGCAACACGATCGACTGATCGTCGTATTCCTGCAGACGCGACAATTGCACGGCGAGGGTCAGCGCACGAACCGCCAGTCGAGGCAGTCCATGCGCAATGCAGGTCGTCACCATTGTTTCCTCCCAGAGCAACAGACTTCGCCCTGTCCCCCACCATTCATCGGCATCGCGGCACGCCAATCGCGACCGGCATGCCAATCGGGAAAGCAGGGTCGGCTGAACTTGCCAGGGCATCTGGAGCACCGTGCGGCACGCACTACGACACGATTGGATCGCCGAGAAATAGAGGTTCCAAAACGTCGACATCACCGATCGAACGACATCGAGATCCTTTGTCGCATCGGACGGCATCCCCAGAACAAACTCGATTGCCTGCCCCTGGCCCGGAGACGTGATCTGCCTCGGCGTCATATCGCAAAAGTGCGCGTTGCGCATGGTTTCCATGACTTTCTGTAACAGCGCGTGGTGGAGTGCCAGCAGCAGCGTGCCGTGGTTCATGCCCCAGCGACGCAGGATCTCTTCCACGTCGCCGCCCCGCTGGAGAAAGCATGTTGCAAGTGCAAGCGCGACTACCGGCTCGAAGCATGTCGTTCGCTGCTCCGCCCCGACTGCGAAACAGGTCGTGAAGTGATGGCACACGTCCCGAGCCTCGACATCGAAGAGCTGCAGCGCGGCCATCACCGCGATAAATTGCACCGATGAACGTTTGTCGCCTTCCGAACCGAAGCCGGCAAGCGCAAAAAGGTTGCGTTCGTAGTGGCTCATCTTGGAACCCAATCCCAATAATGTATCCACCAGGCTCGCCCGGTAAGGTGACGGCAACACGTCCAGATCCGCTTCCCAGGAGTGGATCTGATCCAGGTCCTGACGCGGGCGCCCGAATATCCGCAGCGTCGCGATCTGCTGGACCAGGCATAGATCGCGCAGGCCAAGGAATTTCGTAGACGGGGCTGCATCAGCCCGCAGTTGTCCCTCGCAGAGCCACACGTAATAGCGCCATGGGAGCGTGCCGTCGCCGTCTTCGATGCGAACCATGCGCGACGCATACTCACGCATCAGCGGCGCACGAAACCGCAGCGGCGTCGACTGAATGGCTTCCAGACCCATGATCAGCGCGGCGTAATGTTTCGTGGCGCTCATCCGACTAAACGCGAGCAGCACCGGATGCCGCAACAAGGACACGCGCATCGACACGCTGACACTCGCCAGACACGTAATGTCTTGGGCACCCAGCAACGACAGAATTTCCTGCTGCATATCAGGGGGAATCCGCAGCAAGCCGAACGAGGGTGAAGCGATCAGCGCCGTGGCGTGACTCCCTTCGCTGTCTTCAATGGCCTCGGTGCCGTCGGCCAGGTTCGATACGATATTCGACGCGATCGCATTCACATTCCACCCTCACCGTAGGTTGTCACCGGCATGCGTAATCGAAGCCTCGTCTACCCCAACCGATGCCGACGATGCGGCTGTCCGCAACGGGCGGCGGATGTACCCCGCGCTGCGCTAATGCACCGCTGCCGCATCGTTGGGAAAGTACCGCGTCAGCGACGCCTTCAGGCCCCGACGATCTCTTAGCATCAGATCGAGCCGATCACATAGCCGGTCGAAACGGCCCATATCGCCGCCCTCGCCTTCGGGCAGGTGATGCCAGATCGACTCGGCGTGACGAAACAGCACCGCCACCAGCATCGGCGATGGCGCAACCATGCACGTTGCGGGATCGGAAAGGAAGATCGTCATCCAGGTCGCGATGTCACTTTCACTCGGCCAGTCGAAGCGCTGGCTCCGTATCGCGGATGCGCGGAGTTGACAGAGCGCCTCGATGATCTCGTTCCAGCTCCAAGGCGGCGTGTTCTCGCGCGCCAGCGCCAGCGCCCGATGCAGTATCCGCGAACGTGTGTCGTAATCCTTGAAGCGCGATAGGTGGCAGGCGATCATCAAGGTACGAATCGCCAATCGCGGTCGATCGTACGCAATGCAGGTTGCAAAGATCTTCTGCTCCCACGAAGCAAGACTTCCGTGTCGCCCCCAACTATCCGCCACATCGGCCCCTGCAAATTTAGTGCGAACGACAATCCTGTCAAGCAGCGTAGGCTGCACCTGCCAATCCAACGTCGTCACTTTCTGCCACGCGATACGGCCCGATTGAAGGGATGGAAAACTGTCGTTGGGCCAATAGAGGGTCCAGAACGTCGACATTGCCGACAACACGACTTGCTGATCCGCGATGCCATTCGTCGGAATACCCAAAACATGGTCCGTGACGGACACGTGCACCGACGGCGCCGCCTTTGTCATCGCGCAATCGAAAATGTCGGTCCATGCGCCGCGCAGCGCCTGCAACGCTTTTTGCAAGAACGCGTCGTGCAATGCGGGCAACAGCGCGCGTGTATTCATGCCCCAGCGGTTCAGCGCAGCGCCCACATCCCCACCGTTTCGAGAAAGGCATCGCGCCAACGTATTCACCACGACTGGATTGAACGTCGTCTTCCTTTGCTCCGACGTCAGCGCGAAACATTTGGTGAATCGATGGCAAACGTCGTGTGCGCGATCATCCATCAACTGCAACGCCGCCATCACTGCGATGAAACGCGTGGGCACGCGCGCCGCACTGCGTTGGCCGAGGTCCGTGAGCGTCCATACGTCGCGCGCTTGGGCACTGATGCCGAAGTTCATTTCCAGCAATGCGTCGACGGCTTCCGCTCGATAAGAAGGTGACAGGACATCCCCCTCTTCTTCCCAGGAAAACACTGTATTTAGTGGCCGCGTCGTGCGTTCCCACATATGCAGCATCGCAATCGATTGGACAAGACACAAATCTCGCAGGCTTTCGTTCCGGTTCGGTAAGTGGGCGTCGGCATTTATTTGACTGTGGCAAAGCAACACGTAGTAGCGCCACGGAACCGCCCCGTCGCCATCACCGATTCGGATCATTCGGCACGCATATTCGCGCATCATCAGCGCGCGAAACTGCAACGGCACCAACTGGATGGCTTCCATGCCGCCAACGAGGCACGCGTAATTGCACGGCGTCTTGATCTGGCCGAAGACGCGAATCACCGGATGATCTTGCAGTGACGTGTGCATCGACACGCTGATGCATGCCAGATTCGTGATGTCGCGTGCGGAACAATGATGGAAGATTTCGCTCTGCACGTCCGCTGGTATCACGCATAGCGTGACCGGATGGCAACCGCCTGCGATGGTATCGAAGTCAGCAGAGGGGCCATCCACGCTCCCGGCGGTCGACGGCGCATTGGACACCGTTCGCGACAGGTCGGCATTCACGATCCGATCTCACTGAAGCATGTCAGCGAATCGGAAAGGCATCCGCGATCTCTTTGCGAGAGATCGAGTCGCTCGCACAAGCGATCGAAACGCTCGCCATCGCTTCCCTCACCGTTCGGCGCATGACGCCAGATCGACTCCGCATGACGAATCAGCGCAGCGACGAGCATCGGCGACGGGGCGATGAGGTAGCTAGCCGGATCCGCCAGAAAGGTCGTCAACCAATGCTCGACATCCACGTCTCGCGGCCAGCTGGGACGAGGGATGCGCTGCGCTTCCACCCGATGCAGGCAGAGCGCCTCGATCAGCTCATTCCAACTCCAGGGCGGCATCGTCGCGACCGCCAGCGTCAGCGCGCGCAGCAGTATCACCGAGCGCTTGTCGTGACTCCGAAACCGCGAAAGGTGGCACGCGAGCATCAGCGCGCGAACGGCGAGGCGCGGGCGGTCGTGGGTCATGCACGTCTCCACGATCTGCTGTTCCCAGTGCTCCAGGCTGCGGCTGTCCCCCCAATTACCATCGACATCGGTGAGCGCCAATCCCGCCTGCGACGCCAGTCTCGCGAGCAACGTCGGCTGCACCTGCCATGGCAGGTGCAGCACGGTTTGCCACGGCAGGTTATTCGAATGGGTCATGACGATACGGTCGCTCATCCAGAACAGCGTCCAAAACGTCGGCATCACCGATTGGATTGCCTTGATGTCGCGCGCCGCATTCGCCGGAATACCCAGAACCTGTTCGACCGCTTGCATCTGGACCAGCGGCGTTGCCGGCGTCACGCTAGCGCCATAGAGTTCGGCCCAGGGACCGCGCAGCGCATCCACTGCTTTCGTCAGCAGCGCCGCGTGCAACGCCGGCAGAAACGTCGTGTGATTCATGCTCCAGCGTTGCATGACGGCCGCGAGATCACTGACACTCAGGGAAAAGCATGTCGCCACTGCTTCAACCACCATCGGTTCAAGTTGGGTTGTTCTTTGTTCCGAGGTCAAACCGAAACGTTTGACGAAACGGTGGCAGACATCTCGCGCATGAACGTCGAAAAGTTGTAACGCCGCCATCACGGCGATCCGGCGTAGTGGTGGAGGGTTGGAACCATCGTCGGCGTTGTCGATCAGCCCCCATATCGCGCGATCGTATTTCGTCTCGCCGGAATTCAAACCGATGATCGCCTTGGAAAGGTCTGTCCTGTATTCTTCCGGTAACGCCTGCAACTGCTGTTGCCATGAGTAAGCCAGATAGGACTGTTGCAATGGCCTTTTCAATAAGCGCAGCATGGCGAGTGGCTGAACGATGCACAGATCTCGCATGCCGAGAAAGCGGTCTTCCTCAGGCGGCCCGGCATGCAGTTGACGCTCGCAAAGCCGAAGGTAATAGAGCCAGGGAATCGCGCCGTCGCCGTCGTCGATACGCACCATTCGGGACGCATACTCGCGCATCAGCGATTCGCGGAACGGCAGCGGTGTCGACTGGATAGCTTCCATGCCGCCGATAAGTCCGGCGTAAAAGCGCGGCGCGCCGAGTTGCGCCAAGGCGAGGACCACGGGATGCTGCCGCAGTGACGCGCGCAATGGGCCGCTGACACAAGCGAGATTCGTGATATCCGGTGCGGCAAAGGAATACAGGATTTTGTCGAACAGCTCGATGGGGAGACGAAGTAATACGATCGGTTGCGACGGTTCCGCCATGGCATCGCTGTCGCGCACGCGATCGTCTATCGCTTCAGTGCAGTGGCGCGTCTGAAAAAGCACAAGCGACGGGATTGCATTCACCTTCCGACCTCACCGAGCGTTATATCGATAGATGCAATGTAGGCATAACCGAGGCTATCGGCGCGGGATCGTTCGTGCGGTGCGATTGCTTTGCGGTGATGATCGACGCACGCGGGCTGAAAATTGAGATGGGACTGGAGCGACGCAGGGCAATGCCGATGTTTGGCGGCGAATTCGGTATTGCCGGCGTGCCGATAGGTCGCGACGGCGGGGTTGAGACGGCGCTGGAGATTCGACGTCACACGGGATGCTTGCGGTGCGTCTCGGGGATGCGTCTCGGGATGCGCGACTCGGTCAGGGGCCGTACTGACGACCTATGCGGGGCCGAATGGAGGCGATTGCAAAAAAATTCCCACAATCCGAAAACATGGCTATAATAGCTGGCTCCGGAGAGATGGATGAGCGGTTTAAGTCGCACGCCTGGAAAGCGTGTATAGGGTCAAACCTATCCGGGGTTCGAATCCCCGTCTCTCCGCCAGCATTCCAGATGAAAGCCTGCAGATAACGGCTCTTCTCAAAGAGGGTGGCAACCACCCACGCGGCAACTCACCAATATCAAATCGTGTTCATAGGTGCGCTTTGCGCCTATTTCGGCTTCTAGCGCACTTGCATGAGAGTGCGCCTTTCGTCGTTAATGGCGAATCGCACCTCAGGGCCAAATTGTAAATACAAAATATTGACCCTAACTTATTTCGTATATACAATTTGATTTGTGAACTTTACATACGACCCTGCCAAGAATGAACGAAACATCGCCGAGCGCGGTATGTCGTTCAATCTGGTCGAGCACTTCGATTTCGAGACTGCCCTCACGCAGACCGACGATCGCAAGGCTTACCCGGAGACGCGGTATCAATCGCTGGGCTTTATCGGGGATCGTCTGTGTATGGTCGTGTTCACCCTGGTCGAATCGACGATCCGAGTCATCAGCCTGCGAAAGGCTAACGCCCGCGAGGTCAAACGCTATGAGCAAGAAACCTGATCCAGAGATGATCGACAGCGAGAACCCCGAATGGGGTGATCAGCAATTCAAGACCGCCAAGAAACTCGACGAAATGCCTGCCGAGTTTCAGGCGGCAGTCCGGCGCGCCCGCGGCCCGCAAAAAGCGCCGACGAAGCAACTCGTCAGCATGCGGCTCGACGGCGATATCGTCGAAGCCTTCAAGTCGCGCGGCGACGGCTGGCAGACGCGGATGAACGGCGCGCTGCGGGATTGGTTACAGACGCACAAGGCGTAAAACCTATCCGGGTTTCGAATCCCCGTCTCTCCGCCAAGTTATTGATTTAATTTAGAAATCTAGGCAATTCAGCAGTTTTCGCTGGGTTGTATCAAGTGGGTGACGCACATTGGAGCTTACGATGTGTACTCACCTCTTCAGACGCGGCAGTACCTACTACTTCCGCAGACGTATCCCAAGAGACATTGCCACCTACTACGGTGGCAAGTTAGAAGTCTCTTTCTCCCTTCGTACCACCTCCCGCATTGAAGCTGTCAGGCTTGCTCGTCTGGCTGGCGTTCGCCTTGATGGCGAGTTTTGTCATCATCGCAATGGCGGGCCAACTGCATCGCCTGTTGTGCAGATCCCTGTCGCGGTTGCACGCCCAGTGACCGAGTCCGTGCAGCAAACAGCATCCGGTAGCCTGCTGACGGATGTAATCGACAAGTGGGAACGGGAGAAGCGGCCAGCGCCTAAGACGGCCAGCCGGACTCGTGCAATCGTTGCCGAATTCGTCAAAGTCACGAGCGCGGCGCGCGCCAACGATGTGAAGCGGCAAACAATCCTCGACTACAAAGATCAACTACTGGCTGACGGCCAGAGCCCAGCTAACATCAACGTCAAGTTGGGCATGATCGGCGTAGTCTTCAATTATGCGAAGGATAATGATCTTGGTTTAGAAGCGAATCCGGCCTCCCGTATCAGAGTGGCCGAGAAACGGCGAGCCAAAGAGAAACGGCGCGAGTTTGACGACGCCGCATTGAAGGCGATCTTCACAAGTCCGGTCTATACCAACGGAAGCAGGCCAAGGGGCGGCGGTGGGGACGCCTGCTATTGGCTGCCTCTGCTGGCATTGTTCACAGGCGCAAGAATCGAAGAGTTGGCGCAGCTTCGACCAGAAGACGTTTATGAAGAAGCTTACCGGGACGGAGCGGGCCAACAGCACTCAGCATGGGTCGTAAGGGTCACCCATAGCGCGGAGGACGGGCAAGAACTGAAAACCGCAGCCAGCGAGCGCCGCATCCCCGTACATGCCGACCTAATACGTCTTGGATTCTTAGAGCACGCAAGGGCCGCAGCAGGCAAGCGTCGAATCTTCTTCAGCCTCATACCCGATGTGTATGGCGTTGAAAGTGGGAACTTCTCGAAGTGGTTCGGGCGGTATCTTCGTACGGTCTGCAGGGTGACAGACGAGCGTATGGTGTTCCATTCGTTTCGCCACACATTCAAACACCTTTCCCGTCTTGCTGGAATTCCTGCTGACGTACACAACGCACTCACCGGCCATACAACCGGTGATGTAGCCGACAATTACGGTGGATTATCCTACCCACTAGCGCCATTAGTCGCCGCCATCTCAAAGTACACGGTGCCGGAAGCGACCCTGCCGTTATTGGCCGGATAGCTAGCCGCCTGCGGAGCTGTCGAAATGCTTTCCAGACGGCTGCCGGTTAGCGGGCGAAGACGAGGTACCTCCCAGCATCAGGCCGATTCGACACGCGAATCTAAGTCTCATTGCAGGAACAGTTTGCCGATGACTGCGCCAGCAGAGGTGATCGCCAATCCAACTGCGAGACAGGACGCGATCATGATGACCGGCTCCCAGCGCCTCGACCAGCGATTCGCCGAGATTGTTTCGTCGATAATCCTCGTGGTCTCTGCTTGCAATTTGATCAGATTATTGAAGTTGGTCTTTTGAATTGTTCGGAGCGTCTGCTGAAACTCGGTGTCCATGTCGTCCATTCCGGTTCGGTGTAATCCCCCAATTATGCAGTTTTTCAACTCAATTTGACGGGAGGCACTCATCTGTACGTCAACACGATTAACAGGCTAGCCGTGGGAAGTACTGCAAAGGTTGCTGACAGCGACCGGGCTTGTCCTGCCGCGCCCCACTGAGGCTCTATGGCATACTGTCTCCGCCGAGGAATGGTGGCATGACCGCCTGCACCTGCACATCTCAATTCATTTAGAGGGGCGGGTATGGCAACGATACAAATGCGTGCCAACGGGACTTACACAGTCAAAATACGACGCAAGGGCTTCCCCTTCCTATCCCGGACATTTCGGGTGTTCTCAGATGCAGAGACGTGGGCAGCGGAACAAGAATCGGCAATCGACGAGAGAGTTTCTGCTGCAGTTGATGTTGAGCATCGACAGCGAATAGCGGAAGGCTCGGCACCGAAGTATCGCATCTTCGCTGACTTAATCCGCCGCTATCTCAACGAGGTCACGAGTGGGAAACGCTCCGTCGATACCGAGTCAGATCGGATCAACGGCATACTGAAGCATTCCCTTGCCGCCTGTCCTATAGCAGGGTTGACGAGGCAGCGTGTCGCGCAATGGCGAGATGAGCGGCTATCAAAAGTTTCGGGCTCGACGGTCAATCGAGACATCAACTTGCTGCGCCACGTTATCGCCGTAGCCATGTCCGAATGGGGCGTGCCGTTCGAACACAACCCGTTCGACAACCTGCGCAGCCCAAAGAACTCCCGCCCCCGTGATCGTAGATTGCACTACGGAGAAGAAACCGTGCTCTTGCAGGCCTGCGCGGGGTCGAATTCCAAATTCCTAAGCCCAGTGGTTGAGCTTGCGATAGAGACGGCGATGCGACAAGGCGAACTGGTGTCCCTCCAGTGGTCACTTATCGATTTTACTCAGCCGTACGCGAAGCTGCCCGTAACGAAGAACGGTGACGCCAGAATAGTGCCGCTTTCGTCACGGGCTTTAGCCATTCTAGCTAAGCTGAAGCTTGCAGCAAGCGATTCCCTGGAGAAGTCCGATAATGTGTTCCCTGGGGTTACTGCTGAAGCAGTAAAGCGCGCGTTCATTCGGACACGAAAACGTGCCGGGATTCTCGACTTGCGCTTTCACGACTTGCGGCGCGAAGCCACCTCGCGCCTTTTCGAGAAAGGCATGACGGTGCCCGAAGTGGCAGCAATTACGGGCCACAAGACATGGAGCGTGTTACGGCGCTACACGCATCTGCGAGCGCGTGACTTGGCGCGCAGGTTGGATCAGCCAGCGAAGCTGACCGCCGGAGCCCAAACAATCGAAGAACTGCTGGCGCAAGTTGCAAGAATCGTCAGAAGCGATAAAGTCGATGATTAACGCCGATGGCGCACTACGGGCTCTTTCGGCGGATCACAAATCCCACAATCTAGAAGGCACGCTATCCCGCGAGTTGCGGTCAGAATGCGGATCGCATACTTCCTTGCTTGCTTGCTCGCCCGCACTCGCGCCGTCTAATCCGAAGGCATAAAATCCGAAAAACTGTGCGCGAGTCATGTGGCGCATCCCTGCGGCCTCGTCTATTTGGTCGCGCAAGTTTTCTAATTCTGGATCGAGCATTTAATCTCCTATTTGTTTGTGGCGGCAGCGCGCTCCTTGAAGCCTGCTGCCGGTGCTTTTTTAGTAAGGCCAGCCGTAGGCGTTGCGATTTGCCAAACCTGGTTGGTCATGTCCATGCGTGTTACCGTATGACGTATCGAGAGCGTTCTTCGCCATACGTTTGCCGAACTCATCCGCCTGCATCGTCACGTACAAAGGTGAACCATCTGTTTTCTGCATGGCTAAGTTCATAAGGCCGTTTCCTAGGTATGTACCCCATTGAACGTGATAGTCCGAAGGATCGAAGTTCGCCATGTCCGCCTGTCCACGTTGCTTTACTTGATGAGTAACTAGTTCGCTGATGTAGTCGCGCATCGAGTCCTGGTATAGCGTAGAATTCTGGCTGGCAACTGCGCCGGGAACCTTCGCCACATAATCAGCCCAGCGCTCGCCCTTATTGTATCGCCCGTCTTCTGGCACCAAAGCACCCGGCACCAGCTCGCCGTTCTTTACGACCTCAGAGAACGCGGCACGAGCAGCATCGTCTTTACTAAGCCCGAACGCAGCCATCTTTTGTGCCATTAGGGGTGCGACCTGCGCTGCCAGATTTGCCTTAGCCCCGTCCGTGATGTTCCAGGTCATAAGGTCGCCGCGCCGGAAAGGATTCCACCATGCCGAGTCCTGCCCGTTCACATAGGCCAGCGCAGCTTTCTTGTCCTGCGCCGAGGCACTAGCCAATCTGCCCCTTGTGTACTGCTGGCGTACAGCGGCGAATTGCTTTGGGTCGCTGATGTCGACGCCGTTATCCAAGATTGCTAGGACGCCTTCAGCCTTATCGCCGAAGTACGCTTTCACAGCGTCAACGCCACCCTGTCCCTGCCGGAGTAGCTGTGCGTCCCGAAGCACAACCTGCTGCTGCGGCGTTGCAGGCCCCGCATTATCGAAGAAGGTCGACATCGAACTATTGATCATCCATACCAGCTTTGTCGGTCTGAAATCAGCGTCGCGCGCATTAGCACTGGCGTTCGTCCAGAAATGAGCGTAGTGGCTCGATCCGGGACCGGCTTTTAGAGCATCGTCGTAGAGAAGGTTTAGCTGTGTCACAAATGCACTCTCTGGGATCGGAATACCCTTCAATGCTTCAGGCGCTTTGCTCGCCCAGGCATTATTTACCATGACTGTCGCGCGGTTAAAATTGGTCTGCTCCGTTTGCAGCTTCATTGCCGATTGGAACTGCCGCGCGTTGTTCAGGTCCATACCCCTAATCGTGTCCGCCATCGTTTCGGGAGTAAACGGGACCGTGGCATCGCCGTACTGCAGTGTCCACGCGTCGTTTATGGACTGCATCTGAGCCATCGCGGCGGCATGACCTGCAGGCGTACTCGGGTACGGGCTGTACCCTTGCATCATGTTGAACTTCAGTGTGGCAGCATCGGAAAAATCTTTTGCAACTTCCGGGTTCTTCGCAGCAGCCTGTGCCTCGAAAACAGGGATTTTGTTGTCTAAGTCGGCCTTCATCACCGCATCCATTGACTGATACTCGGGCACTTTCTGCATCGCCCGTACGGCCTGCCAGTTACCATTGATAGCGTTCGATACTGTTACGTCACGAAGCGCGCGCTGGTATGATTTGAGGTCCATGTTGTCTGGTCGCGCGATCTGCTGCATGTAATTCCGATGCGCGGCAGCGATGTCATCCTGAGCCGGGTTATTCGAGGAGGCGAGAGTGGTCTGCATTGACCGGGCGGACGCGGTCGCCATGTTCGTGAAGCCGCTGTAGTTCTGCTCTTGGGTGAACTGAGCGTAGTGTTGCATGTGTTGGTCTAACATTTGTGGCAACTGCTCTGCGAGCTTCTGCTGCATCATCGCGTCTGTGAACTGATCGCCCGTGCTCTGCACCTGGGACATCTTGCCAACGAGGTACTGCCGCACTTGATCCGGCGAGCGCTCGCGAAGCTGCGGCATGGCCTGCGTGAAGCTTGTCTGTGCATCGGACATCGCCGCATTGACGTTGAACATCTGTGCGCCCTGCGTCGTGGCATCCGGTCCGTAAAGCTTCGTGTACCACGGCTGGTTATCTTCGATGCTCTGCAGGCTTTGCCCCTGCGCCGCCATCGCCATGCCCTGGGCGTACTGTTCCTTTTTCGCGCGGTCTACGTATCCTTGAATAGCACCGCCTGTCAGCTTGTTGAAGCTGTCCAAGCTGATGCCGAGCCCGCCGATACCCTGCCGTGCCTCCGCTGCAGCCATTGCGGCAAAGTCGGTTCCGCCTTGCGCGACATTGCCGCTCGACTGGTCGCCGCTTGCACTTGCGCTGAAGCTAGCCGTACTTCCGTTACTGTTAATCACGCTAGGCTGGTGCTCTGGCTGAACGTTGCTATCGAGACTGAAACTGTAATCCATTGAAGCTCCTTATAAATTGAGGTTAGATCGACCAGCCGGCCTGCCGAAGCAGTTGCAGTAGGTCAGAGTGTTGTTCGCATAATTGGAAGATACGGGAGGACTGGACCTTGCCAAAGTCCGGGTTATCGATGCGCAGTGCTGGACACATTATGTGCAGCCGCCCGCCAGGGTATTCGCGTGACCGGAACATCCCGGCAACTCGCTCTATGCAGTCACCGCGTCGCTCCCGTCGCCTCTCATCGTTACGGGAAAGCCAACCATCTCGTGAGAGCTTTGCCGCAGGAAGCGCCGTGCAGCGGCCTTTGGCATCTAAAGAGAAACCGCGCCCTAGCTGTTCGCAGTCATAGCAGCCAACGTTGTATACGCGTCGGCGTGTGCCTTTGCATTTCTTGCATTCGTTCCCGCTGAACCACTTCCGGCCCGCTAAAAGGGCATCAATGCGTTGCGGATAGCGGGTCTGATTCCGTAGTTGCCACGCGTACGCGGGGTCTAGCCGGGCAAAGGCGGCATGCCGTCGCGTTAGCTTGGATGCACGGGGTGGGACTTGATAGTGCGATAGGTTTTTAGGGACCTTATTACTGCTGCCAAAGGGCTTCACAGTGCCTTCAACCAAACACTTTTGGGGTGCCTAATTCGACATCGAAGCGGCGGTTCAGCTTCTGCTTCATGCACAGAATCGCGGTTACGAAAGACACGCAGCGTTTCAATCCACTCGCGATACCGAATGCCGCCCAACACCCAGACTTCACACGAGGGGCACCCGGCAAGTCGTCGGTGCGGGCGTGCCGATGTACTCACGACTTTTCTTGGCCTCCGCCCAGCATCCGCACCACTGCGACCTTTTGTCGTGCGCGCTGCTTCCTCGTCGCATAGGTCGGCAGGCTGCCGGTAAGTTGCTCAACGACTTCCCGCCATACGCACACGCCACCTTTAGAAGCGCGTGCTGCGAGCGATTTGAAATACGCTTTGGCGACATCGTTGTATTCCAGCGGGTGATTCACTATCTTCATAAAATTCTCCAGTTAATCTAACTTCGTGGTTACTGCTGCACAAAAACGAAGTTGGCCTCAGCCTCCCTTGCGTCACGAAGCCGGTCTAGAAAGGCTTGTTGGTCTCCGCGTGCGCCACCTTTCCACAGGCGGTCTAAGTCGGCTTGGTTACGCACCAGCTTGGCTGTAATAGACTCGGGCTCGGGACGAAACTTTCGGCTCATTCGGTGGCCTCGTGGCTTACGGAAAGGATTTGTCATTGATAACTCCTCTAATGGCGGCGTGTGTGTAGCGCCCGGTTCTACAGTTCACGCGATCCAGTAAAACGTCCGAAATCGTCACGCTGGGCTTCGATCGGGCTGTAGTTCGCGTGCGCTGCTTGCGTTTCGGCATTGGCAATCCATCGGGCGATGGTTTCAGGCTTTACATTGAATGGTGCAGCAGAAAGCGTTTTTACGATGCGTATGTCTTTCCGGGCCGTACCGTCTTTAATAGTCAGGCGAATAGACGCGCCTTCCCCGCGATACGCCAATGGCTTGCTGCCAAACCACGCGACACGCTTGCCAGAAAGGAATTCAACGCGCCCATGTTTGCCGAAGTTTTTGCCAGCAGCACCTCTCGCTGGCTTCGCAGCTGGCTTCGCCCGTTCGACGATGCGGTTATGAATCTTCGCAAAAGTGTTCAGGACCTCCCGTGCAGTACCGTCCGGATTGGTCGCAATAAGGGCGCTCGCAATCAAGCTACGGTCGGCTACGGCCTGCTCCCATTCGCGGAAAGGGCGATTCCAAATACTCGCTGGCAGCTCCCCTAAATAGGCCGCCTGTCGTTCGGATTCTCTTAGATACACCACGCGTAACGCCCTGCCGTCCATCGTCCGAGTGCGTCTATCGGCAAACAACTTACTCATCAACGCTTGCTTTGCCGCTCGGTATTCCGGGCCTTTATCGGCTACGACTACAATCTGCTGCTGGATAATTGGGCGGCGAAACCCTCGCACCTCGATGTTGGCAGCGTATTTATCTGCCTCAGCACTTAGGAATGCGCGCATCTCCCTCAGTGCCGCTTCGTATTTCTCCTTTTGCACTAGGTAACCCATACGCTTTGCGTCAAAGGCCGCAGCTTGATCGATTTCCTCAAAATCCAGTACGGCACGCCGATCAGCTGCGTGCTGCTTCCTCAACTGCATCACTGCCTCGTGCATTCGCTTCTCTCCTTGTTCAAACGTTCACCGACGCCAATTCGCGGTAGCTATCGCAAGTTGACAACGGTGTCCAGGGTGCCGCCCCCGAGACAACCCACGATTGGCCTAGGCTATTGATGTAAAAGCTTTTTTGTCAGATAGAACGGCACCTTTCTTCCTACTACTATGCTGTAGAAGGTAGTAGGAGAATTGGCACCACCTAGACCTAGGGAACCAACTCGCAGAAAGGAACTGGCCGATTTGACACAGGCCGCCGAACCAACATCTACCGCTTTAATGACCTGCGGATAAAGCGCGACTGGGCGCACAAGAGCATCGGCCTGCGTATCAGTGCCTAAGCCTGCACGTTGGCGACCACCGACCGCTACGGCGGCGTGGAATCACTCGGGATACCTGCTGAAGGTACGGTAATAGTCGGGGCGGTCTGTGTGTGTCTTGACAGTGTTCCGAAATGAATCACACCGCCAAATCGCTACCCTAAAGCGAATGAAACTGCGCGAGGAATCAGCAGCGACGGCACAAGTGCATCACCCAAAAAAATGTAAAAGGCCCGCACATTGGCGGGCCTCTCGGATGTCATACGGCGGAAGTATCAGTGGACTGTGGCAAGGTTGCCCAGGAAGTCGCGACCACGCAGCGCGCATTTTCCCGCCGCGTCAGCACGCGCCAGCGCTTGCTCGACCTGATGTAGGTCGCAAGGCTGCTTGCTGGCCGCCGCGATCACTTGCCACTGTGCCGCACCGGCCCCTGCCGCCCGTTCGGTGCGGATGGCCTTATCCTTCTTCGTAGCGGTATTGATCCAAGGTCGCGTCTGTAGAATCCATCCGGCGGTAGCGGCGACGCTTCCGGCTTCGGCCATTGCCTTGTATCCGGCTTCTCCTGCGTCCGCTAACTCGGTAGCTCGGTCCTCATACCCGAGATAGAACGCGTTAAGCATGTCTTCGTTCTGCCACGCGGGACAAACGGTTCCCGAGATGAACGCCCAAGCCATAGCCCGGTGTTCGGCCATGTTTGCTGGCCGAGCATGCACCGGTTCCTTCAATGCCCACTGCCAATCTGTCTCTGCGAAGAAAGCGCCTTCCCGATACGCTTCATCAAGGTCAGCCGGATTCTCGACCGCCTCAGCCTCGTAGGGGTAGAACGCCAATTTGCCAGATGCTTCAGTGATGATGTTGTGGTTCGCCATGATCGTTTACGGTATTGTGCGAGCACGCTGGCCCGCGTGGTGGTTGGTCGCCCGGTGTATCCGCCAAGACTGTCCGGGCCTCTACGGTATGCGGTGCCAGCGCCCTAATTTGCAGTCGCTATCCCCTTGGCTTCCGCGATAGCGCGTTTAACCGCCGCCGTGGAAATCCCGAAGTTTGCAGCCGTCTGACTAATGGATGCGCCGTTCTCAGCCCTCCATGCGCGCACCTCTGCGTAATCCGCTTTTCGCTTACGTCCAACCGTGGCGTAGTTGTCCCCGAGCTTGGCGACGGCAATACCGCGCGCCTGCATTTCGCGCCTGTTTAGATAGTCAGCCTCGCCTTGTGCTGCCATGAACGCCAATACCGCGTCTCGCGTAGCCTTGCTGATCGCATCGGTCGCTCCACCATCAAACGACATGCCATTCAGCGTGCATTCAACCCGTACGCCGCGCTTCATAAGGCGTTGCATCGTTTCGTGGAGTTCGTCATAACGACGACTAATCCGGTCCAGCCAGCGCACGACAAGCACGCCGCCTTTCCGCAGGTCGCGCTCAACGTGCGGCCATTGCTCCCTAGCCTGTGGGGCGACGTGGTACCCGCTCACGCCCTCGTCAATGAAAGTGTCCTCGGGATCGATTCCCTCGGCTTGTGCGTCCGCGTATTGGCTCGCGGAGGACTGACCGTCTGTTGTGCTTATTCGCCCGTAATAGATGCGCTTCATTTCGTCCCCGCCGTTGGATCGAATTAGTTAATGGCTCGAATTACAGCATAGCTCGAATTATCGGTCAACTATTTCGATCCAACTTCATCGTGCTCGGGGCTAGGCTCGATACGGTGTACCTTATCGAGCTAAGTGCCGATGGGCTACCGGAGCACCACCCGAATCGGACTTGCAGTGCTATTCGCCCCCGGTGCTGCGCGACGTGTGAAGTCGAGAGTACGCTGTCGTTTGAAATCTGCTGCAATTCCGACCATCGTTCATTCGCCACCCCATTACAAATGCGGGCGTGGGCATACGAGGGGGCGCATAGGCGCGTGTGGGCGGCGTAAGTGCCCGCGAATAAGCAAAGAAAAAATTTCGTCCACCACCTGACAGAATCGGCCGTGCAGAACATCAGCCATGTGCCGAGTGGACACTTATCGGGACCTGTGATTCAAGAATCGGACGTGTTCGCGGTCCAAGCTAACGTAGCGAGTAATTATAAAAAGTACAGGCGTGTTCATTCGGCGCACAAGACACCGAAAAAAGGGTCCTCACGTGGGCTGTAATGTGGTTTTGATCGGAACTTCGACCGGTAAAAGTACGGAGACGCATAGGGCATAACGCATAAGTGGTCGCGAGTAATCAGTAAGAACCATCTTGCCCTATTGTAAAATGGCGGTCTGCTTTTTTGCCACAATTATTGCCGCAACCGAATCGAGTCGGAGTATCATTGATCAATTACTGAACAGACTTAGTGCTGAGACTAGAATGAATCCAAAAATTATCTCTGTCTTTAATAATAAAGGCGGCGTCGGCAAAACCACTTTGACGTTTCACCTTGGGCATGCGCTGGCTGGCCTGGGACACAGAGTGCTCATGGTGGACCTCGATCCACAATGTAACCTTTCGATTTATGGCGTGCCAACGGAGCGAATTCAATCCGTATGGGATGCCGAGAATTCGTACATCGACGAACCAGGTTTCGCCGATACTCGAAAGGTGGCCCCGCCAGATGAATTTAAACGGCTGTTGTCTGATCCGCGCACTATGCACTTTCTCCTGAAACCGACGGAGGAGGGAACGGCCGAGCTAGAGTCGTTGCCGCCACCGATCACGCTCGCTCCGAACCTGGATCTTATTCCGGGGAGGCTTACCCTCCACATGTTCGAGGAGCAAATCTCAAGGCGGTGGAGCGACGCTTACATTGGACAGCCTTTAGCCCTTCGTACACTTGGCGAAATACGACGCCTTATCTTGGCGTACGCGGCCGAGCACAAATACGAGTACTGCATTGTTGATACATCACCCAGCCTCGGACTGCTCAATAAAGTTGCATTAAGTACCGTAGACGCATTCTTAGTTCCCTGTGCGCCGGACTTATTCAGTCTTTATGGAATTCGTAACATCGGAAATTCTCTCCAAAGATGGGCGCACGAATTTAAAACTCTTTACACACTAATCTCTGCGAGTCGACGTGGGGCTTTACCCGAAAAGATGGTTCGATTTATCGGTTACACCATTTATAATGCGAAGCGACGAGCGGGAGCCAGCGAATGGGACATGGCAGGTGCTCACTTTGATTACGCTCGCCAAATTCCGGCAACGATTGCCGGGCATTTGCCGTCAGAATTAAGTGCAGGCATTTCGGAAGCACAGTTGCAGTTACCGATAGGCGGAATGTCAGTGATGCACTCTCACAATACGTTTCCATCACACGCTCAAAAGTATCACAGTCCGATGTGGGAACTGCCCAATTTGCAAAATCTGGACCCATTAGACAATCCGACAATCCAGGCCAGCCGTCAGAAGTATTATGCAACGAAGGGTGCGTACGAGGCCTTCGCCGCTGATGTGATTTCTAGACTTGACACTCTTGCTCCGACACAGGCTGTGCAGTTATGACGAATCCTACGTCCGAGGAATTGGATGCTGCGCTTGATGCTTTCGAGTTGCGTCGTGATCAAGTCGATTGGTTCCGTAAGCAAGTGGCAGATTTTTACCAGACTAGTCGAGCACTCACCGCTGGGTCGTTACCAGCTGTTCATTCGGTGAAGTCTCGAGTGAAAGACTCGTCCCACCTAAAAGAGAAGATAGCTCGGAAGTGGAAAGATGGTCCAATAACGGCCGAAAACTTTTTCGAACGCATCAATGACGCGGCAGGGGTGAGAGTATTGCATCTGCATTCCCGACAACTGGAAAAGATTCATCGGGCTACTATGGCCCAGGTTGAACAGGGTTATTGGTTCTTAGCTGAGCCTCCTGTCGCGTATAGTTGGGACCCTGAGGCAACGGCCTTTTTCCAAGGTCTGGGATTGCGCGCAGAGACGCGCGAAACTTATTACACCAGTATTCACTACATCGTTAAGCCACAAGAACGCGTTGAAATCACTTGTGAAATCCAAGTGCGTACCTTGTTCGAGGAGGTCTGGGGGGAAATCGATCATGTTCTCAACTACCCTGAGCCGACCACAAGCCTACCTTGTAAGGAGCAGCTTAGAGTCCTAGCAAAGTTGGCATCCACTGGGACTAGATTGGCGGACGCTATCTTCGCTATACGGGACAGTGAGTCTTCTGAGGTGGGTCCATAGCACCAATAGCGCTGCGCACGATTCTGGTAGATTTCGCTTTTTCCTACAACCTGCACCCTTGCAGCATGTGGATCACCGCCAAGCCTTTATAGAACGGGCCTCAGCGGAACTAAGATCATCTCGGTCTTTTTGAGCGCACCACAGGCAGCTAGCAATGGAAAGCGTGCAACGTCATAATTGAGCGGGCTGATCTGCATGTGGCCTAGTTGGACGTGCCAACAACACGTAGGCCAGCGGCACGAAGCACTCCATTAACTCGCGGCGACTAACACCTCTTAAAGTTTTGCAGTCGAGAGGTTTTCTGCTACACAATACTGCTACACAAGCGACACCCTCTTGGGTCAGCTTGCCGGATGAGCGGTTACTTGAGCGAAGCGAAAAGCCTTGTGAAACAAGGCGTTAAGTCGCACGCCTGGAAAGCGTGTATAGGGTCAAACCTATCCGGGGTTCGAATCCCCGTCTCTCCGCCAGAACATATGAAGAAAGCCCCGCAAAGTCGATTATTTGCGGGGCTTTCTGCTTTGCGACTCGGATCGTTTGCCTGGCTGTGTTTCTCCAGCCCGCATGTTCACCTCGCGAACCCGCGAGGGAACCATCCCGCTAGGACAAGCGCTCCGGCAGCAGGCCGGCCGCCGTCAGCGCGTTGCGAATATGCGCGACGGACGCCGTGGAGACCGGCAGAATCGGCGGGCGGGACAGATCGCGGTCGATGACGCCCAGCAGCGCCAGCGCCGTCTTGATGCGTGCGTGGATCTGCACCCGAGGCTGCGCATAGATCGCCTGGACCAAGGGCCAGAGACGGTCGTTCATCTCGCGCATCGCGCGCAGATCCGCGCGCTGCGTCGCCTGCCAGAAATCGGCCAGCAAGTCCGGCACGAGACCGGCCAAACCCGACAGCAAGCCATCACTGCCTACCGCCAGCTGCGCCAGGAACCAATCGTAATTGGAAGGGAGAACCTGCAGATCAGGGCGTACCGCCTTCAGCGCACGCCAATTCTGCTCGTAGGCCAGCATGCTGTCGCTGCCCTCCTTCACGGCCACAACCCGCGCGATACCCGCCAGCCGCACCAGCGTCGCCGTGTCATAGCCGCCGCTCTGCAATGGATACTGAAACAACGCGAGCGGCATCTCCACGGCGGCATCGATGGCGCTGACGTAGGCAAAGGCCATATCGCCGCGCAACGCGCCGGCAGCGGCAAACGGTGCTGGCGGAAACAACGTCAGGACGTCCGCGCCGGCGTCACGCGCCTGCTTCGCCAGACGGATCGCCAACAACGTCGAGTCCGCGACGATCCCGGCGATCAAAGGCATATCCGGCCCCATCACCGCCCGAGCAGCGCGAACCACTGCCCCGCGTTCGTCGTCCGACAGGCTGGCCACCTCACCGGCATGACCATTGACAAACAGTGCCGTAACGCCGGGCCGCATGCAGAACCGCAGCAGGGCCGCGAAGCCCGACCAATCGATCTCGCCGTCGGCCAGAAAAGGCAAGGCGACAGCCGCCGTTACCGATAGGTCGAATGATGGCGCTACGTGCGAAGGCATGCCCCTCTCCTTTTATTGCCTGTGCGTCAAACCGATCATGCTACTCGGCGATGACCCGCGTCGCGCCACGCACGGGCGCGCACCTTGTCGTCGTTATTTTCGAGGAGCATAGCCCGCGCTATAGCGCCGCTCCAGCCATTGCTGGAAGAAACCCCACGCGGTCGTCATCAGCAGGTAATAGATGGCGGCCGCGCAAAACACTTCCAAGACCTCGAACTTCGCCTGCATCAACATCTGGCTGCGGCGCATCAGTTCTTCCATCGAGATAACCGAGGTCAACGACGTCGACTTCAGCAAGCCATTCACCGAGTTTCCCAGAGACGGGATCATCAAGCGGAATGCCTGCGGAAACGTGATTTTCCAGAGCTTGACCCAGGCGGGCAAACCCAGTGCATCGGCTGCTTCGCGCTGCCCTTGCGGCACGCTCAGGAAACCGGCGCGGATAATCTCCGCCAGATAGGCGGCTTCATTCAGGATCAACGCGAAAAGCGATGATTCCAAGACATTCATGCGGATGCCGAACTGCGGCAATCCGGTAAAGACGATGACCAGCTGCACCAGCAGCGGCGTGCCGCGCATGACCCAGATGTAAAACGCCGCCGGGCCACTCAACACCGGCTTCGACGACATTCGCAGCAGGGCGACGCCCATCCCCACGATCATCCCGCCAATCGCCGTCGCGATCGTCAGCGCGAGCGTAATCAGCGCGCCTTGTATCAGAAACCCATTGACCAGGTAGCCGAGAAAATCCGGCACATTGAACAGACTCATCTCAGCTCCCGTATGACCTCGGCCTACCTATCCCGTTTCATGATCGACGGCCGCTACCTTCAAGCGACCGTCGATTCGACACGCTAGCGATCAGTTCGGACCCGGGCCGCGAATCGAGAACGTCGCTTCCTTCAACGGCGTCATGCGGAACTTTTGGAACAGCTTGTCGTACGTGCCATCGGCCTTCAGCTTCGTGATCGCATCCGCTGCCGCTTGCGCGACCGCCTTGTCACGGAACGCAAAGGTGATATCGGTACCTTGCTGGCCCGAGACCCAGATCTTGACCAGCTTGCGGTCTTCCAGGGAACGCGCGGTTTCATCGATATTCAGGCCCGCTTCGATCTGTCCGGCCAACAGCGCCTGCGACGTGTCGGTCACCGTCTCGAAGGTCAGGAACTGGATCGGCTTCAAACCGCGCTTGACCATGTCGTCGCTGATACCGCGAGCTTTGCGCTCCTGATACGTGCCGATTTCCACGCCCACCTTCTGGCCGGCCAAGTCATCGAAACCATGGATGACCATCTTGCTCTTCGGCAGCGTATAGATGCTGATAGCCTGCTGTGCGTACGGCACCATGTAGAACATCTTCGAGCGATCTTCGGTCCAGAACAGACCGGTGTCGATCGCGTCGAAGCGGCCGGTCTTCAATGCCGGAATCATCGGCGGCATATCCATCCGCAAGTAAACCGGCTTCAAACACAGTTGCTTCGCGATCGCATTACCGAGTTCGACGTTCAGGCCTTCGAGTTCGCCTTTCTCGTTCACATACTGTTGCGGCGGCAGCGTCGGGTTGATCGACATCTGCAATTCCCCAGCCGTCACCAGATGATCCGCCGTGAATTTCGGCGTACAGCTTTGCGCATGTGCGGCGAGCGGCAGAGCCAGTCCCAGCAGCACGGAACCCAACAACTTGCTGACTTTCATGTTTGCTTCCCTTCTACGTGTGGTGAGAATTGACAACGCCGGCCCGGACATGGCGCCAGGCCCTGGCGCGGATTCATTGCGTGCAAAGCGTCTGATCGACGTGATTACCGGCACAAACTGCAGCACTGCCTGAACCAGCCTGGATACTGCCTGATACAAAAAACGACGGCGTACTACGATGACGAATATCCCTTGTACGTAACGCTTTACGTAAAAACGAGATCAATTGCCGCGGCAGGACAGCAAGGATGTATGCGTCGCCGAGATGACGACCTCACCACGCTGATTGATCAATTCCAAAGACTCGTTGACCACGCCCCGACCGGGCTTCGACGTAGGACGCTTATCGACGAAGGTAAAGCGAACGTGAACGGTATCGCCCGCAATCACAGGCTTGACGAACTTCACGTCCTGCCAGCCAAGCGAGGCGATCGAGCTGTTGTCATACAGCGCCAGCTCCGTCTTCAGCCCTTCCATCAACGCCAAGCCGTACAGACCGTGCGCAATGACGCCGCTGAAACCTTTGCGTTGTGCAAACGCCGCGTCCGTATGCAGCGGATGATGGTCGCGCGTCAGGTTGCAGAACGCCGCGATATCGGTTGTCGTGATCTCGTGCGTCGCGGTCGACACCGTCTGCCCTACCGGCACATCCTCGTAGTACAGATCACTGGCGAGAATCTCGTCTTTGCTCATCGCGTTATCTCATCTCAAATATCAAAACTGGCTCGCATATGCATCGCGCGATGCTTCTCAGCCGGCGTGCGTCGGCACCGGAATCTGGCGACGCGGCAAGGCACGGAACGCCTCGCCGATACCCATCGCGCCCGTCTGAAACAGACGCGCATCCATCTGCTTCAGCGTCGCGCTGACACGCATCGGGAAGCCGATGTGCGCCAGCACGTCCTCTTCCACTCGCACACCCGGTGCGATTTCGGTGAGGACCAGTCCGTCGGCCTCCAGCTCGAACACCGCGCGCTCGGTGATAAAGGTCACGCGCTGTCCGCGACGCCGCGCCAAGGCACCCGAAAAACTGATTTGATCGACGGTCGGCACGAATTTCTTGAAGCGGCCGTCCCGACGGATATCCAGCTTGCCGTCGGCCGCGACGATGTCGAGGCTGCCGCCGGTCAGCGTGCCGCTGAACACCAGACGCTGCGAATTCTGCGTGATATTGATAAAGCCACCGGCACCGTCATACCGTTCACCAAAGCGCGTGACGTTCACGTTGCCGTTCGGATCGACTTGCGCAAAGGAGAGGAAGGCACAGGTCAGACCGCCGCCGTCGTAAAAATCGAACTGATAGCCTTGATCGAGAATGGCGCGCGGATTAACGGCCGTGCCGAACTCCCGACCATGTCCAGGCACGCCGCCGATCACACCCGCCTCGACGGTCAGCGTGATCAATTCGTCGATGCCTTCCTCGGCCGCGACGTTCGGAATCATTGCCGACACGCCGACGCCAAGATTCACCACATCGCGCGGATGCAGTTCGAAGGCGGCGCGACGCGCGATGACGCGCTTGATCGTCAACGGATCGGGCACGATCTGCGAGGCCGGCAGACGCGTCTCGCCGGAGCGCGCCGGATCGTACACCGTCGTGTACGTCTGCATCTGATCCGGCTCGACGACGAAATAGTCGATCAGGAAGCCGGGGATTTTTACCATGTGCGGATTCAGGCTGCCGCGCTTGACTAGTCGCTTCACCTGGCAGATGACGATGCCGCCGGCGTTGTGCACGGCCTGCGCGATCGAGAGATCCTCGCGCGAAGTGGCTTCATGCTCCATGCTGACATAGCCGTCTTCATCGGCGGACGTGCCGCGGATCAACGCCACCGTCGGCACGCCGGGCGCGTGATAGAACAGGTAGTCGCGCCCCTTCAACTGGATGCGCTCCACCATCGGTTCCGTGGTGCGCTTGTTCATTCGACCGCCTTCCTGCAGCGGATCCATATACGTTTCCAGCCCGACGTGCGAGACGATGCCCGGATGCTTGCCCGCCATCGCCCGGCACAGTTGCGTCATCACGCCCTGCGGCAGGTTGTACGCCTCGATGGTTTCGTCGAGGATCAACTTCATGAAGGGCAATTGCAAACCGAAGTTGCCACCGATGACACGCCCCACCATGCCGGGATGCGCCAGACGGCAGATGCCCTTCTCGGTCAAAGCACCCACGCCGGTGATATGAAACAACGTCAGGTTTCGCGGATTCGCATCGGTCAGAAAACGCGACTCGAGCGCGGTCAATACCGCCTCCGGCACGCCGGAGCCGCCGTTGCCGCCCAGCATGAGGAAATCGTCGTCCTTGATCAGTGCCGCCGCGTCGGCTGCCGTGATGCATCGAATCATGATCGCTGTCCCTTCGTATTCGTGTGTCGCCCGCCGATTACGCGAGTTCCTTGTCCACCTGGCGCGAGATGATCATGCGCTGGATCTGGTTCGTGCCTTCATAGATCTGCGCCAGACGCACATCGCGGAAAATGCGCTCGATCCGGTATTCGCAGGAATAGCCGTTGCCGCCGTGAATCTGCAGGGCATTCGATACGTTGCGCATCGCCATATCGGTCGTAAACAGCTTCGCCTGCGCGGCTTCCTTCGCGATCGAGAGGCCGGCGTCGTGCAGGCGCGACGCGTGATGGATCAACAGCCGCGAGGCATCGATCTCGGTCGACATATCGGCGATCATGAATTGCACGGCCTGGAAGGTCAGGATCGGCGAGCCAAACTGCTTACGCTGACGCGCATAGGCCAGCGCATCTTCCATCGCGCCCTGCGCGAGGCCGAGTGCCATCGAGGACATCAGCAGACGGCTGAAATTAAAATTGCCCATGGCCATCTTGAAAGCCTGGTTCTCCGGGCCCACCATCGCGTCCGCCGACAGCTTGACGTTATCGAACACCAGTTGGCAGTCTTCCAGACCGTGCATGCCGAGCAGTTCCTCGTTCTTGCCGCGCGACACGCCTGGCAAGGTCATATCGACGAGGAAGCAACTGATCGACTTGTGGCCAGGCGCGTCACCGGAACGCGCGAAGACCATCGTGTAGTCGCACACGCCACCCAAGGTGACCCAGGCCTTCACGCCATTGAGTACCCAACCGTCATCGGTGCGACGCGCGGTTGTGGTGATGCTCGCGACATCCGAGCCGTGGTCCGGCTCCGATACTGCCGTCGCGAATACCGCGCTGCCGTCCAGGATTTTCGGGATCAGCGCCTTCTGCGTGGCATTGCCATGGTGATGCAGGAACAGCGCCGCTTCGACCGGAATCGCGAAGGTATTGCCGATCGCGCCGGAGCAGCGCGCCAGTTCTTCCATCGCGATGCAGACCGAGATGGTATCCAGTCCGGAGCCGCCGGCCTCTTCCACCAACGACATGCCATACAGGCCCAGATCCGCCATACCTTTGTACAGCTCGCGATCGAAATAATCCTCGCGATCGATCTTTTTCGCGCGCGGCAGCACTTCCTGCTCGGCAAAGCGGCGAACGGTGTCACGGATGGCAGTCTGGTCTTCGGTATAGAGTTGCGTCATGGCGGTCTGTCGTTACAGGATTTTGTACAAGGCGCGCATCTCAGCGATGCGCGTCGGACAAGGGGCGAAACGGAAGCGGCATCCGCACGCTCCGTCGCTGCGCTCAGGCATGCGCGTGGTCGCTTGCCAGCATGCCGTCGTGCGCGACTTCATCGAGGTTGCGATCGAAGAAATACACGGCGGTATCGGTGACCATCGGGGCGCAGGCATCATGAAACGCCGTGGTGATCGCCGCCGCCGCGCGGCGCCGTGCATCGACATCGCGCCGATAGGCATGCACCTTGATCAGAATGCGCACCGGACGACCATCGTCATAACCGGGCAGACCGGCATGCGCATAGTCATGACCTTCGACGGGCAGGAAGAACACGGTGACCGTGGCGGGCTTGACATCGAACGCCGTGACCACGGCATCGGTGACGCCATGTGCGATACGTTGCTTCGTCTCGGCCGGCAGCACCGGCGAAATAATTTCAAGATAGGGCATGATCACTCAGATCCAGCGGAAATATTGGGTTGAAACGCCAGAGGCACGGCGCCGATTTCGCCGGCGTTAGCGCTGTCGCTCGCGAGGGCCGGCACCGAGCCGGAGACGCTGCTGCTGTCGACAGCGGGCGACGCCGGCGCACGGCACGAGCCGCGCAGCATCAACCTCTGCCCCACGCGGTATTCGCGGGCGCCGTTCGTCGACCCGTCGAGGCGTTGCAGCATTCTGTCGGCGGCCAGATTCGCCAGCGCTTCAGGACCGCTATCGACGACGCTCAGCGCAGGACGTTGCCATTCGAACCAAGGCGAGTCTTCGGCGCACAGCAGGGATATATCATCGGGAACCCGGAGGCCTCGCTCCGAGACCACGCGCATGACGCCGAGTGCCGACTCGTGATTGGCAACGAAAATGGCAGTCGGCGGCTTGGGGAGGTCCAGCAAGGCGTTGGCCGCGTTCGTACCGGTTTGCGGCAGATACGGGCCATCGACGATCAACGACGGGTCGAACGGCACGAACGCCTCGTCGAGCGCACGTAGATAACCGGCGCGGCGTTCGTCACCGGACGTCGTGCCGCGCCGCCCTACGACGATGCCGATACGGCGATGCCCTTGTTGCAGAAGATAACGCGTGGCATCGTAGGCACCGTCGACGTCGGCGCTCAACACGGATTCCAGCATCGCCGATGGATCACGGCGCACCACACACAGCACCGGCACGCCGCTTTGCTCGAGTTGCACGAACATCCCGCTGTTCTGCCCCGTCGGTACGACCACGACGCCGCTGACGTTATAGTCCATCAGCGTGGATACGGCATCGCGCTCCTGCTGCGCGTCGTCACCGGTGATGCAGAGCATCACTTGATAGCCTTTTTCCCGCATCCGTCCCTGCACCACTGCGGCGATCCGCCGAAACGATGCATTTTCAAGATTGTGGATCACCACCCCGATCAAGTGCGTATGCCGTGTTTTCAGGCCCTGCGCAAACTTATTGGGACGATAACCCAACCGTTCCGCCGCTTCGCGAATACGTGCCTGCGTGGCGGGTCCGGCCAGACCCTTGCCGGCCAAGACGCGCGACGCCGTGGCCACGGAGACGTGGGCGGCTTCGGCAACATCGCGCAACGTGACGGCTTTCACATCCGCCTCCCGGGCTGGAAAAAACAACATGCGTAAAAAGACGGAAATCGACGTAATCGATTACGTTTCAGTGCATGGTAGAAAGCGAAAAATCGGGCGTCAATAAATGATCAATCAATAAAGCAAAGTCAGGTATTCGCGATCGTTATAGTGTGTTTTTGAGATGACATGGCCGCACAGCGGCGGGCACGCCGCATGCGCTCATTGGCATCGACCGAGTGCTACCACGGCTGCGTAACCGTTTTCGGATCGATCAGGGTTTACACGATGAAAGCTGGATGCCGCTTCTCCTCGGCCCAGTGTGGATGACGGCGAGGCGAAATACAGTCAAACGCTTGCATTCCGTTACTGAAATGGAAAGTGGAACTGTGTGAGAATTGAACTATTGCCCGTGGCGACGCACACAGGCAAAGCATGGCCTGTACCCCGTTCACCAACCCGGCAAAAATACGAGACCGATGAGCATGGATAGCGATACGCAGCAAGCGATCGACGAATTGAGACGCCAGGTCGAAGAGTTGACGAAGGCCCTGTTGCAGATTCAGAAAACCCTGGTCAGCAGCTTCACGTCGCACAATACCTCGATCAATGCGCATACCCAGGCGATCGACACCCATACGGCACAGTTGTCGGCCTTGACGCCCATTGCCCAGGCAACCGTGGCGCGGCTACAGCACGACCCTGAATTCGCCATGATCCTGAAGCGCATATTGGAGGAGATCTCGGCCAATCAGAATGCCTCGACGATCCCCGATAGCGCCTTGGAGCGTAGCGAGCAATTTCTGCGACGCATCGTCCCAGGCCATCTAATGCCTTAATCCGGCGCGGCACGTCTAGCCGCGCCATGGCGGATCCGCGATCGGGCATGCTGCCTGCCCCGCCGGACCGACTCTTCCCCTCAAAAAGCCGTGCGGCTCAGCGCGGCTTTTTGCCATTTCGAGACATTGTTTTCGCGCTGCAGGGCGGCCTCGTCTCGTGGTACAAACCACACCATGCACGACAAATCGCCGTTTCCGCCGATTGCCACGTAATTTGGCATCTGCAAGAATGCGAGCGTCTGCACGTGCCAGGCAACGAAATGTGTGCGACGCTGGCGAACTGTGCAGCGACTACCGGATGTGGGGCGATCACGATGTCGCGCATCCCGGGTCTTGTCAGTCCGACAGCGCCGCGTGCGCGGTGGGCGCCGCAGCGCAAGGTGCGCAGGCGTCCGTTCCCCGACCGTCCGACGCGGTCACCCAGCAAGAGTTCCAAGACCATGAAATACCGCACGATCCTGTCCTCGCTGTGCATCAGCGTCTCGCTCATCGGCGCCACGGCAGCACATGCCGATGCCCTGTCAGACATCAAGCAACGCGGCACGCTGCGCGTGGCGGTGCCGCAGGATTTCGCACCGTTCGGCTCCGTCGGCGGCGACATGAGCCTCCATGGCCTGGACATCGACGCGGCAGGGTTGATCGCCAAGGCGATGCACCTCAAGCTCGAGCTGGTGCCGGTCTCCAGCGCCAATCGTATCGCCTATCTGCAGACGCATAAGGCCGACCTGGTGATCTCGACGCTGGGCAAGAGTGCCGAGCGCGAAAAGGTCATCGACTTCTCGCAAGCGTATTCGCCGTTCGCCAACAGCGTCTTCGGCTGGAAAGAAATCAAAGTCACCGGTCCGGAAGATCTGGCAGGCAAGACGGTCGGCGTGGCCCGCAGTACCTTCGAGGATCTGCAGTTGACCCAGACCGTGCCGTCGACGGCAACGATCAAGCGCTATGACGACAATAACGGCATGATCGCCGCCTATATGTCCGGCCAAGTCCAAGTGGTGGGTACCGGTGATTTCGTGGCGAACGCGATTGCCGCGAAGAACCCGCCGCACCCGCCGGTACTGAAGTACGTGATCCATGAGTCCGCTTGCTACGTCGGCTTGAACAAGGGCGAACCGGCGCTGCTCGCGGCCGTCAACGATGCGCTGACGTCGGCGAAGAAGGACGGTTCGTTGAACAAGGTCGTGGAACAATGGCTGCACACGCCGCTGCCGCAATCGATGGCCACGACGTTCCAGTAAATCCGCCGCGACGTTGTCCCGGCACGGTCCGTGACGACGCCGCTGCGCCATGTTGTTCCGCCATCATCGTCCGGGATGCGGCGCGCCGTCATGGCGTGCCGCATCCCGGACCTCACGCTTTCGCATTTTCGAGATGGCATATCAATTCGATTTCGGCTCGGTCTTCGACTACACCCCGGTGTTGCTCACCGGCATCAAGGTCACGATCGAGCTGACCGTCGCCGGCGGCATTCTCGGCATGCTAGTGGCCATCTTCTGCGCCTGGGTGCGTACCGACGGGCCCACGTGGTTGCGTCCGGTCATCAGCCTCTACGTCGAGGTGATCCGTAACACGCCCTTCCTGATCCAGTTGTTCTTCATCTTCTTCGGTCTGCCGGCACGCGGCATCCGGATCAATGAGATGGAGGCGGCGATCCTGGCCATGGTCATCAATCTGGGTGCCTACAACAGCGAGATCATCCGCGCCGGCATTGCCGCCATCCCGCGCGGTCAGCGCGAAGCGGCAGCCAGCCTGGCGATGTCGCGCGGTCAGGCATTCCGCTACATCATCCTGCGCCCCGCGCTGCAGAAGATGTGGCCGGCCCTGTCGAGTCAGCTGGTCATCGTAATGCTGGGCTCCGCCGTCTGCTCGACGATCGCCGTGACGGAACTGTCGTTTGCCGCGAACTTCATCCAGGGACGGAACTTCCGCTCCTTCGAAGCGTATGCGGTCACCACGGTGATCTATCTGGTTTTGGCGATTGTCCTGCGCCAGATCCTGCGCTTCATCGGCAACCGTTTCGTCATCAATCGACGCACGCCACAGCCTGCAACGGTTGTCGCCGCCCCGGGAGCGCGCGCATGAGCTTTACGTTGTGGGATATCATTCGCGCATTGCTGATGGCGCTGCGTTGGACTGCGCTGCTATCGGTGGTCGCGTTCGTCATGGGTGGTTTGGTCGGCCTGGTGTTGCTATGGCTGCGCATTTCGCGTTCACGGACGGCGAACTGGTTCGCAAGAGGCTATATCGAGCTGTTTCAGGGCACACCGCTGCTGATGCAGCTGTTCATGATCTTCTTCGGCCTGGCGTTGTTCGGTCTCGACGTGCCGGCGTGGCTCGCGGCCGGTATCGGTCTGACCCTGTGGTCCAGCGCCTTTTTGTCGGAGATTTGGCGCGGAACAGTCGAATCGATCGCCAAAGGCCAGTGGGAGGCGTCCGCCAGCCTGGCCATGACGCGCCTGCAGCAGATGCGTCATGTGATCCTGCCGCAGGCGATGCGGATCGCCATCGCCCCTACTGTCGGTTTCTGCGTGCAGATCGTCAAGGGGACCGCGGTGACCTCGATCATCGGATTCGTCGAAGTCACGAAAGCCGGGACGATGATCACGAACGCGACGTTCCAACCTTTTGAAACCTACGGCCTCGTCGCCATCATGTATTTTGCGCTGTGCTGGCCGTTATCGCTTTACAGCCGTTTCCTGGAGAAGAAGTTCCATGCCCCTCATCACCATTGACGACGTCAAGAAGCGCTTCGGCGACAACGAGGTGCTCAAAGGCATCACGATGACCGTCGAAAAAGGCGAGGTCATCGCGATCATCGGCAAGAGCGGTTCGGGAAAAAGCACGCTGCTGCGCTGTATCAACGGACTGGAAACCATCGACGAAGGCAATATCAACGTTGCCGGCGCCTATGTCGGGCAGGGCGAGGCGGAACTGCGACGGCTGCGTCTGAAGATCGGTATGATCTTCCAGCAATTCAATCTGTTCCCGCACCTCAGCGTTGGCCGCAACGTGATGATCTCGCCGATGGTCGTCAAGAAGACCAGCGAGGCCGAGGCACGCAAGACGGCGGTCGCGCAATTGGAGCGTGTCGGTCTGGGCGCGAAGTTCGATGCCTATCCCGACCAGTTGTCCGGCGGTCAGCAGCAGCGCGTGGCGATTGCACGCGCGCTATGCATGGCACCGCAAGCGCTGCTCTGCGACGAAATCACGTCGGCGCTCGATCCGGAACTGGTCCAGGAAGTGCTGGCCGTCGTCCGGCAACTGGCCAACGAAGGCATGACGCTGCTGATGGTCACGCATGAAATGCGTTTCGCCCGCGAGGTCTGTGACCGCGTCGTGTTCATGCACCAAGGCAAAGTGCACGAAATCGGCCCGCCGGAGGAACTGTTCACCAATCCCAAAACGCCAGAGTTGCGGCAGTTTATCGGGATGACGACCGGCGCCGTCGACACGGCCGTCGCGCAGTCGGCCTAGGTTGTCCGGTTTGCGCCTTTCGCTTCGCTACCGGGCCGTGACGGACCCCGCGATCGGCCGCGCGGCACCCGTCCGCGCGACCGCCATGGCCAGCCCGACGCCGCCCCCGAATGGGGCGGCGCTCGACGCTGCGCTGCAGCGCCTGCCCTATCTCAATCATTACCCGCCCGCGTTGCAGCAGCAGGTTCGCACGCTATTGGCCGAGGGCCGCGTCATCCGTTATCTACAGAAGCGCTATCCCGATTATGCATTGCCCGCGGACGCAGAGATAGAAGTTGGTGGACCGCGCCACGCGGTGCAATCCGACAAAGCGCTGTACACCTTCTGCGCCGATGTAAAGCAACAATATCTGCGTTCGGCGCCCGCGATCGACAAGGTGCTCTACGACAACAAGCTTGACGTGGTGCGGCATGCGCTCGGGCTGCATACGGCGATTTCCCGCGTTCAGGGCGGCAAGCTGAAGGCCAAAAAGGAAATCCGCATCGCCGCGCTTTTCCGGAACACACCGCTGGCCTTCCTGCGCATGATCGTCGTCCACGAATTGGCGCATCTCAAGGAGCCCGAGCACGACAAAGCCTTCTATCGGCTTTGCGAATTCATGGAACCCGGCTACCACCAGATCGAACTCGATCTACGCATTCATCTCACGGCAAAACAGCTGCGCGTGCGAACGTGATGGCATCAGGTTAACGGTGCGACCGTCTCGCCCGACACGACATTTCCAAGAAAGAAATCGCGCAGCAATGCGACAAATTCGTCGGGCTTCTCCACGTTCACAACATGCCCCGCGTCAACCTTGACGTAGCTGCCGTGTTGCAACAGCGATGCCGCACGGCTGGCCTGCTCTCGCGTCATTGCACCATCGAGCGTGCCGTCGGCCAGGATCCTGTAGTTCGCGTGAAGAAGCAATGTGCGGCACTGAATCTGGCCGAGCGCATGGCCATGGTCGAATCCGCGATTCCAACTCCCGTCATAAAAGGCCGCCCCGAAGCGCGGATCATATTGATCGAGACCGCGCACGAGGAAACGCACGGTATCGTTGCGGATAAGCCCGATTTCCACCGGCTGGCCTGGGCGCGCCGCGCGATACAACTTGACGGCTGCGCGTAGCAAAGACGGCGTTCCCGGACCCACTCGTCTGCGGAAGAATGGCGCGTTGCTGCGTATCCAATACAGCAGGAAGTCGCTTGGATGATCTTGCGTCGCCTGATAACTCGTGACGAAAGCGCGATTGGCAATCGTGCGCTTGATCTCGGGATACTCGGATGCGTACAACGGCGGGTCCTCCAGCAACGCCGCCTGAACGAGCGCTGGACGGTAGGCCGCCAACCATGTGGCAAGCAGACCGCCCGACGAGTTGCCGCTGACGAAGACAGGACGTCCAATGTGTGTCTCGATAAAGTCCGCAATGTCCGCGCCGATACGATCCGCCGTCATCGGATAGTCGGCCGGCGTCACCGTATGGCCATGTCCCGGATAATCGATGACGTACACATGAAACGACTTCGCTAGCGCGGGCAAAACGCGACTGTAACTGAACCAATCAAGAAACTGCGCATGAAGGAGCACGAGCGGCGGCCCATTCGCGGGACCTTCGACGTAGTGCAACGTGATGCCGTTCACGCAGGCGCTTTTTTCGATATAACCGGCGTCCGAGACTTTCCGATGCCACGGATCGACATAGCGGACCATCTTGAACAAGAGCGCCCCGACCGATGCGACGCCCATGACGGCAAGGGTCCCGAGAACCGACGCGAGCAGCGGCGCTGGCTGATGCGAAAGGGGGTGGCGCACGCTGGACATCGCGCTGTCGCGCCTCGCTATTTTCATGTGATTTTCGCTTGTACTATGCGGACGCTCGGCCGCGCGGGGTCATGCCTCGCCCCACTCCCGGATCAACGTCGCGATCAATTCGGCAGCCGGCATTTCCCGGATCAGCGCCGCGGCCTGCCCGGCCCAATGCGCGGCATAGCTGCTGTCGCCCTGAGCGGCCGCGACTTGATGCAGCGCCTTACCCGCATCATAGGCTATCGGGTAGTCCGGCAATGGTGGCGATCCGTACACACCCAGTGTGTGCAGGCGATTGACGATACCGCGCGCCGGCCGTCCTGAAATAGCCGAGGTGATCGCCGTGTGCCCTGCTTTCTCACTCTTGAGTTCCTCCCGGTATGCCATCGGCGTCGCGGACTCGGGACATAGCAGGAACGCCGTGCCCATCTGCACCCCGGCCGCACCCAATCGCATGGCCGCGGCAATGCCGCTCCCATCCATGATGCCGCCCGCGGCGATCACCGGCAAGCTGCTCGCGCGCGTCACCAGACGCACCAATGCCAAGGTGCCGATCTGGTCGTCATGCGTCGGATCGAACGCGCCACGATGTCCACCGGCTTCGATGCCTTGCGCGACGATTGCATCGAGGCCCGCGCGTTCGATGCGCGTGGCCTCGTCCACATTGGTCGCGCAACCGATCGTCACGATGCCGGCGTCTCTCAGCGCGCCGATCCAATGCGCATCGGGCAGCCCGAAATGAAAGCTGACGACCGAAGGCCGCGTTTCGAGCAACGTTGCCAACAAAGCGTCATTACCGACCGCGGTGGCATAGATGTTTCGTAATGCCGCAGGCGGCTCCGCCCCGAAACGCTTAAACTCGCTCGCCAGATGCGCCAGCCACGCCGCCTCCCTGTCGGTATCGGCCCGCGCCGCGACGTGGCAGAAGAAGTTGACGTTGAACGGTTTGTCGGTCAGCGCCCGCGTCTTCGCGATCTGCTCGCGCGCCTGTTGGTCGCCGCTTGCGCCCAGGCCGAGGGAACCCAAGCCGCCCGCATTGGATACCGCCGCGGCCAGGCCCGGAGTCGAGACGCCCGCCATCGGCGCCTGAATAATGGGATAGCGCACGCCCAGTAAGGCGGTCAGCGCGTCTGGCGTCGTCTGCATCGCATGCTCCTGTCTCGTTGGCATATATTCTTTAAATCAGAATATAATAAGATACGAATTTCTTCCAGGAGAATGTTTTGGATCTGGATGTCTTGACCATTTTTCGCGTCGTCGCTGCCGAGCTGAGCATTACGCGCGCGGCCGCGCGGCTGGGGCGCGTCCCGTCGAATGTGACCACCCGGATCCAGCAGCTCGAAGCGGAACTGGGCGCGCCGCTCTTTATTCGGACGGGAAAACGCCTCAGTCTGTCGCCCGCCGGCCAGTTGTATATCGCTTATGCCGATCGCATGCTGGCGCTTGCCGATGAGGCCGCGCGCGTCGTGTCCGGCGCGCAACGCGGCGACACGCTCAGAATCGGCAGCATGGAAGCCACCGCGGCCAGTCGCCTGCCGCCGATTCTGCGGCATTTCGGAACGGCAAATCCGGAGACGCGCGTCGAGGTCGTTACGGCGCCCTCCCGACAATTACTGCAGAAGATTCAGGCAGAGCAATTGGACTGCGCCTTCCTTGCGCTCCCCTCGTCGGACGAGGAAGGCGCGACAGCGCTCGCGGCGATGGGGTTGACGGCACTGCCGACCTGGAATGAGGAACTGCTGTTGCTGACGCCGCCGCGCGACTGTGCCGCGCGCACGCCGGAGCAGATCGGGACGCGCGCCTTGTCGGCATTCGGCGTCGGATGCGCCTACCGCGCCATCGCCGAACACACCTTGTCGATACCGACATCCAGCGAGTGGCGCGTGCAGGAAACCAACTCGTATCATGCAATGCTGGCGAACGTCGCGGCAGGCGCCGCCGTGGCCTTGGTGCCGCGCAGCGTCACGGCGCTAGGCGCGCTTGCAACCGGACTGGGCGCCATCAGCGTCGGCATGCGCAAAACCTGGCTCGTGCGGCGTGATGGTGACGCCGCGCCGGCGTCGATCCGCTTCCACGATGCGGTGCTGGCGAACACGCAGGCGTGATCCGATCCCCGAATCCGGCTCCCGCAACGCGCCAGGCCCCCGCCCAATCCTCGCCCGCGACTTACATCAAGCTACGCAATGCAATGGCGCTATCCTGCAATGCCGCGGAAGACAGCGTCTTACCGGACACCATCAGTCGACGGCACACCGCCATGTCGCGGCCAGCGTTTACGGTAACGGCTGCGCGCAAACGCTGTGCGTCATCGAGCGCGAACAAGGCGTATGCGCCGCCTTCCGCATCGCCTCGCAGCACCAGATGCGCCGCCGACGGCGTCTGATCCTCAGGCTCGAACACGCCGAGCGTCTGCACATTGCAGTCGTATTGGTCCGACCACAACCACGGTATCTCGGCATACGCTTCGTCGCCGCCGAGCATATTCGCCGCGGCCACCAGCGGCTGATTCTCCGCGACCTGCCAGGACTCGATCCGCAAACGGCGCTGCAGCAAAGGGTTGAAATGCGACGTCACTTCCCCCGCCGCAAAGATGCAGGGATCGTCGGTGCGACATTGCGCATTGACGACGATACCGTTCTCCACCGTCAATCCCGCCGCCTCGGCGAGCGCGACGTTCGGCAGAACACCGATGCCCACGACGACCACATCGGCCGTCACGTTTCCCCTATCCGTCACAACCTCGATGGCCGATGCGCCATGGCGACGCAAGGCGTCGATCCGGGTGGCAAGCCGGATATCCACGCCGTGCGACCGATGCAAGGCGCCCAGGGACGCACCGACCACCGCCGGCATGGAGCGCTGCAGCAAACGCGGCGCCGATTCGAACAGGCTGACCTGACAGCCTAGCGTTCGCGCGGACGCGGCAACCTCCAGGCCCACGAATCCGCCGCCCAAAATGGCCACACGCGTGTCGGGCCGCAAGGCCGCGCGCAGCGCCTGCGCATCGGCGACGGTGCGAACGTAATGGACCCGCACGTCGGGATCCACCGCTCCAGGAAACGGCCTGACACGCGAACCGGTGGCAAGCAGCAAGGCATCGTAGGGCACCGTCTTGCCGGCATCCGTCAGTACCCGACGCTGCGCGCGATCGATGGCGGTCACGCGCGTACCCAGCAGCAGCGTGATGCGCTGCGCGTCGTACCAGGCCGCATCGCGGATGAATGCACGATCGGTGCCGTCCGCCTTCGTCAGCGCCTCTTTCGACAAGACGGGCCGATCATAGGGCAGCGCATTTTCGTCACCGATCAGCGTGATGCCCGCTTCCGCATCGCCTGCACGTAACGATTCGGCGGCGCGCCGTGCCGCATGCCCGGCACCGACGATGACGTAGTGCTTACGCGACATGGACTTCAACCCGCGCATCGACGATCCGTATCGGGAACACGCGTACCGGTTCGGTGATCGGCGCGCACCGCGGTGCGCCAGTACGAATGTCGATCAAGCCTTGATGCAAGGGACATTCGACACAGCCGTCCTCTACGAAACCGTCCGACAGACGGGCATGTCCATGCGAGCACAGATCGTTCAGCGCGAAGACTTCATCGCCGAGGCGAAAGACGGCAATCTGCCGATCGCCGGCGAACACCGCCGCGGGCTCGCCTTCGGTGAAATCATCGAGGGTCCCGATGGTCTGCCAGTTGTGTTGTGTCGTTTCCATACGCCCCCTCAGATCGGCGTCGCCAGCAGCGTTTGCACGCGCGACGTGTCATAGATGACGCGCTTGCGCCGATAGCGAAGACCGGCATCCGTCTTGACGACCGTGTCGTAATACTTCCCTGCCTGATACACGTTCGACTCGCCGTTGGCACGCGTCTGGATCACGACGTAGTTGCTTTCCGTTTCGATCTCCCCGTCACGCTCGGACAAGATGATCATGCCCGATGTCATGTGGCGATAGGTATGCTCCTCGAAGATATTCGCGTTGCGCAGCGAGACCACGCGGTCGCGCAGCATCTTCTGGTTCGTGCAATAGATGATGCCTACCGGCAAGCCCATATCGGCATTTTCCTTCGGCACGATCTCATACAGACAATCCTCGGTAAACATGCCCGGCCAGGCTTCCAACCGGTCGTTGTCGAGGTTGCTGATATATTCGTCTTGCAGCATTTGCAGCGTGAGCCACAACGTCGTTCGGTCCATCGTCTTCCCTCTTGTGCATTGGCGGTCACGTCGACCGTGCCGTCGTTCCGCTGGCGTTGTGCCTCAATACCCCATCAATTTCTGATAGCCGACCCAAAATTTCCGAATCAGACTTTCGGTGATCACCGTGTCTTGCTGATCCGGATTACCCCGCGACATTTCGATCACCGACGTGGCGTCTGCATCGCGAATCGTGCCGCGTTGCACCAGCTCGGTTGCCTCCGTGTCTTCCATCGAGATATAACCGGCGGGGCCGACGAGATTCGCCTGTTTCAAGCGTAATTCCCGCATTTCCGGTGTGTCGTCCACATAGCCGAAGAAATGGAAGATCAGCTCGAAACTGTTCGGCCCCTTCGGCAACAGCTGGCGCGCCACCAGCGTGTTGTGAATCTGCTGGATGACCAGCTGCGGAAAGATCGGCTGAATATGATTGGTCGTGTCTTCCTCGTATTCCGAGATAAGACCGAGGATCGAATCGTCCTCCAGCGTGAAGCCTTCGTCCATCGAGCGAATGTTCTGCTGCTTGTAGGCTGCGGAAGTATCTTCCCCGGTCTTCGTCACGGTGATGATGCTGTGCAGGCCATGCGTGGCATCCGGAATCGAACGCGCCTTCATGCCGACGCGGAAGATGTTGAACGTCGTATGGAACAGGTGCAGCATGCTCGCGTGGTACGGGTCCTTCACGTTCTCGAAATACAGTTTCCAGTTCGATTTCGAGAACTGTCGCGTGCAGCCGAGATATTCGATCGGCTTATGGAAGATCCGATCGATCCAGGGACGCATTTCCGCACCGAGATAGTCCGGCAACGGTCCGACCGTCTCGCTGAACGTGGCGAAAATCAAGCCGCGATAGCTTTCGACTCGCAGTTGTCGCAGGCTATGTTGCTTCGGATCGAAGTCCGCCGGCATACCGGTCATGCCCTTCTGGCCACGACGGAACGGCACGCCCAGCAGATTGCCGCTGTTGTCGAAACTCCACTGATGGTAGACGCAGGTATGCGAGGTCGCATTGCCGCGCGACTTGCGGCACACCGATGCGCCCCGGTGCGCGCACCGGTTCACCCATGCCGCAAGGCCGCCGTCCTCCAGGCGCGTCACAACCACCGGCGTGTCGCCGACGAACGTGCTCTTGTAGTCGCCCGCCTTCGGCACTTCCGCTTCCAGCCCGAGAAAGTTCCAAGTCGGACCACGGAAGATCCGCTCTTGCTCCCGGTCGTAGACCGCCTGCGAGCTGAAAACCTTGTACGGCACGCGCGAGCCGTCGTCGTGCGGGAACGTCACCGCATCGGCGGCGCCGGGCAGACCGCCCGCTTCCGGAGCCGTCTTGCGGCTCACGGGCATTGCGACTGTGTCCATCGTGTTTCTCCGGTCATGGGGCAAAATTCGCGCTTTTCCAGCGCGTGTCAGCGGATTTTTGGACAGTCAAAATGACGGGTCTATCCGGAAAAGACGTTGCGCCGCGCGCACTATCCAAATTCGGCAGCTTTCGCCCAAACGCCCGTTTCCGGGATAGACTGAGCGTGAATTCCCCTCGTCCCCGGGGCAGCCAACCATGTCGCCATCCGTTTTTCATCCTGATGCGCTGCGCAAATATCGCCTGTTCGAATCGTCGGACCTTGACGAAACGCGGGAGTCGATATCGCGCGTGATGCAGCCGCACGCCCTACGCCCGACCGGGCGCGCCGAGGGCACGTCGCACATGGATTTCGTCAAGGTCGGGCGGCTCGGACTGGGCACCATCGCATTCGGCTCCGACATGCACGTGGATGTCGAATCGGTCGACGGCTATTACCTGCTGATGTTCTGCCTCTCAGGAAGGGCCTTGGCGCGTACCCGCGGCACGACCTTGCAGGTGGACCGATACAACGGCATCTTGTGCCGACCCGGGCATTCCTTCGATGCGATGCTGTCCGACCACTGCGAGCAATTCGTGCTTCGGATCGACGCGCATGCCTTTGTTTCGGTGCTCGGCGAGGAACCGAGTCGGATTGCCGCGCATTTGCCGGTGGGCGGCCCGCTGTTGCGCGGCTGGATGGAGCAGCTCCGTACCTTGACCGGATCGACCGATCTTCTCGAAAGCGCACGCGCTCATCCGCGGATTGCCGCGCATATGGAGCATCTGCTTATTGAGTTGCTATCGCAAAGCGGCACGTTGACACCATCGGCGGATGCCGTCGACCTCGTACGCGGCAGCAGTGCACGCCCGGCCGGCATTGCGCCGGCGTTTGTCGTGCGCGCGGAAGAGTTCGTGCGCGCCCACAGCGCGGACGCCTTGCAACTGCAGGATATCGCTGCCGCCGCGGGCGTGCCCGCGAGAACGTTACGCGACGGGTTTCAGCAATTCCGCAACATGACACCGATGCAATTCGTCCGTGATACGCGGATGGCACATGCCCGCCAGACGCTGCTGCGTTCGGACGGCCATGTGCGCATTTCAGATGTCGCGCTCGAATGCGGTTTCTTCCATCTGGGGCGCTTCTCTCTCGCCTACGCCAAAGCGTTCGGCGAGTCGCCGTCGGACACACTGCGGCGCCGATAAGCACGATCACACCGCTGACGCGGGCTGCACTCCCCGCGCGGCACGTCCTTAGGTCGGATGATCGCGTTCAAGCAGCCCTTTGATCAGGAACATCTCTGCCTCGTGAATGCAGCAAAACTGCGTCCAATCGGCATCGGACTGCGTGGCAAGACGCCAACTCATCAAGGTCACGACCGACACATTTTCGCTCAGCTTCAATTGCGGCCCAGGGATCACGCGCGAAATATTGCGCAACTGCATCGTCTCGGGCGAACCGCCCACGTCGTACTCGACTTGCAGGCGCGCGCGATCGACATGCAATCGCACATAGGTCTTTTTTCCTGAAAAAACCGAGGTGCCGACGAAAACGCCCGGCGCCGCTTCGCTGCGATCAAAACTGCCCCACGTCCACTGCCCTTGCTTCAAGCCGTCCGACATGATCTCGAATGCCACGTCGGCGGACTTTTCTATCAAAATACTGCTGGTATGGCAGTACGGATCTTGCATAGCGGCTCCCTCGAAACAGTCGAATGCAAAATCAGCTCAGACAGGCTTGCCTTCGCTCGATGCCCAGTTCGGCATCATCGTATTGGACGGCATCGATTCATTCAGCAGCTTTTTTGCCGCTTGTGCCCCGGCAATCGGCAAGCCTTCCGGATTCAACACGCCGATCTGTACCAGCACCGATGCCTGATCCCAATAGATATGCTCGTTATAGAGCTTGTCGCCGCGGAAACAGACGACTGCCAGCATGGGGACCTCGAAGTACTTCCCGGTAGGCGCCAATCCCGGCAATAACCAATCGATTTCACGGTCATGCGTCGCGCAGAAGACGAACTCGTCGACGATACGATCCGCGCCAATCGTTCGCGACAACGGAATCAAGCGCGTGTCGGCCGGGTTCGCATCGACGAAATGGTATTTATAGAAACGCTTCAGTTGGTCATGGCCAACGCCGCCCGTCATCGTCGGAATATGGTTGACGTAGGGCTCGGCGACCATCGTCGGCATGACCGCATCGACGTCGCGGGTGGCGAACTCGTAGTAGCAGTGCTTTTCCCATAACGCGTTGAAGTCGAAGATCGGTCCGAGCGTCTTGCGCAGCAAGGCCAGCGTGTACGAATAGGCCATCGCCGCAGCGGGTTTATCGAAGGACGGTCGATCGGGCGTGGCAAAGGCGTGATCGCAATCGGGATAGACGTGGTGCGCGATATTCGGCTTACCGGCGAACGTCGTCAGGATGGATTCACGCACCTCGGGCGGGCACAGAGCGTCTTTGCCGGCGAAGTGGAAGAGCATCGGGCAGTGAATCGCATCGACTTCCTCGCGATACGCCTCGAGGCCCACGCCGTAATAGCTCACTGCACAATCGATATCGGTGCGCGCCGCCGTCAGCATCGCCAAACGGCCGCCCAGGCAATATCCCACGGCGCCCACCTTGCCGGCCTGGCCCGGATGCGCGCGCAATGCGGCGATCGTCGCGGCGATATCGGCGACCGCCAGCGACACATCGAGGCGTTCGTTATAATCCAGCGCTTGTGCAAAGTCCTTTTCGTCGTATCCGAGTAAGACGCCGGGTTTCATGCGCCAGAAAAGGTCCGGCACCAAGACGACATACCCTTCCTCGGCATAACGATCCGCCATCGCTTTCATATAGCCGTTGATGCCGAAGATTTCCTGCAACAGCACGAGCCCCGGGCCCGAGCCCTGTGCCGGCGTCGCGAGGTAGGCGGAGAATTGCCGGCCGTCGGCCGAATCGATTTGAATGGTCTGGCCGCTCACTGCGCGCTCCTTACAATATTGAGAAACACCGCGTCCCGATGATGCGAACGCTCGGGGTAATGACAGTCGCTCACGCCATGCTCGCCAACTGCCGCTGTATCGCGATACGGTCCGACGCCAGTTGCGTTGCGATATGCCGCGCCATGTCGCCGATATAGACTTCGTCGGCATCGCCCTGCAATGCCGAGAAAACGGCCTCGACGACGTCGCCGACCGCTAATTTCGGTGGCGGAAAATCACGGCTCATATCGGTATCGATCGCACCGGGCATCACCGCGAGAACGCGCACGCCATGGGGCGCCAGCTCGGCACGCACGCCTTCCGTCATCCGCAAGGCCGCTGCTTTCGACGCGCATAAGGTCGTCATCATCGGCAAGGTGACGCGGGCCAGGATCGACAGCATATTGACGATGGCGGGACGATCCGCTTCCTCAGCGTTTGCCGCGCCGCGTCTCAAAATCGGCGCGAAGCAACGCGTCAACTGTAGCGTCCCAAAATAATTCACGTCCATCTCCGCGCGCGCGGCGGCAAGGTCGTCGTCGATCAATGCCGATTGCAGACGATTCACACCGGCATTATTGATCAGCAAGCGGGTATCGGAAGCGAGCGCCACGGCCGCTCTTTGCTGCGCAAGTTGCGTGATGTCCAGCGGCATCGCGACGATCCGGGCGTCGTCCGCCCACCGTTCCGGCAGCGTCGACACGTCCCGCGCCGCCGCATAGACTTTGCGCGCACCGCCCGCCAATAAGGCATCGACGAAGGCCATGCCCAGCCCCCGATTCGCACCGGTGACGAACGCCACATTCCCTTCAATCTGCATGTCGATCCTTTTTTTCTGTCGGCTGAATGTCGTTTGGATCGCGTGTGCGCGACACACACGCGATAAGTGGGGCCCCTATTCCCCGCGGTCGAGGCGACGTGCGTGAATGCGCTGCGTTTCATCGATCGTCAAGGCCACGCGGGCACCGTCGATTGTCTGTTCGTCCGACCATTGCGCCGCATCGATCCTGGCGATCACGACCGGCCCGGCGTCGGTTTCGACACTGGCCAGATGGACCGGACCGCCATCGTCGGCGCGCGCATCGACACCGATCCGCGCACGCACGAGGGTCCATTCGGTGATGCGCCCCTGTGTGCCTTCCTGCGCTCGCCACGTGGCGCCGCCGCATGCCGGGCAAAGGAAGCGCGCGGGAAAGACACACAGGTCACAGTGCGTGCAGCGTGTCAGTTGCAGGATCATGATGGCGCTCCGTTTGTGCGCGCCAGGACGACGGCATTCGCGCACATCGCGTAGCGATATCCGACCATGCCATAGCCACTGACCACCGCCAACGCCGCGTCGGGCAGTTGACGTTCGCCGGCCGCGCCCTGCAATTGCGTAATCGCTTCGACCAGCCCGTGCATGCCTCCGGCCGCGCCGGCCTGCCCCGCCGACAGTTGGCCGCCGGAGGTATTCACCGGCAGCGCCTGCGACGCGACGCGTGCGATCAATGCACGGAGATCGCCATCGGGGGCAAATCCGAGATCGGCCAGTTGGATCAGGCTCATCGCCGGATAGTCGTCATAGACGCATGCCAGGTCCATCTGCGTCGGCGCGGCACCGGCATCGCGCCACAAGGTATCCGCAAAGCACGCCATTGCCGTGCTCAGGCCATCGCCGTCCTGATGATCGTGATTGAAGCGACTTTGCAGCGCTTGCACCTGCACGGCCGGCCTGCCGCCCACGCGATCCGCTCGCGCGACGACGATGGCATTGGCACCGCTCACGACGGGGACACAATCAAAACGGCACAGCGGATCGGCCACCATCGGGGCACGCAGATAGTCGTCCAACGTCAAAGACGTGCGGTAGACGGCGCCCGGATTGCGCATCGCCCATTCGCGTTGCGCGACGCAAAGCCGGCCATAATCCGCCCGCGTCAGTCCGTGGCGGCGCGCATGGCGCGCCGTCAGCATCGCAAACAGACTGTTCGGGCCGCCATTCTGCAAAGGCCGCAGATAGTCGCGCGTGACGACGTTGTAATGCTCGACAAGCCGCTTGAAGTCGGCAGGCGCGAAGGTATCTCCCGACAACAGGACGATTACATTCGCATCGCCATGCTGGATGGCACGAATGGCATGCTGCAGCATATTGATGCCGCTGGCACCGCCATTGCAATCGTCCATATTCCAACGCGTGCTCAGGCCAAGTCGCCAGGTCATATCGATCGCGTGATCCGGCGCCAGCGTAAAAGACGATACCCCCAGTCCATCGACGTCCTTCGCGGTAAAGCCCGAACGCGCAAGCACGGCGGAGAACGCCTGCGCAAGCAAGCCCGCGGTGCCGGCCTCGTCATGCTTGCGTCGGTACGGCACCTCGACCGCCGCGGCAATCAGTGCGCCGTCGAAATCGCGAGATGGCATCGAATGGCTCCCTGGTCCCCGTCGATCGGGGCGCTTTCAATAAAGTCAAACAACGCGTGCGCGCTCATGGACGCCGAACGCGATAACCGGACGTTTCGAGATCCCAGCTCGCTTCCGTCACGCCCCGCTCGCGCAGTTTGTATTTCTGCACTTTGCCGTTTTCCGTCTTCGGTAAAGTCTGCACGAATTCGAGAAAGCGCGGGACCGCAAAATACGGCAGGCGCGGCTCGCAATACCGGATCAGGTCAAGGGGCGCGAGCGAGGCGTCGGCACGCAACACGATGGCCGCCATGACCTCGTCTTCAGCGAGCTCGGACTGCACGGCAAAGACAGCGGCCAGCTCGACGCTCGGATGACGCGACAGCACTTGCTCGACTTCGAAAGACGAGATGTTCTCGCCCCGTCGACGAATCGCATCCTTCTGTCGATCGACGAAGCGGAAATAGCCGTCGGCTTCGCGCACGACGCGATCGCCGGTATGAAACCAGAGATTGCGCCAGGCCTCTACCGTCTTCTCCGGCATCCCGAAATACCCGCTCGCGAAGGCAAACGGACGTTTCGCACGCAGGACCAATTCGCCGGCCTGGCCGTCCGGAATCGGCTCGTCGAAGGCATCGACGATTTGCGCCTCGAAGGCGTCCGAGAGACGTCCCATATAGCCGGCCCGTTGTGTCGCCAGCGGCCCGCCGATAACGGCATTCGTTTCCGTCGAACCGTAGGCATCGGTCAAGCCGATGCCCGTGCGGCCGATAAAGGCGTCGTGGAATTGTGCCGGCACGCCCGGTGCCAATGCCACGCGCACCTGGTGCGTGCGTTCGGCCGGCGTTTCCGGACGGCTCAGCAGAATCGGCACCATCGCACCGAGGACATAGGTCACCGTGGCGCCGGTTTCGACGAGCGCATCGAAGAAACGACTGGCGGAAAACCGGCGATCCGCGATCAACGTCGCGTCGAACATCAAGGCCTGGAAAAACGCATTCAAGGCATTGGTGTGGAACAGCGGCAAACAGGTGTACAGAATGTCGTTCTCGCGCACTTCCAGATCGCCACCGGTATGCGTGGCCCACCAGAAGAATTGCGCATGAGAACAGATGACTCCCTTTGACAGGCCAGACGTCCCCGAAGTGTAGAGGATGACAAAGGGGTCGCCGTCGGATAACACGGCGGGCGCGATCGGCGTGAGCGCCACCGGCATCGGCACCGTCGCGATAAGCGATGCGACGTCCGTCGTCTCGGCAACGACGTCGCGTTCTGCTAGCGCCTCATTGCTTGCCTCGATCGCATTGAGCAACCAGATACACGTCAACGGGATGGCCGTGCGATCCAACGCGCGCACTACGTCGATCGACGTGGCCTCGGTGACCAGCAGGCACGCGCCCGAATTCGCGAGGATATGCTGCAACTGCAGCCCGCGCGAGGCCGTATTGATCGGTACGGCAACCGCGCCAAGCCAGCCGCAGGCGAGCACGATTTCGAGAAATTCGAAGCGATTCGAACACAACACGGCCACCCGGTCGCCGCGAACGATGCCGTGCGCATGCAAGGCGCCCGCCCGTCGCGCCACCACGTCATGCAAGGCCTGCGCCGACCAGGCATCGCGCCGATCCGAAAACAGCACCCCGTCCGGCTTGCGGGCGACGCGCGCGGTCAGTAGCGCCGGCACGGTTCGCGTGCAAGGCCCGAGCGCCGCCGACGGCATTCCCATTTGCTCCGAAGACGCCATTCGCTTTCACCTTATTGCAGAACTTATTGACCGAGTCTAGAGTGGCATCCAGACATCGGTCAAATTCATCTTAAATATGCCGCCCATGAATGCCACTGATTTGCTGCGTGTCGATCTGAACCTGTTGCGTGTCTTCCATGTGATCCTCGAAGAACGCAGCCTGACGCGTGCCGGGCAGCGGCTGGGCCTGACGCAACCGGCCGTCAGTTATGCGCTGGGACGTCTGCGTGCGCTGTTCGAAGACCCGCTGTTCGTACGGATGCCGAGCGGCATGGCCCCGACACCGGCCGCCGAGCGCCTGGCGCTGCCGCTGCGGCGCGCGATGGCCGCGATTGGCGAAACGCTCCGCGACGCCGAGCCTTTCGACCCGGCCAGCAGCACGCGGGAATTTCGCCTGACGCTGTCGGACGTCGGCGAACAGGTTTTTCTGCCGCCGGTCTGCGAAAAGCTGCAACAGCGCGCCCCGCACGTCCGCGTCGCGGCCGACCCGGTGCCAATCGCCGAGATCGAAACCAAACTGCGTCTGGGTCAGCTCGACTTTGCGATCGGCAATTTGCCCGAGCTGAAGCGCGTGACGCGGCACGCGGTGCTGTTCCATGAGGAGTGGGCCTGCATGACACGCAAACGCCCGGGTTTGCCGAATGGCACGCTGTCGGCCGCGCAGTTTCTCGCGCTGCAGCACATTGCGGTGTCGTCTACGGACAGTAGTCATCTGGCCATCGACCATGCGCTGCGAGACCGCGACCTGCAACGTCGCATCGCGATGCGTGTTCAACACTTCACCGTCATCCCCCAGATCCTGCTGCGCACCGACTGGATGGTCACCGTGCCGCGCGGGGTCGCCGAGGTATTCAATGCGGCCGGGCAGTTCGCGATCTATCCGCTGCCGGTCGCCTTGCCCGCGTTCGCGTCGATGGTGCATTGGCATGAGGTGTACGAGCACGATGCCGGACACCATTGGTTCCGCTCGCTGCTGATCGAAACGCTGAGCGCCATCTCGCCCAAGACGCCGCCCGCGCGCGCGTAAAGGCCGTCGTCATCAGCGCCATTGATGGGGAGCGCGATTTTGATGGATTTGACGCTGACGGCCGCCAACCCTATCGTGGGCGCGTCGAACCCGGCCGTTGCCCGTCCATCACGAGGAAGATCATGTCAGAACCCCAAGCCGGAACGGTGGATTACGCCGCCCTGGTACGCCGTCTGGAAGTGCTGGAGGCCGAATCCGAGATCCGCAAGATCCAGGCACGGTATATGTACCTGTGCGATACGCCGCTTCCCGAATACGCGGTGGCCGATGACGCCGCGCGTATCGAACTGATCCTCGCGCTCTACACGGAAGATGCGATCTGGGAAGGGGTCGGCGAATACTACGATGGCCAATTCGGACAGGCCGTCGGCAAAGCGGCGATACGTCGCCATTTCGAGGCCTTCTGGGGACAAAAGAAGGATCCCGAATTGATCCTGAATTGCCATTACCTGACATCGGAGCAAATCCACGTCCACGCAGACGGTCAGAACGCGGACGGGCAATGGGTGCATATGCAGCCCTGGCTGTTTTCCGACGGTAAGGCCTTGCTCCGATCGTCGCGGTTGAACAACCTCTTCCGCAAAGGTGCCGATGGCCACTGGAAAATCGCCCGCACGCGTACCGAAAATGTATTCATCGCGCCCCTGTCACCCACCTGGGCCTCCGATTACCCATCGAAATCGGTAGTGATGAAACCGTGAAGATCCTGATCATCGGCGCCGGCGCGCTGGGCGGCTATTTCGGCGCACGCCTCGCGCATGCCGGGCAGGACGTGACCTTTCTGCTGCGGCCGCGCCGCGCGCAGCACATCGCGGCGCACGGGCTCGTCGTGGAAAGCCCCGCATTCGGCAATCTGACCATTCCGGCACCGCAGGTCGTCAGCCGCGAATCGCTCGCCGCGGCGCCAACCCATTACGATGCCATCCTTGTCGGCTGCAAGGCCTACGATCTCGACGATACGATGGACGCGTTCGCATCGGCGGTCGGCCCGACGACGATGATCGTACCGCTACTGAACGGCATGGTGCATCTGGATCGCCTGGCATCGCGCTTTGCCCCGGACAATGTGCTGGGCGGCTTCTGTCTGATTTCGGCAGCGCTCGATGATGCCGGTCGCGTCCAGCATTTGAACGACACCCATCAACTCGTTTTCGGCGAGCGCGACGGACGCATGTCGGAACGGGTGCTGGCGTTGCAGGCCTGCTTCGACGACGCGGTATGCGATGCGATCGCCAGTCCGCGCATTCTGTCGCAGATGTGGGAGAAATGGGTGCAGATCGCGACGGCGGCAGGCATGACCTGTTTGATGCGCGCTTCGATCGGCACCATCGTGTCGTCGGGCGGCAGCGCCTTTGCCAATGCGCTATTCGATGAATGCGCCGCGGTGGCGGCCGATGCCGGCGCCGCGCTGAGCGCCGAGTCGGCCGCGCGTATCCGCGCCGTGATTTGCAATCCGGACTCCGCTGTCACCGCCTCGATGATGAAGGATCTCGAACGCGGTGCGCGGGTCGAGGCGGACCATTTGATCGGCGCCTTGATTCGCGCACGGGATGCTGCGCGAGGGTCCGCTACGCAGCGCGACGGCGGCGGCGCCCTTGCCCTGCTCGATCTGGTGCTGCTGCATCTACAAAGCTATGAGCGGCGGTTCTTGCAGTAACCGGTTTGTCAGCGGTTCAGCGTGCGACGCCGCGGCATCAGTTGGCGGCGGGCATCGATGCCGTACCGTCGCCAACGATATCGGCGCGCCGCAGATCGGCGATCAACCATTCGAGACAGGTTGCCGCCAAACCCGTCAACGCGCGTCCCGCAAGCGTCTGCACTTGCAGGCGCCGCTGCTGCAATAAGGGATTGTCGAAAGGGATCGCGATCAAGTCGTCCTGCGCGATACGGTTCGCCACGGCCACATAGCCCGAAGGCATGATCGCGCCATCCATCCACTTGACGAACTGGAACAAGGCCGCCGCATACTGACTGCTCACGGCAGGCACGATATCGACGCCTTCGACGTTACAGGCGATGTCGAACAATTGCTGATTCGTCGTCGCCCGTTGCTGCAACAGCACCGGGTAAGGCTGCAGCTCCGCGAGCCGCAGCGAGGCGCGCGTCGCGAGCGGATGCTGCCGACGCATCAAGGCCATCACCGGCGCCGACATGGTCCAGCGCACCCACACGCCCGACTCCGGTTTCATGCTGAACGTCAGCGCGATCTCCGCTTCGCCGCTCAGCAATTGTTGCGTCGCGACATGCGACGGCACCACATCCAACAGCACCCGACTTTCGGGATAGGCATTGCGAAAGCGGCTCAACGACGTCGGCAGAAAATCGAAGGCGAATCCTTCCGTGCAGGCGATCCGGATTCGACGCGCCTGTTGCACGACATCGCGCCGAATGTCCTGCTCCAGCGCTTCCACGTCGGCGATCGACCGCTGCGCGTGTCGATACAGCATCTCTCCGGCATGGGACAAGGTCATCCCCCGAGCATGACGCTCGAAGAGCGGCACGCCGAGGTCGCCTTCGAGTTTGGCGATGTGCCGGCTCAACGCCGACACAGTCATCCCAAGCTTTTCTGTCGAGGCCGTCAGCGAACCGGACTGTGCAATGACAGAGAAGTAGTACAGCGACGGCTCCAGCAAAGTGCGCATCGACAATCCGCTCCGCGAGGTTTGCGTTTTTTTCAAGGTTACCTTGTTTGATTGCGAATTCAAAAACTATTTCGGCCGTCTACCATCGCTTTCACTGAACGCATCACGAACCGCCGAACTCGCCACCATGTCACGCCAAACCGCCCTCGATCTCGCACGCGACCATTACGACAGCGGTGCCTTCCTGGAAGCATTACAACGCCGCGTCGCGATGCCGACGGAAAGTCAGTCGCCCGATGCGGCACCGCATCTTCATGCCTATCTGCGCGATGAAATGGGCGCCGCGCTGCGCGATCTCGGTTTCGACTTCGACCTGGTGGATAACCCGGTTCCCGGCGCGCCGCCCTTTTTATTGGGACAACGCATCGAAGATCCTGCGCTGACGACGGTCCTGCTCTATGGCCATGGCGATGTCGTCGGCGGCGATGCCGCGCGTTGGCGCGACGGACTGACGCCGTGGTCCATCACCGTCGAGGGAGATCGATGGTATGGCCGCGGCACGGCGGACAATAAGGGCCAGCATTCGATCAACCTCGCCGGCCTCGATGCGGTACTCGCCGCACGCGGTAGCCTGGGCTTCAATGTCAAGATCGTGCTGGAAATGGGCGAGGAAGTCGGTTCGCCCGGCCTCGCCGCCCTCTGCGCGGCATACAAGGAGCGGCTCAGCGCCGATGTCCTGATCGCCTCCGACGGCCCCCGTCAATTGTCCGGCAACCCGACGGTCTTCCTCGGCTCGCGGGGCGCGCTGCATTTCCGCTTGCGCGTCGGCAACGACTTTGGCGCGCGTCACTCGGGAAACTGGGGCGGCGTGCTGGCGAATCCCGCCATCGTGCTCAGCAACGCACTGGCAAGCCTCGTCGACGGTCGCGGGCGCATTCGTATCAATGGGCTGCTGCCGCCGGCAATACCGGCGCGCGTGCGAGAACTGGTGCAAGACCTCGTGGTCGGCGCGGACGAAGGCGATCCGCCGCTGTCCGAGGGCTGGGGCGAGCCGGGCCTGAGTCCGGCTGAACGGATCTTCGCCTGGAACACGCTTGAAATCCTCGCGATGCAATCCGGTAATACCGTGCGTCCGGTCAGCGCCATTCCCGAGCACGCCGAAGCGGTCTGCCAGTTGCGTTTCGTCGTCGGTACCGACTGGCATCGCGCGAAGTCCCTGATCGAAGCGCATCTGGCACGCGAAGGCTTCCCGCAGATCGCCGTGTCCATCGAAGCATCGGGTGGCGCCACGCGACTCGACCCGGACGACCCCTGGGTCCATTTCACGACGCGATCGCTGAGCGCCACAACGGGCAAGGCGACGACGATATTGCCGAATCTCGGCGGCACGATTCCCAACGAATGTTTTGCCGAGACGCTCGACTTACCGACCATCTGGATTCCGCACTCCTATCCGAACTGCCGGCAGCATGCGCCGGACGAACATTTGCTCGGCAGCGTCGCACGCGAAGCGTTGCAGATGATGGCCGGCCTGTTTTGGGATATCGGCGCGGCGGCCCGAGATTAAATCGCTCCTTTTTATGGACAGGATAATGAGACACGATGCCCTCTCCGCCCCGGCCGACGCCGGCGCCGTTTCCGATGTCGCAACGACGGCCGCCGGCGTGCCGGCGAAATCGGCCGCGCAGAATCGCGCCGCGCTGCGACGGCTGATTGTCGCCAGCAGCATCGGCAACGCCTTGGAATGGTTCGACTTCGCGGCATACGGATTTTTCGCCGTGACGATCGCGAAGTTGTTCTTTCCGACATCGGACGCAACCGTCTCGCTGCTGTTGACGTTCGGCACGTTCGGCGCTTCCTATCTGTTCCGGCCCTTCGGGGCCTTGGTATTGGGACATTACGCGGATCGCCATGGCCGAAAATCGGCGCTGCTGCTGGCGCTCTCGTTGACGACGGTCGGCACCTTGATCTGTACCGTCATCCCGACCTATGCCGATATCGGGGTCTGCGCGCCGCTCGGCCTGATGCTCGCGCGTTTCCTGATTGCCTTTTCCACCGGGGGCGAATTCGGCAGCGGCACCGCCTTGATGGTCGAGCAACGCTCGGATCGCAAAGCGTTTCTTGCAAGCTGGCAGTTCTCCAGCCAAGGCATGAGCACGGTGCTGGCCTCCGCGTTCGGACTCTTGCTCAGTACCCAGCTGTCGCACGCGCAGATCGATGCATGGGGTTGGCGGATCCCCTTCGCCTTCGGTCTGCTGATCGCGCCGGTCGGTCTGTATATCCGACGTTTCGTGGACGACACGCTACCCACCGATAACCGCGCGCACGTGCAGGCGCCCGCCCCGATGACGGAACTGTTCGCGCACTACAAAGGACGCCTGTTGCTCGCCGCCGGCATTCTGTCGGTGTCCACGGCGGCGAGTTATCTGATGATTCTGTACATGCCGACCTATGCGGTGAAGCAACTGCATCTCCCGGCGTCCACCGGCTTCGCCGCCACCGTCGTGACCGGCCTGATCCTGATGGTGCTGACGCCGATCATGGGCCACTACGCGGATCGCTTCGGCCGCGCGCGGATCATGCGCCTGGCTGCCTGCGCCACGTTGCTGACGATCTATCCCTGCTTTAAGTGGCTGCTGATGGCGCCGTCGCTTGGCGTGCTGATGACGATCATGGTGATTGCCGGGCTTATAAAAGCCGTCTATTTCGGCCCGCTCGCCGCCGTGCTGTCCTCGCTGTTTCCCACCGCGATCCGAAGCACCGGACTGGGCTTTGGTTATAACGTGGGCGTCATGGTCTTCGGCGGCTTTACGCCCTGGCTCGTGACGATACTGATCGCAAAAACCGGCGATCCCGCGGCCCCGAGCTTCTACCTGATGGGCTGCGCCGTGCTCAGCTTGATCTGCATCGGACTTTACAAACGTTTGCCCCCGCAGATCTGACGCTGCGGCAACGACCCGACACGATCATGAACGAGCGAAACGTCGCCCACACCAGCGCAGAAGAAGACAGCGATAGCGGCTGGTGTCTGTATCATTCCGCCGGCCGCTTTCCCGGCCAGCAAGCGGCGCTCGACGCGGCGATGGCTGCGTTCACGCACGCCTGGTGCGGGCCGCAGGACGACGGCTGGACCTTTGCCTTGCAAGCACGCAGGGCGCTGCTTGCAAACTGGGCGAGCTTGATCCATGCGCCTGAGGCCAGCCTCTTCCCGGCACCGAACGTGACCGAGGCATTCGCGCGCTGCATCGATACCCTCGCCGATGAAACGACGGGATCGTCGGCCGGATCCGCATTACGCGGCCGCGTCGTTCTGATCGCCGCCGATTGCTTTCCGAGTCTGCATTTCCTGCTACAGGGACTTTCCGAGCGCCATGGCTTCACGCTGCGTACCGTGCCGATCGCGGACCGGGGCGATGGCGGCAAGGGCTTCGTCCATGACGACGACTTCATCGCCGCCTGGGATGCGGATGTCGCGCTGGCCATCGTCACCTGGGTCTCCTCGCTGACGTCCAAGCGCGCCGATCTGAAGCGGCTATGCGCCCATGCCAAGCAGCATGACACGATGGTCGCCGTCGATATCACGCAAGGCGCCGGCATTCTGCCCTTCACGCTGGACCGCTACCCTGTCGACATCGTCTGTGGCTCGACGCTGAAATGGCTGTGCGGCGTGCCCGGTGCGGCCTTCGCTTATGCGGGTCCCCGGTTGTTCGCCGACGGTCGCGTACCGGCACTGCGCGGGTGGTTCAGCCAGCCCGACCCTTTCAACTGGGATCTGTCGCAGTTCCGCTTTGCGTCGGACGCGCGCCGTTTCGACACCGGCACGCCGTCGATCCTGCCGTATATCGCTTCGCGCCCGGGCTTCGATTGGGTGCTTTCGCAAACGGTCGACGTACTGCGAGCGCACAATCTGACGCTCGGCGACACGGTCATCGATATCGCCGATACCTGCGGCCTGCCAGTCCTGACGCCGCGCGATCCTGCCCGCCGCGGCGGCAGCATCATGTTGGACCTCGCGTCGCCGACACGCGCGCAGGCCGCCGTGCAGACGCTGACGCAGCATCGCGTCGCGGCCGATGCACGCGGCAGCACGCTGCGCCTGTCGCCCGGCGCGCGGACGAGCGCAGCCGGGATCGACCGGCTCGCCAGCGCCCTGCACACCGTTGTCAAAGGCACGGCCTGACGACGATGCGCGCCGGCCACCATTCCAATAGTCCCAGAAAGATCGGCATCGCCTGCGTGCTGCGCGGTCCGCCGATGCGCGCCGCTCCCTCCGCAGCCATCGCAGCCATCGCAGTCACCTGGGTCACGAAAGGAATCCTACGCTCATGAAATTCGCATCACGTATCACACAAACGTCGAAAAAGAACTACGGCATGTATGACAAGGCCAAACAGCTCGGGGGCGACACCGCCGATGTCATTCATCTCGAATTAGGCAAACCCATTGCCGATACGCCGCAGCCGATCAAACAGGCGACCATCGACGCCTTGCTGCGCGGCGAAGTCCACTACACGGATCTACAAGGTGTACCGGCGCTGCGAGAAGCATTGGCGCATAAGCTGCGCACACGCAACGGCCTGGACGTCGATGCCGATGCGGTCCTGGTGACCAACGGTTTGACGCACGCGTCGTTCGCGGCGTTCTTTGCCTTGCTCGACGCGGGCGACGAAGTCATCTTGCTGGCGCCCTATTATCCGCAGCATATCGGCAAGATCGAAATGGCCGGCGGCGTGCCGGTCATCGTCGACCTGGATCAGGACAACGATTTCGCCTTCGATATCGCGGCGATCGAAGCGGCTATCACGCCGCGCACGCGGATGATCGTCCTTGTAAATCCATCGAATCCAACCGGGCGCGTGCACACCCGGAATGAACTGCAGTCGCTGGCCGACCTTGCGATTCGACACGACCTGGTCATCCTCGCCGACGAGGTCTACGAGGACAACGTCTATGGCGAGGCGGCGCACATCAGCATCGGCGCGCTGCCGGGGATGGCGTCTCGCACGATCTCGATGTTCGCCTTCACCAAGGGTTATGCGATGGATGGCTGGCGTATCGGCTATCTCTGCGCGCCGAAGGAGGCGATCGCCGCCTTGATGAAGATCAGCGCCAGCGACGTGACGCATGTCAACACCTTCATCCAATATGGTGCACTGACGGCGATCACCGGTCCCCGCGCAATGGTCGACGATATGGTCGCGGCGGACCGCCTCAAACGCGACCTCGTCGTGGCCGCGTTGAACGCCATGCCGGGCGTGCGCTGCACGATACCGCACGGCACGCTGTATGCGTTTCCCGATATCCGTGCCACGGGGCTCGACTCGCAAACGCTCGCCGACCGCATCCTGCGCGAAGCGCGCGTCGTCGTGGAGTCCGGCAGCTTCTATGGCCGCGCCGGAGAAGGCTTCCTGCGGATTTGCTTTACCGCCAACACCGAAGCCGTGCTGCGCACCGCGATGGACCGTCTGCACACCTTCTTTTCCGCATTGCAACGCTGATGCGTTGAAGCGCCGCCGCAACGGGCACGTTGCCCGCGCGGCGTGCCGGATCACCCGTCGTTCCTCATAACTTCTACTTCGTTGTCCTTATTTACTCTTACCGAGAGACTGTCGATGCCTTCGCCTTCCGCTTCCCGCTATCACGCCCTGCCCCCCGGCTCCCGTGACGCCACCGCAGCACATGCGTCGACACGCGCGCGTCGTGCAACGCCCTTAAAAATGCGCGCCCTCACCGTGGCGCTCGGTCTCGGACTGGGCATCGTCGGCGGCGCCGCGCACGCGCAAAGCAATGTGCAGATCTACGGCATCCTCGATTACGGCATCCAGTACACGAATAACAATGCCGGCGGCCGGCTGATCGGCGGCACCAGTGGCGTCAAACAGGGCAGCCGCTGGGGTTTTCGCGGCACCGAGGATCTTGGGGGCGGACTGACAGCGGTTTTCCGCCTGGAGAACGGCTTGAACCTCGGCACCGGCGCGGCCGGCCAAAGCGGCTTGGAATTCGGTCGCACCGCCTATGTCGGCCTGTCGTCGGCGCAATATGGTACGGTGACCCTGGGGCGGCAATACGATTCGGTCGTCGATAGCGTCGGCGCCATGATCACCTCGATGAAGACCGGCGGCGGCAATACCGCGCACATGGGCGATCTCGACAACTTCAATAATGTGAAGCGCGTCAACAATGCCATCAAATATCAGTCCCCCACCTACAACGGCCTGAGCGGTAACGCGGTTTATGGGATGGGCGGCCAGACCGGTGATTTCACCCGCAACCAGATCTGGTCCGTCGGCATGAACTACAAGGGCGGCCCGATCGAGTTCGGCGCCGCGTATTTGAACGTGCGCGACCCGAACCAGTCCTTCTTCACGAATACCCCGACCAATGTGAACGGCGCGACGACGAACAATATGACCGCCTATTCGGTGTTCAGCGGCTATGCGTCGGCTCACACGTATCAAGACATCGCCGCCGCATTGAACTATACGATCGGCAATCTGATCATCGGCGTCAATTATTCGAACGTCCAGTTCCAGGGGCTCGGCAACAGCACCGACGGTGCCAATCCGCTGCGCTTGCGCGGCACGGCGTCGTTCAATACCGGCGAAATCAACCTCGACTACCTGTTGCGTCCGGACATCGTCCTGGGCGCCGTCTACAGTCTGACGCATGGCAGCGGCGTGGGCAGCGTCGGCGACGCGAATTACCACACGCTCTCCTTGTCCTATGACTATTTGCTGTCGAAGCGCACCGACGTTTATCTACTGGGCTCCTATCAGATCGCGAGCGGGACCGAATCCACCGGCACATCGGCGAAAGCCAATATCGCCGCGCTGAGCCCGTCGACGTCGAATCGACAGGCTTTCCTGGAGGCGGGTCTTCGCGTCAAATTCTGACATCCGGGCACGCCGCGCGGCCGCGTTACACGCTGTTAGCGGCCTGTAAAACCCGGTTCGTATCAGCGTGATTGATGATGCGACTGTTTTGCGATTGATTTGACGGATTTTATAGCGCATCGGACACTCTGTTCACGTGCTGCTGCACGGCGCTGTCCCCACAGCGGCGCCAAAAAACAGAAGAGTCCAGGACGCCATGAACGCCTTCATTCGCCCCCTTGCGCTAGGAGATTTCGACGGTCCGTCACTGGCGATCGAAGACACGATCGCCATTGCCGGATTGAAGACGGTCCCCGCGACAGACGCGCTTTGTGAGACAGGTCGCGAGGCGCGGTCGCCTCGCCCGCGCCCGCTGCAACGTCGTCAACGTGTTTCGATGCACGCGCCGGCGGTACGGCGCGTTCTGTCCTCCGGCTGGTATATCGATACGCGCGTCGGTCACGGCGATTTCGGCGCCGCGTCGGCCGTCGCCAATGCCTGGGTGCGAGCCGCGCTCGCCGCGGATTTCACCGGCGGCTTGCGCGTGGGCGCCGCCTTGCATGGCATTTGTGGGTTCAAACCGAGTTATCGGGTCGATACCGGCACCGCGCGGAGCAAGGCCGATAGCGGCAGCACCGTCGCACTGCCGATGTATTGCGTCGGCGCACTCGCCCCTGACATGCAGACCTTGATCGATGTGGCGGCCGCATTGGACGACGATTTCGACGAGGCCCTCGCGGCGCATCCGTCGAAGCCGGTTCGCGTTGCCTGGCTCGCGAGCGAGGACTGCAGCGGCAACCTCGATCCGGCCGACAGCAGCTATCTCCGCGCCAAGGACTGGTCGAACGTTCATGCACTCCTTTTCAGCGCTTGCCAGATGCCGGCGCTGCAGGCGGATCACGCCATCGCTATCGCTGCCGCGGCCGGCGCATCGCGCCCGCTGACATCGCCGTTTCCGTCATCGAGCTTCACGGTACGTCTGCCTGGACTGGCAGCGGCGGCCGATGCGGCGGCGTTGATCTCGACCGTCGCCGGCCGCGCGCAGGAGTGTGATGTCGATGCCCCCGCGCCCGACCGGCTTGCAGAGGCGCTGCGCCAGGCGCGCGACTTCCGTGCCGCGGTCGATCGCGCCCTGACGCATGCCGACGTCATCGCCTTGCCCACGGTCCATCCATCCGAAGGCGAACTGGATGCACTGACCCGGGCCTTCAACCTCAGCGGTCACCCGGCGCTGACACTGCCGTTCACGTCCGACGACGGTCATCTGCATGGCCTGCAATTGATTGCACGCCATGGCGACGATGCGCGACTTTGCGCGGCCGGCCGTTGGTTCGAATCGCTGTTCGCCCGTCATCCCACGGCCACGCGCGTCGATGCCGAAACGCGCTATGCCGCGCCCCATCCGCGCTCTCCGGCATTCTCAGGCCGCAGCACGAGCGTGCCGTCCCCCCGCTGGCTGACCGCCAGAGCCAACTGACTTTCCTGCCCACCGATACGCCGAAAGCCGGCAGGGCAGCGGCGCGATCCGACGAAGCCCGGTTCACGCCACCACCACGACAAAAGGCACGGGCACCTTGCGGTGCACCGTGCCTTTTCTTCTGCTGTCACGCCTTGCGCTTGTAATCCACCGGCAGGATATAGCCGCTGTCGAACACGGTCACATCGATGTTCGATCGATAGGCGATCGTGGTGACGGCCTGCAATAACGGCACGACCCACGTCTCCTCGGACGACTGCTTGTTCAGATCCCGATAGCCCTGCATCCGTTTGGCTTCATCGGTTTCGGTCATCAGCGCGTCGACGCGCGGTCCAAGTGCCGGATCCTTCCACGCGGAGAACCGCAGGCGCGGATCAAGTAGACGGCCCGTATAGTTTTCCGGGTCGCCGGTCGAGTTCGCCCAGCTGTAAAGCAGCACGCCGGGCATCTTCGTCGCCTGGATCTGGCCGATCACCTGGGCCATCGTCGTTTGCGTCAGTTCCGCTTCGATGCCGACCTTTTGCCACATGCCGGCGATGGCGCGCGCAACATCGTAGTCGCTCGGGAAGGTACCGTTGGTCGTCAGGAACGGCACTTTCACCGGCTTGTTCGGACCGTACCCGGACTTCGCCAATGCGGCGATGGCTTTCTGCGGATCGTAGGGGAAGGTAAAGCCGGGTACGTCTGCCGGCGAGCCCGGCACCGCGACCACCGACACCGGACGCGCGACGCCGCCGTAGAAGGCCTTCGACAGCGCCTGCGTATCGATGGCGTAGTGCATTGCCTGACGCACATTGATATCGTCGAAGGGCTTCACGTAATTCGGCATCCGCAGCATATAGATTTCGCTGTACGGATAGATCTTCGACGTGATCCCGGGCAATTTGCCCAGACGCAGCGTTTCGCGTAACGGCAGCTGTACGGCCACGCTCGCGCGTCCGGATTCGATCGCCGCCACGCGCGCGGTGGGGTCCGGCGTGATCTGGATCGTGACGTTCTTGATCGGCGGCGCCCCGCCCCAATACTTGTCGAATGCCTCCAGAACGATGCGGGAGCCGCGTTCGTAATCGACGACGCGATACGGGCCCGCCCCGATCGGCTTGGCCTGGAACGCGTCCGGGCCGACCTTCTCCATATAGGCCTTCGGAATGATATAGCCGGCCAGGAAAGCGAAATAGATCGGTGCCGTCGGCGTGGGACGGTTGTAGACCATCACCGCACGCGTCGGCGACAGGATTTCCACATCCTGCAAGGTGTTGAACATCCCGCCAACCGCCAGCTTCTTGTCCTGTGCCGGGCGGTCGCGCAAGCTGTATTTGAGATCGGCGGTGGTTAGCTTCGAGCCGTCATGAAAATAAATATCGTCGCGCAGCTCGACTTCGAGCCGCTGCGCATTCTTGTCCTGCCATTTCCACGTTTTGATCTGGCGCGCCTGCAATTCCAGCTTGGGCGAATAGCGCAGCGGCGAATCGAATACGGTGGTGAAAATGGACTGCGCCTGCGGCACGGTGACCGCGGTCGGATCCCAGCCGGGAACGTCGGAAATATAGGCGATGTTCAGCACATCCCCGGCGGCCTGCTGTTGGGCGCGCGCGAAATCCAAAGGCAACATGCATCCGGTCGCCAAGGTGGCGAGCAGCAGGCGCCGGCGGCGTGCGTCGATATCAAAGCTGTCCATCAATTCTCCCGCTGGTCGAACACGATCAGTGCACTACGTGGTTGAAGAAAACGCGGATGAAACCTGTCCGAATCGCCGATCGCGTCCACGCGAAGCAATCGGCCTCGCATGGACGTCAAGCCCGATCGATCAGAACTTCGTACGCAAACCGACGCGCACGATGACCTGATTGACACTGGTCGATGCCGTCTCGACCGGTGCCAGCGCGGCGACCGTCGCGTCGCCCGCGGCGTGCATCCATGTCGACTGCAGATACACGTCGGTGCGCTTCGAGAAGAAGTAATCGGCAATCGCGCCGGCGATGTGGTACTTCGGCGTCGCGCCCGTTTGCGACACGCTGCCCTGCGTATAGCTATATGCCGCGCCGAGCTGCAGTGCCGGGGTCACGTTGTAGGACGCGACCAGTTCGCCGATATTGAAATTGACCGAACCGCCGATGCGTGCGCCCAGCGTCGGATCCAGCGAGGAGAAGCGGGTATTCGTGTACACCGCGGCGACCTTGGCCTTGCCGAAGACGTATTGCGCCGAGATCCCGGTCGAACGGTAATGCTTGGCGGCGATACCGTAATTGCCATCGACCGGATTCGCCGCAGTCCACACGCCCTCGCTAACGGCAGTCGCCGGATGGTCGATTGCCGTGTATGCCGCCGCGATGCTCAGCGGACCGTTGCCATACTTGATACCGAACGATTCGATGGCGTTGGTACCCATCGCGCCGGCCACATTACCGAAGCTGTACAAACCGCCGAACGTGAAGCCGGCGATGACCGGCGACACGTACCGTACGGCGTTATTCACGCGGAAATCGATACCGGTGTTGTCCAGATCGCCGGCGTGCGGCAACAGAATGCCCCAGTTGCCGTTCGCACCATAGGCGCCGACGTAGTCGCCCATGAATTCGTTCTGACGCCCCAACGTCAAGGTACCGAACGTCTTATTGCTCAAACCGACATAGGCCGCGCGTCCGAACATCCGCGAGCCCTGGCCGAGCGCACCGGTGTCGATGTTGAAGCCGTTTTCCAAACGAAAGATGGCTGCCGTGCCGCCGCCCAGGTCCTCGGACCCCAGCAAGCCCCAACGGCTGCCCTGCGATATGCCACTTTGCATCTGCCATGCGGAATGGCCGCCTTCATTACTCGAATAGGTCAAGCCGTTGTCGATGATCCCGTAAAGCGTGACATTGCTTTGCGCATGCGCGGCGCCAGCGCCCAGCAAGGTGACAGCGGCCAGGGCAAAAGCATGCAGGCGAGGCAGGGTGATCAGGGGCGTCTTCACTGTGGTTCCCGTTATCTTCCGTCGCATCCCGCGACAGTCTTTATTGATGAGAGATGCAGCATCGTTCCGCATGAGCGGCATCGGCGGCACCAGAACATTCATCGCCAGACATCGTCTTTAGAACATTCTGAATTCAGATTATTTGTCGAAAATTCGAACGTCAAGCGTTACATCATATTGTTGATGCTTTCGCGGGTAATCGATAGGGAAACGCTCAGGGCTGCTCAGAAAAGGCGTCGCGCACGACCGACAGTAGATACAAAAATACTGGAAATAGTACTGTATTTAAAGAGCAAAACGATATCAGGGAATCGCACTAGGCGTGCCGTGAAGGCGGCGCGAACCCGAAGGGAACGGCGAGAGATTACCGCCTGACGGGGGTGCCGAAAACAACAGCTTCAAGGGAAACTAAAGAAATTCAGTATTCTCTAATTTTTGTTTATCGTTTCTGAAATCGCACTGCTGGCGCGCTGCGGCGAGGTCGCATCGGCGAGGACATGCGATCGCGCGACGAAGCGAGGGACGCATCGCCGAATGCAGCACGCGCCTCGTTCAGCGGGACAGCGGCGCCAGCGCCTTGCGCGTGCCGCTGTCCTCCTCGATAACGAGGAAATACTGCCGCTCGGCATCGTCGATGAACGTGCGCACGGCCAATTGCAATTTGACGGCGTCCAACTCGTTGAACGCTTTCAGCATCGCTTGCAAGCCATCGGCGATCATCTCCATCGTGCCCGGCTTGTGCATGGTAACCCGCCGCACTTCGCGCGAGTGATCCGACCAACGCAAAATGGTGCTTTTCAAACGGGTATTCGCCACCCCTTCGAGCCAGATGCCGCGGAATTCCACATTCGCCTCGGTCATCAACGCCATGTCGTTTCGCTCGTAGGCCCGTCGCGCATCCCGATACGCAGTGGCCAGCGCGGCGCGCTGCGTATCGTTCAGCACCGAGATGGTCGAGGCGGCGGCGCTCGGCTCCAGCAGGCGACGCACCTCGAAGATCTCGCGCACATCGTCGGCACTGAGCACCGGCGTCATGAAGCCCCGCGTCGAGCCCACCAGATAGCCTTCGTTGACCAGCCGTAACAAGGCCTGCCGGACCGGCATGCGGGTGCAATCGAATTCCTTCGCGATCTCGTAGTCGAGCACCCGGTCGTCCGGGCCGATCTGCCCGCGTTGCAAACGCCGCAGGATCTCCTGGTACACCGACTCCATTAACGTCGTCTGCCGCAGCGCCGAGCGCTTCGGTTGCTTGACGTTCGCCGTGGCGGCGCCTGCCATGTTGCTCTCCTCACTGAACCTAACCGACAATTATAGCCGTGTCTGCGGGCGTACTCACCGGTGCCTGCCGCAATGTCATCGGACACGGGTTTTACATCATGCCTTCACGCCGCCTCGGGCACGACTCCATTTTGCGTGCCGACGCCGAGACCATCCCCCTCTTCCTCGGGCGGCCAGTGCGCGTCGGGGCTGTCGCTCGGCACCGCCGCGATCAGCGCTTTTGTATACGGATGCTGGGGTGCCGCGAAGACGGTCTCGGTCAGCCCCTGCTCCACCACTTCGCCGCGGCGCATCACCAGCACGCGACTGCAGAGATAGCGTACGACCGCCAGATCGTGCGAGATCAACAGCAGCGCGATACCGCGTTCGCGGCCCAGCGCCAGCAAGAGATTCAGAATCTGCGCCTGTACTGATACATCGAGCCCGGAGACGATCTCATCGGCGACGATCAACTGCGGCGTCGCGCAGAGCGCCCGGCCGATATTGACGCGCTGCTTCTGCCCCCCGGACAACTGCGACGGGAAGCGATACAAGGTGTCGCCCGGCAGCCCGACGTCCTGATGCACCTGCATCGCCCGCGCCGTACGGTCGGCGGCCTCCTGCTTCGGCAAGCCTGCTGCCTCCAGTGCCTGGGTCAGCAACTGGTCGACACGCCGGCGCGGATTCAGCGCCGACTGCGGGTCCTGGAAAATGATCTGCACCTGCTCGCGCGCTTTCCGCACGGTCGTCGCGCTGCCATGCGTCATGTCCTGCCCGCCGATCATCACGCGCCCGTCGGTCGGTTGTTCGATACCCATCAGCAGGCGTGCGACCGACGTCTTGCCACTGCCGCTCTCGCCGACGATGCCGACGAACTCGCCGGGATAGATCTTCAGCGACAGCGGTTTGACCGCGTCGAATTGCGTGAACTTACGCCCGAGCAGCCCCACGCGCGTCCGGTAAGTCAGCGTCGCCTCGCGCAGCTCCGCCACCGGCATCGCCTCGGTCTGCGCCGCGGGCACCGCCAACGGTTGCGCCGTCGATGCACCGTCGCTCGCGAACTCGCAGGCCTCGCTGCAGGAGACGCGATGGCCGTTCGGCGCGACGCGCATCACGCGCGTGCCGCTACAGGTCGCGTCGCCCACCGCGCAACGCGAGGCGAAGCGGCAGCCGGTGATGCCCGCGAGCGCCGACAAGCCCGGCATCTGCTTGGGCAGCACCGGCAGACGCCGACGCGGCCCCACCAGATCCGGCGTCGCATACTTCAAGGCGCGGGTATAGGGGTGACGCGGATTGTCTAGCACGTCGCGCGCCGGGCCCACCTCGACCAGATCGCCGGCATACATCACGGCGACCTCGTCGCAGACGTGCGCGGCCAGACGCAGATCATGCGTAATCAGCAGCACGGCCGTGCCGTGTTCCCGTTGCTGTGCCGCCAGCAGACGCATCACGCGCGTCTGCGTGATGACATCGAGCGCGGTTGTGGGCTCGTCGGCGATCAGCAGCGCCGGGTTGCTTGAAAAAGCCATCGCGATCAGCACGCGCTGGCATTGGCCGCCGGAGAGCTGATGCGGATAGCGTTTCAACATCTGATCGGGCACCGGCAACTGCACCGCCGCCAACGCATCGTGTGCGGTCTGGCGACGCTCCGCCGACGGTACGCCGACGCGCGCCAGATGCTCGACGAAGGTGTCGCCGATCGTCAACAACGGATCGAGCGCCGTCAGCGGTTCCTGCGGCACGAAGGCGATCTCGCGCCCCAACAAGGCGCGGCGCTGGCTCGGCGTCATCTTCAACAGATCGCGACCGGCAAAGTGCATCGTGCCCTCGGTGACGTCAAAACGCGGCGGCAAGAGGCCGGAAATCAGCCGCGCGAGCATGCTCTTCCCCGCCCCGGATTCGCCGACGATACCGAGGACCCGCCCCGGCGCGATTTGCAAGCTGAGCTTGCGCAGCGCCGCCACCGGTTCCGCGCCGAGTCGCGCGGTCAGACTGACTTCGTTAAGGTCGAGGACTGGTGCCTGCTTCGTATCGGTCATCATCGGTTAATCTCCCCGTCCACGCATCTGCGGATCCAATGCGACACGCAGTCCATCGCCCAGCAGATTGCATCCGAGTACGGTGATCACGATCGCCAGCACCGGAAAGATCAGGCCGGTCAGCTGTTCATGCATCGAGATACGCGCATCGGCGATCATCACGCCCCATGCGGTGACATTCGCCGGCACGCTCAAGCCGATGAAGCTGAGCAGCGCTTCCACGGTGATGGCGACGCCCATTTCCAAGGACACCAGGGTGATGATCAAAGGCAAGGCCGCCGGCAGGATTTCGCGCAGCATGATGCGCAGATGCGTGAAGTTCAGCAACTGCGCGGCCAACACATAATCGCGCTGCCGAACGACCATGACCTCGGCACGCACGACGCGACAGAAGCGCGTCCAGTCCACCAGGACGATCGACAGGATCACGTTCTGAATCCCGACGCCCAGGCTCACCATCAATACCAAGGACAGCACGACCGGCGGAAAAGACATCCAGAGATCGACGAGATAGCTGATCACCCGATCGACCTTGCCGCCGAAATAACCGGCGAGGATCGCCAACGTGCTGCCGACGAGCGCCGAGCCCAAGGCCGCGATGATGGCCACCGTCAATGCCACGCGTGCACCGTAGAGCAGACGCGAGAGGATGTCGCGTCCGAGGCTGTCGGTACCGAGCGGGAATGCCGCATCGCCGCCGGCCATCCACGCCGGCGGCGTGAGCATATGCAATAAGTCCTGATCCAGCGGATCGTGCGGCGCGAGCATCGGTGCGAAGATCGCGCAGAACACGACGATCAGCACGATCACGCCGCCGATCCATAAATTGAATCCGCGAAAACGCTGCAGCCAGCCGCGCCTACGCTGCGCGACCGGCGCGGCATGCCCTTCAGTGCCGCCTGACGGGGTCGTACCGGAAGACGACGCGGTCGATTGCATCGACGACGTCGCGGGAGAGCCTTCATGCATAGTCGTATCGGAAAGCAAAGGGGAACTGTTCATCGACGCCTCGAACGCGCTCAGGTGCGCTTGCGCAAACGGGGATTCATCATCAGGTACAGCGCATCGACGATGGCATTGATCACGAGCATCAGTACGCAGAAAACCATCGCGATGCCTTGAATCAACGGCAAATCGTTCGCGCGTACCGCCTGGATCATCAGATTGCCGATGCCGGGAAAGCCGAAGATCATTTCCACCAGCAAGGCGCCGCCGAAGAGGAAGCCGAACTGCACGCCGATCATCGTCAACGCCGGCAATGCCGCATTCTTCAACATATGGCCCCACAGGATGCGCGTCTCCGACACGCCGCGCAGCCGCAGCACGCCGACATACGATTCATTGCGCTGGTCGAGCAAGCTCGATCGCAGTACGCGAATCACCAGCGGCGCGAAACCGAACGCCAGCGATAACGATGGCAACACCAGATGCTGGACGGCGCTCCACCACGCGCCGGGCTTGCCTTGCAGAATGAAATCGATCAGCAGAAAGCCGGTCAGATGCGGCATCGGCAAACCGTCACCCAGGCGCCCGGAGAACGGCAGAATCGGCAGATAGACGCCCAGCACCGCGATCAACAACAGCGCCCAGAGAAAGGACGGCACCGACTGCATCACGACCACGCCGACACCGACCGGTGCCTCGCCGCGACCGCCGGTCACCGAATAGGCCAATACGCCGCCCGGGATACTGATGATCAGCGAGACAAGCAAGGCGGTCAGACACAATTCGAGCGTGGCCGGCAGCGTCGACGTGATCAGCGTCACGACCGGCTGCTGAAAGGAGATCGACGCGCCCATATCGCCGTGTATCGCATGCCAGAGCCAAATCCCGAACTGGTTCGGAATCGGCTGATCCAGGCCCAGTTGATGGCGCAGCGCCGCCGCGTCGGCCTGCGTCGCATTCGGCGGTAGCATCATGCCGAGCGGATCGGCGGGAATCAGGCGCAACACGACGAACACGATCAGGGCGAGCGCGATCAGCGTCGGGATGGCCGACATCAGGCGGCGCGATAGCACCGACGTCATCAGCGTCAACATGAAACGGCTCCTCGTGTCGCCGCGGACGGGGCATCCGGCGGCAGGTCGAACACCTTGCCCGGGTTCAGAATATTGTGTGGGTCGAGTGCCCGCTTGATGGCCCGCATCGCGGCCATCGCGCCGGCATCCCGGGTGTGCGTCAAGTAAGCGCGCTTCTTGCCGCCGATGCCATGCTCGGCGGACACGGCACCGCGCCAGCGGCGCGTGACATCGTAGACGGCGGCATCGACCGCCTCTTCCAAGCCTGGCGGCGGTGCCGGATGATGCGCGATCAGGTGCAGATTGCCATCGCCGAGATGGCCGTAGAACAAGGTGGTGATACCGGGCCAACGCGCTTCCAGAACAGCCGCGCATTCGGTCGCGACCGACTCCAGGTCCGCGATCGCGAAGCTGATGTCGAAGCCGATCAGCCCGGGCATCAGCACGGGGAATTCGGCGGTGGCATCGCGCACTTGCCACAGCGCGGCGGCATCCGAGGTGGACGCTGCCAGCACCGCATCGTCGATCACGCCGTCTTCCATCAGCGAGGCCAGCAAGGCCTCGACATCCTCGGCATGGCGGGCCGGATCGCTGCCCTCGCTTTCGAGCAACACATGGAAAGCGTGCGGTCCGGCGAGTGGCGCCTTGATACCGGCGACGTGGCGCGTGACGAAGTCGTAATAGCTCGGCCACATCACTTCGAACGCGGAAACGCCGCCACCCAGCCGTTCCCGTGCCTGCGTGAGCAAGGTCGTCACGCCCGCGAAGGACGAGAGGCCGCACCAGGCGGTGGAAACGGCACGCGGACGCGGGGCGAGCCGCAGCACGGCGCGCGTGATGACGGCCAGCGTGCCCTCGCTACCGACGAGCAATTGCTTCAGGTCATAGCCGCTGTTGTTCTTGATCATCTTGTGCAGGTCCGAGACGATCGTGCCGTCCGCCAGCACCGCCTCGATGCCCAGCACGCTCTCCCGCGCCATGCCGTACTTGATCACGCGATTGCCACCGGCATTCGTCGCCAGATTGCCGCCGATGGTGCAGCTTCCGCGCGCGCCCAGATCGAGCGGCATCATCAGATTCGCTGCTTCGGCGGCTTCCTGGACGCGCTGCAGAATCGCGCCGGCCTGCACGCGGATCGTGCCGGACACTGCATCGATCTCTTCGATCGCCTGCATCCGTTCGAGGCTCAATGCGACTTCGCCGCCCAGCAGGTTCGCGCCACCCGCCAAACCGCTCAGGCCGCCTTGCGTGACGACCGTTTGTCCATGTGCATGACAGAACGCCAGCATGCGCGATACCGTGTCGACGTCGCGCGGCCGCAGCAAGGCAAGCGGTTCGACGCCGCGTGTATCGCTCCAATCGCGAAAACGACGGGTGCCGAGCGCCGCTCCGGCACTGACGTTATCCGCGCCGAACGTATCGATCAGGATCGCGGCGAATGCGGGCGTCCCGGCGATGTCGCCCGACGCCCGTGCGGCAACCTCGCCGTCGGCCGAGGCCCGAAATCCGATATCACTCATTCGCCGTCTCCGCTGACGTCTGCGGCCTTGCGCGCCTCGTCCATCGACGTACAGGCGTGCACGATGCTCTTGCGCGCGGCGTCGATGTCGCTGCAGGCCACCACCCAATCGAAACCGTTGCGCCATTGTGCGACCGCGTCGTCGAGGCGTGTCGTGAAGATGCCGCAAGGCTTGCCGTTGGCATGCGCGGCGCGCAGCACGCGCAGGCAATCGGCGTCGACACGCGCTTTCAATTCGGGACGATCGCCCTGCTCCAGATCGCGATAGTCGCCATGCGACATCGCCAGATCGCCGGTACCGATAAAGAGATAGGCCAGACCGGGCACGGCGGCGATCGCCTCAACGTTTTCGACACCGCGTCGGGTCTCGATCATCGCGCCGACGGACGACCAGGCGCCGTCCTCGCGCATGACCCGCGTGCCGCCCAACAAGGGCCGTACACCGCCGGCCGAGCGCGTGCCCACCGGGGGATAACGCGATGCGCTGACGGCCGCTTCGGCCTGCTCGGCCGTCTCGACCATCGGCACCATCGCCGAGCAGGCGCCCGCATCCAATGCTTCGGCGATCGCCCCTGGCGTATGATCGGCGACACGCACGACCACCGGAACGTGATGACGTGCGATGCCGACCGCCGCTTCCAATGCCACGCGTTCCCACAGACCGTGCTGGCGGTCGAGGACGATGCAATCGGGATTGGCCGTCAAGCCGATCTCGACCATCGCCGCGCTGCCGAGCATGAACCACGCGCACGAGATCGGCGGCATCACCGGCGCGTCGATGTCGCCCACGCTACCCTGAGTATCGACTTCCCGCTCCGCCACGCCGACAGGCGTACGACCGAATAACTGCTGCAGCGACACCGGCGGTCGCACCACATGACTGTGCATCGACGACTTCCTGTATTGACCTGACTGCACACGAGGTAGCCGGAGCGCATGAAGCGATCGCGTCCCCCCGCGTTGCCTACTGAAACGCGATATTCTGAATTCAGAATATGCAAGACAATTTCTAGCGTCAAGCATTTCCCGAAAAACAAACCCGCAGTCCGCGCAACGCTGGAAGACCGTGTGGCATTCCGTCAAATACACGGTAATTACCCTTATTTCGCCGTGCGGATGGGGATCGGAACAGGCGCAGGAAAAACCGAAACCGTCCGCGACGCTACGTCGAAGCACAACGCCCTTATTGGACGATAGATAACATTCTGAATTCCGTTTACGATCAGCGTCTCAACTACATCGTTCACGGAGAATGCGATGGAATGCTGTTTGTTCTTGGAAGCGCGGCCCACCGCTAGCGCCGGTGGCGGCTCGGTGACGATCGACGCAACTGCGTTACATCGGATGATCGCAGCGCTACCCGGTGGCGTGCCCGGCTTGCTGAAGGCAGTCGTCCATACGCCGGTAGATGGCGGTGCGAACGATCCCTATCTGGACAAGGAAACGCCTCCGGTGTGTACGCTGCAGTGCTATTTCGATAGCATCGATCAATTGGAGTCCGCATGCCGCGCCGACGGTCCGATCGCGACGATCCTCGCGCATGTCGATACGCTCGGCGCGCAAAAGTTTGCGTGGGTGCAACAGACGATGGCGGTCCGGTGCTATGGCGTGCCTGAACCGACGCCTGCGAGCAACGCGGACGGCGCACCGGCGCAATGCACCTATATGGTCAGCTATGAAGGGCCGGCGGACGATCTGAATGCCTGGCTGCGTCATTACATCGATAGTCATCCGCCGATCATGGCGCGCTTTCCCGGGATCCGCGAAATCGAAATCTACTCGCGGATGGATTGCAGCAATACCCTCGCGGTGCCCTTCGTCGACGTCATGCAACGCAATAAGGTCGTGTTCGATTCCCCGGCGGGGCTCGATGCCGCCCTGACCTCGCCGGTACGGCACGAGATGCGCGCGGACTTCAAGGCCTTCCCGCCCTATCGCGGCGCGAATTATCACTTCCCGATGCACAGTGTCGGCCGTCTCTACAGCGCCGCACACTAAACGAACGAACGGGCGTATCAGCCGGCAACGCCGGCGATCTCCTTCATCAGTTGCACCGTCCGTTCGAGCAATACCGTCGACGCGCGTTTCGCCGAGACGGCGAGAAACAAGGTGCTGCTCAAGTCCGGATCGACGATGCGGCAGGCGATCAGTTCCTCGGCATCGACGGGCGCCGCCGCGTGGCCGTCCGCCGTCTGTCCTTCGGCGAGCGCATGGGTGGACGGACGCATGATGTGCGCCGTCGAGATCGTCGAGGCGATGCCCTCCTGCACCAGGTGCACGATCGTATCCACGCCTTCGACTTCGTACGGAATATTCAGTGCGACGCCACGACTAGCCGCGGCGTTTTCGATCATCGTGCGTAACGGATGCGGATGCGCCGGCAGGATCAGCGGAATATCGGCCAACGCGGACAGCGGGATATTCGGCGTGTCCCGTTCCGATGGCGATCCCTGCGGACGGAGATCGTCCACGGTTTCACGGCGGGTGATGAGGCAGATCGGCTCGCGTGACAACATCGTCGTCTCGAGCGTGCCGTCGAGCACCGGGTTGAACAGGAAAGCCACGTCGACGCGATTTTCCAGCAATGCCGTTTGCAGCGATCCGGACATCTCCTCGATCAGCCGCAACTTGGCATTCGGGAAGCGCGCCGTAAATGCGCGAATCACCTGCACACTCAAGCGCAAGATCATCGATGGCGGCAAGCCGACGACGATGCGCCCGGTCACATATCGGTCATCGTCGACGAGCGCCTCGGATGCCGCGTCGAGCCGTTGCAGGATATCGACAGCCGCGTCATACCAGCGTTGTCCTGCATCGGTCAGCGTGACGCCCCGGCCATGGCGCAGAAACAGATGGCGTTTCAGCTCCCCTTCGAGCGCGCCGATCCGTTGACTCAGATAGGACTGACTCAATCCCAATTGCGTCGCCGCCTTGCTGACGCTGCCCAGTCGGGCCACCTCGACAAATTGGCGCAGTTGTTGCAATTCCATTTCCGCCGCCCAGTCCATTCACCGTCGCAACCACCCCTAGCCTGGCATCCTAGCCGAACCAAAATGATCCGACCGCCTTCCGGTCCGGATGACGGATGCCGGACGCCTTATGCCACGCAGCAACGTAGCGCGTCATCGCGCATCCGACGCCTGCCTGCGGCGCCGGCCAGTCCGTCAGATGCAGCACATCCGGATCGCCGTAGTGGTCGTAGACGATGGCCTTCATTCGCGTTTCTCCTTTTTTCGGGTCGCGGCAAATTGCGCGAGTCTTGGCAGATAGGCGCGTTGCGCCGCAAAGGCCTGATGTAATTGCGCTGCCCGATCCGGCGTGCTGTCCGCGCCCGTAGGCGTTGTGTCCGTCCCTGCCGCCAACGCGTTCAAGATGTCCTTGTAGGCGAGCGTCGCCGCGCGCGGACTGGCTTCGACGAACGTCCGCATCGCCGCAAGATGGTCTGCTATGGCCGCCGCGTCGCCACTGCGCTGCGCCAGTCCGTGCCGCAGCGCCGATTGCGCATCCCAACGCCGACCGAACAGTAGGAAGTCCTTTGTCGCCGCCGTGCCGCAGCGCGACGCGAGTGCGCGCAACGCCGTCATCGGATAGGCCATGCCGGCCTGCACGGCAGGGATCGCGAACACCGCATCGTCGCGGGCGATAATCGCGTCCGCACATAAGGCGAGTTGCACGCCGCCGCCGATACAGGCGCCCTCGACCAGCGCGACCAACGGCATCGGGATGGCCGATAAGGCGGATACGGCATCGGTCAGGGCGCGGTCCAGATAGCCGACCGTGACGTCGAGCGGTGGCACGCATAACGCATCGAGATCGGCGCCGGCGCAGAAGGCCTTGCCGCGCGCACCGCACAGCACGACCAACGCGATGTCGTCGTCGTGCCGAAGGGTATTTGCCGCATCGGCGAGCGCCAGCAACATCGGTCCATCGACGCTGTTACGCTTATGCGGCGCATCGATGACGATCCTTGCCATTCGGCCATCGCGTTCGACGACGATGCGGCCGGCGCGCGGTCCGGCACTTTCCGGCGTGGCGGGGGCGATATCGCTCATTGCACCACCCCGTCGGCGAACAAGGCCCCGATGTCCGCCGTGTCGAGCCCGCTCTCGGCGAGCAGCGCGCGCGTATGTTCGCCGAAGTGCGGCGCGCTCGGATAAGCGCTACCGGCTGCTTCGTTCGACCGCGCGGACGGTAGCGCTGACCCCACCGGCGCCGTATCGGCGCCGACAGCGGGGCTTGCGCCACCGCTTGCCATCGGCGGCAGGCGTACCCGCTTCCCCGCCACTTCGGTCCAGCACAGCCGTGAAGCCGCTGCCGGATGCGCCATCGCCTGCTCGACCGTATTGATGCGGCTATGGGGCAGGCTCAGACGCTCCAGATGACCGATCAACGCGTCCAAGGTAAATTGCTCGACGATGGCATCGATGCGCGCATACAAAGCCAGGCGGTTTTCCGTTCGCGCATCGAGCGTCGCGAACATCGGACCCTGCAAGGTCTCGAATCCGGGAATCGACAACAGCTTTTCCCATTGCGCGTTGCTGCCGATCGCCAGATACAGATGCCCGTCGCGCGTGCGATAGACATTGGTCGGGACGAATTGACGATGCGCATTGCCGGACCGCGTCAGAACATTTGCCGCGCCGCCGAGATCGACGAGCGGGAGCACCGTCGGCAACAGCGACATCGCCGCCTGAACCATCGAGATGTCGATGCGCTTGCCCGCCCCGCTCTCGGTGCGTTCGAGCAGGCCCAACAGCACCGCCGCATACAATTCGTCGCCCGCCTTCAGGTCCGTCAACGGCACGCCGATCAACGTCGGCTCGCGCGTCGGATCCCCATTCAGCGACATCAGCCCCGATGTCGCCTGAATAATCGGGTCATAGCCGGCCACCGACGGAAACGCGGTCCCCATCGCGGAGATACTGGCCCAGATCAGCGACGGCTTCACCGCGGACAATGTCGCGTAATCGACGCCCAACGCGGCATGATGCTTCGGCAGCACATTGCAACAAAACACATCGACGTCCAACGCGGTAATCAAGCGCTGCAGCGCCTGCTGACCGGCCGCGTCCTTCAAGTTCAATGCAATGGCTTCCTTGCCGACATTCGGCGCGATGAAGCCCGCGCGACGATCCGCGCCGGCGCCGATATCATGACCGATGTAGCGATTCGGGTCGCCGGCACGACCAGGCACGCCGGTGGCCTCGACACGGATCACGCGCCATCCCAATTGCACGAAACGCTGCGTTGCATAAGGCAGCGACGTGGCCTGCTCGAGCGAAAGAATCGTCCCTTTTTTCATTGCCACCAACACGCTTAGAAAGATTGATGAATACCGGCGAGAATCGCGACCTGCTCGCGCCCCGACGACCGGTCGGGCATCGGCTTGACTTCGACGGAACCGAGCATATGTCGCGGAAATCGCGCTGCGGCGGAGAAGCTAGTGCTCTGACCGAATATCAGATATCGGCGGTTTGAAAGCTGAACGGAAGCCTGGCAGCCGAACAGACGGTGTGGTGCGTTGCGCCATGAACGCATTTCATCGACGGTATTTTTGTTCGCCATTTGACCCTGTATTGTGGGCGCTCTATCGTCGAACGACGCCCAATACGATTTCGAAGGTTGGACAGATGGCACAAGCAAGAAAAAGCACGCCAGGGGCGTCCGCGGGTTCCGCAAGCAAATGGAATCTCGTCGTCGCACTGTGTTTCGGCGTCATCGTGACGGAAGGCTATGATTCCGCGGTCATGGGCGCGATCGTCCCGGCCTTGATGCATTACAGCGCCTGGCATCTGGGCCCCGCCGAGATTGGCGCCATGAGCAGTGCCGCCTTGTTCGGAACCCTCGTCGGCTGCTATCTGGTGAGCGTCATTGGCGACTTCATCGGGCGCAAGCCGCTGTTGATCGGCTGCGTCGCCCTCTTCTCCCTGTCGATGGTCGTCTCCGCGCTGGCGCCGAGCCCGCTGCTCTTCACCCTGGCACGCGGCATCGGTGGCCTGGGACTCGGCGGCGTCATCTCGGTCAATGCCGCGCTGACCGTCGAGTTCTCCGCGCCCGAGCGCAAGAACTTCAATTTTGCCTTGATGTACTCGGGGTATTTCGTCGGTGCGCTGGCGTCGGCGCTTGTCGCGCTGTTCTTCATGGAGCATTACACCTGGCGCATGGTGATCGCCGTGGGCGGTTTGCCGCTGCTCTATGTGCCGGTGCTGATGCGCCTTCTGCCCGAGTCGCCGTTGTATCTGGTCTCGCGCGGCCGCGTGGCCGAAGCGCGTCAGATCGCCACGCGCCATGGACTGTCGCTTGCGACGTTGGTCGAATCGAATCATGCCGAGACCAGCAAGCCCTCGATCGCCCGACTGTTTCGCGAGATTTTCCTGTCCGGCAATTTCTTTGCGACGACTTCGTTCTGGATCGCGCAAATCGCTGCCGTGCTGAATCTCTACGGCATCGGCACCTGGCTGCCGCAGATCATGCGTCAGATGGGCTATAACCTGGGTTCCAGCCTCGCCTTCCTGGCGACCTTCATGCTCGGCTCCGGAATCGGCGGCATTCTGATCGGTCGCTACGCAGACCGGTTCGGGCCGCGCAAATCGGTGTTGCTGACCTATACGTTCGGCGCCATCTGCCTGATCGCCCTCTCGGTGAAAAGCAGCCTGGTCGTCACGTACTGCCTGATCGCGCTCGCCGGTCTAGGCACCGGCGGTGTCGCGATGGTGCAGCTCGGCCTGATCGCGAATTACTATGCGCCGCATGCGCGCGGCACGGCCACCGGCTGGGCGGCAGGCGTCGGCCGTTTCGGCGCGATGGCCGGACCGCTGGTCGGCGGCTTCATCCTGCACGAGCAGATCGCCGTCGCGTGGAACTTCTATATCTTCGCCGCCGCCGCGATCTGCGCCGGCATCGCCACCTCGATCGTTCCCCCGCGCAAGGCAAACGCCGAAGAAGCAGCGGCCGTCGCCGAGATGCAACGCGGTTGATGTCGATGGCCCAGACGTAGGACGGGCGTCACGATCGACGTGATGTTCGACGCCGCAGCCCGCATCGGCGCTGCGGCGTGCTGTTCAACGCAAACAAAAAAGGCGGCACACGCGAATCTCGCGGTGCCGCCTTTCTTACGTCTGCTGCCTGCTCGCCTCTCACCGCGGCAGCCACGCTTCGGCGGCCGCGGTATTCGACGCATCACGGATAAGGCATGCTCGGCGTCAAACCGACGAACATCGATCCTGCCCCTTCATACACGGCTTCGTTCAGGAAGGCGTGCTGTGTAACCACCATCGCGTCACGGACCATCTTCTGCAGCGGATGCTTCCGATAGATCGCGGCGATGCCGCCCAGGCGATGCACTTCCTGCACGATATCGGCACACGTACGCGCCGCATGAACCGCGCTCAGACGCAGCAGATTGGCCTGCTCGGGCGAGACCGGGTCACCGGCTTGAATCGTGGTCCATGCCGCTTCCGCCGCGCCGTAGAAGAACGCACGCGCGCTATGCCATTGCGCCTCGGCCTTGGCCAATGCGCTGCGGTAGTAGGTCCGATCCGCCAGGCGCGGTGCGCCGGTCGTAGTCTTCGTCACGCCCGACATCTCGATCAGCTTATCCAACGCTGCCCGCGCGATACCGACGTTACACGCGGCATGCACCTGCGCCTGATACGCCACGGCCGGATAGCGATACAGCGGCTCGTCGATCTGCGCCGCCGTCCCGCGCGTGAACGTCCAAGGATCGGTGACGACCTGCCCCGTCGCCTTCAGATCGTGGCTGCCGGTGCCTTCCATGCCGAAGACGTCCCAGTTGTCGACGATCTCCAGCGTACCGGCACGAAACACCGCCGTCAGCGGCTTGCCCGCCGCCGCGCCGCTGCCAGTGGCCGCCGTCCCGCCGATACCGACGCCGTGCCAGTCCGCGCCCTTGCAGCCGCTGGCGAAATGCCATTGCCCGCTAACCTGCCAGCCCCCCTCGACGCGTTCCGCCGGTTGCAACGGATACAGTCCGCCCGCAAACACCTGATCGGGGCCGCCCTTATAGATCTCCGCCTGCGTTTCCAGTGGCAGGGCCGCGAGGTAGACGTTCGCCGAACCGAATGCCGCGACCCACGCCGTCGAACCGTCGACGATCGCGATCTGCTCCAGCACGCGCAGGAAATCGGCCGGCGCCTTCGCATCGCCGCCGAAGCGCTTCGGCGTGCTCGCGCGATAGATGCCTGCCCGCTTCATCTGCAACACCATATCGCGCGGCACGTACCCTTGCGCGTCAAACGCGTCGCGGCGTGCACGCACCATCTCCAGCAAGTCGGCCAGCGGCAGTGCGCCAAGCGTGGCGATGGCATCGCCGGGATGCGCGGCATCGCCGATGCCTGCCGTCTGCCCATCGCCCGGCGCCGTCACCGTGTTCTCCTGGTATCGCTCGTTTGCGCTCATCGTGATTTACTCGTTCTAGGGGGTCAAAACACGGTGGAGGACGCGCATCGCAGTCGGGTTCCGGCACCGTGGCGGTTACATTGGATTAAAGATAGAATCAGGCGGAGCATGCGTCAAATTCACACCAATAATGAAAACCATGAAGCTGAATCATCCCTCTTTCCACGAGATACCCGACCTGAATCTGCTGCGGGTATTTCTGACGATTTGGGATACCGGCAACCTGACGCTTGCCGGCGAACGGCTCGGTCTGACGCAATCGGCGGTCAGTCACGCGCTGCGCCGACTACGCACCTTGTTCGACGACCCGCTGTTCGTGCGCGCGCCCTCCGGCTCCGCCCATGCGATGGTTCCCACCGCGGCGGCCAAGCGGCTCCACGACCCGGTGGAAGCGGCGTTTTCTTTGATCGATCGTGCATTGCAGGAACACGGCGACTTCGACCCGCAACGCGTGCAGCGCGTGTTCCGGCTGTCGATGTCGGATATGTCTGCCTACTACCTGCTGCCGGCGCTGCTGGCCGTGCTGGAAAAAGAAGCGCCCGGCGTGCGGCTGGATGTGACGCAGTTATCGGTCGAATCGCTCGCGATGGCGATGCGCGGGGGCGAAATCGATATTGCGCTGGGCTATCTGCCCGGCTTGCACGAGGAATGTCTGCGAGATGTGTTGTTTGCCGACGAATTCGTCTGTCTGGTGCGCCGCGACCATCCGGTACAAGCGGAGGATCCCGGCGTCGATGTGTTGAATCGGCTGCACTTTCTGTATGCCAGCAGCAATACGACCGGCCACTATCTGGCCGAGCGCATGCTGACGGAACACGGACTGGACCGTAACTTCGTCGTGCGACTGCCGCACTTCACCGTCGCCCCCGAAGTGATCCGCAATACGAATCTGGCGGTCATCTTTCCGCGTAGCGTCGCGCAGCGTTTCAACCACAACGGCGATTTCCGGCTACTGACCTTGCCCTTCATACTGCCCAGCATCGATGTCCAGTTGTACCGACATGAGCGATTCACCCGGGATACCGGCATTACCTGGCTCTACGACCAGATCAGGACACTGCTGACGCCGCCGCTCGCCGCGTGATCCGACCTGACGCGTGCGATGCAGGAGCCGGTGTATGGCATCCTGCAGGACATGTCATTTACTGGCGATAGCTGGTATCGGTGCGATCCAGACGACGGATCAAGGCATCGAGCACCTGATCGCCGCCGCGGAAGCGCGGATCGTATTGCAACGCGTCCTTCGTCGATTGCGCGCTGATCTCGCGCGCGACCGGCACGATATTGCCGCGCATCGAATGCGTCGCCACTTGAATCTCACACGCCCGGTTCAGCGTCCAGATCAACACGAAAGCATGGCCCAGCGTCGCGCCGTGCGACAGCAACCCATGGTTGCGCAGAATCATCAGATTCTTGTTGCTCAACGATTCGACCATCCGCGTTTTCTCACCGTCGTGCACCGTCGTGCCTTCGAACGTGTGATACGCAATCTTGTCGTGCAGTTGCGACGAGTAGATATTGTGGTCGACCAGCCCCTCTTCCATGCAGGCCACCGCCACGCTTTCCGTCGTGTGGATATGCATGACGCAATGCGCGTCGGGCACCGATTCATGCACCGCGCTGTGAATCGTCAGACCCGCCGGATTCACCGGATAGGCGCTGTCGCTCAGGATATTGCCCTTCAGATCGATCTTGACCAAATTCGATGCGGTGATTTCGTCGTAGGCCAGACCGAAGGGATTGATCAACAACTGGTCACGTTCGCCGGGCACCCGCAGCGTGATGTGATTGAAGATCAGCTCGTGCCAGCCGATCATGAAGAAGACCCGATACGTGGCGGCAAGCCGGAGCCGCGCCTCCCATTCCGCCGGGCTACAGTCGATCGGCGGCGTCATAGCGCTGTCTTGGTCGCGTTGCATGGGGACGACTCCTATAATTAGATTCTGAATTCAGTTTACAAAGACGCAATGGTACGCGCTTTAACCGCAGCGTAGGACGATCCGCGGCCGGCGACAAATCGATCAAATATCGGACAGTGTATAAACGACCTAAATGAATCGCCGTTAGGGCCCCGCCGCGCGGCCCGCCCGCCTCAGACGATCGCCGGCCCGACGACCTCGGTGATCAGTTCGCGCAGCCAGGTATTGCCATCGTCGGAGGCAAAGTGGGCATGCCAATGCAGCGTGACCTGCACGGCCGGCAAGGGTACGGGCAGATCGAATATATCGAATGCGCCGGTGCGCTGGAAAATCTGCGCCAGGCGTCGCGGAATCGTCGCGAGATGATCGGTGACCGCGAGAACCGAGGGCAAGGAGGCAAAATGCGACAGATCGAGCGCGACATTGCGCGTCACGCGCCGTGTCCGTAGCGCATCGTCGATGCCGACGTGACTATGTTCCAGCGAGTTCACGCGGACATGCGTGGCACGCAGATAGTCGGCCAAGGGAATGGTGCCGATACTGCTCGTCGCCGCGGATTCGCCCTCAGCGGCGGCTGACGCAAGGGCACTCGCGCCTTTTCCCGTTTTTGCTGACGCGCTGCCACCGGGGCGCTTCGCGCGGCACATGCAGACATAGTCTTCCTCGAACAGCACCGTGCTTTCCGTCTGCATCAGCAATTCTGGCAGATGGCCGATCGCGCAATCCAGCCGACTGCTGCGCAGCCGCTCGCCAATCAAGGCGATCGGTGTCGGCACCACCTGAATGGCAACGTGCGGCGCCCGCTCCTGCAGTGCCTCGCACAGGCGCGGCAGATAGCCGAGTTCACCGGCATCGGACAGCGACAGGCGAAACGTCCGGTTGCTCGTCATCGGATCGAAGCGTTCCGCGTAGCGAAATGCCTCGCGCACCGTATCCAGCGCCCGCGTCACGATGACCGAGACCTCCAGCGCCGTCGGCGTGGGCTGCATGCTGCTGCGCGTTCGGATAAACAGCGGGTCGTCGAACAACGTGCGCAGGCGACCGAGCGAATAGCTGATTGCCGGCTGCGATAAACCCAGCCGCTGGCCGGCCCGCGTCAGGCTCCCTTCTTCGATGATGGCCTGAAACACACGCAGCAAATTCAAATCGACGTGATCAATGGCATTCATGGCGGAATCGGGTCCTTGCGCTGCGGCGCGTCACGGGCGCCCGTCCCGGCGCGCCATTACGAATCGTGGGGCGGATCATAGGGTCAAATATAAGCCAAATTTATTTACCTATCCATTTTTTATAGATTTGACCGATTTGTCAAACCTTCCTACTCTCTGTTCTCAAGCAGTCTCGCGATACAGCGAAGGAAGCAGATAATGACATCCCCCACCCCGCATTCCACCGATTCGCTGCCCTCGGCGACGACCAAAGTGGCCGCCCGCGTTGCGGTGCGCGTCGATCGCGTCATCGACGAAACCGACGACGTCCGCGTCTTCCATGTGAGTCGCATAGACGGTAGCGCGTTCGACGCCTATGAGCCGGGCGCGCATATCGATGTTGTGCTCCCGGACGCGCCGATACGGCAATACTCGCTGTGCGGGCAGCCGGCAAACCAGCAGGAACTCTGTTTTGCGGTGAAACGCGAAGCGCAATCGCGTGGCGGCTCGCGCGCCATTCATGAACGGATCAGCGTCGGCAGTCAGATCGATATCAGCATTCCGCGCAATCTGTTTCGTCTGAGCGCCGGCACGCGCGAACACGTGCTGATTGCCGCCGGCATCGGCATCACACCCTTGCTCAGCATGGCGCATCATCTGCTGACGCTGCCCGATACGACATTCACGCTGCATTACTTCATCCGCTCGCACAGCGAAGCCGCCTTCCTCGCGCTCCTCGCCACCGAGCCGTTCGCCGCGCATGTCGTGCTCCATCCGGGCGTCACGCGGGACACATTGGATGACGAACTGAGCACGATTTTCGCGGCCGCCGGCCCGAATGCGCATGCCTACACATGCGGCCCCGGCCCCTTCATGGAGCGCGTCGTCGCCGTCGGCGAACGCACGCATCCGGCCGACAACCTGCACTTGGAACGCTTTAGCGCGGAGCCCTTGCCGGCCAACGCCGACGCCCCTGCCGCCGGCGCATTCGACGTCGTATTGGCCGGTAGCGGTCAGCGCGTCACGGTAGGCCCCGACAGCACGATCGTCGAAGCGCTGGCCGGCATCGGCATCGAGATCGACACGTCGTGCGGCGAAGGCATTTGCGGCACGTGCATCGTCGATGTCGTGGATGGCACACCCGATCACCGCGACCACTGCCTCAGTAAAGCGGAACGCGCCGCCAATAAAACCATCTGTTGTTGTGTCTCGCGTGCCACGACGGCCGTGATCACGCTGGATATTTGAGCTTTGCACAGCGAGTAGGACCTCCCCCCACAGCGGTGCTTTTTTTAATCCGAGACTGACATAATGAGCGATTCGTCCCTCCACATCATCGACTGCTCGGCGCTGAAGGATCGCGGCGCCCTGCACGCGCGCGCCGAATCCGACCGCATCGCGCCGTCGATGTACTACGACCCCGCCTTGTTCGAAGCGGAAATCGAAAACATTTTCTACAAGACGTGGATCTGGGTCGCGCATGAAAGCGAGATCCCGAACGTCGGGGATTTCAGGACGACGACGATCGGCCGGCAGCCGGTGATCGTCGTGCGCGACAAAACCGGTCAGGTTCGCGTACTGCAAAACCGCTGCCGCCATCGTGCCGCCACGGTCTGCGAGCAACACAAGGGCAATGCCAAGGGCTTCACCTGCCCGTACCACAGCTGGACCTATGGCCTGGACGGCGCCCTGCGCGCACTGCCCTATGGCGACGGTTATGAAGGCGTGATCGAAAAAGGCGAATTGCCGCTGGTCAGTCTGCGCGTCGGCATCTATGGCGGCCTGATCTTTGCAAGCTTCAATCAAGAGATCGAACCTCTGGAAGACTTCCTCGGCGGCGCCAAGCAATGGATCGACCTGTTCATGAAGCAGGGCGCCGGCTATCCGGTGATGGCCAATGGCGAACACAAGTTCAAGTTCAAGGGCAATTGGAAGATCCAGCTCGAAAACACCACGGACTTGTACCACTTCCCGGTCGTACACAAATCCTGGTTGAAGTCGATCGATGAGGAAACCGAGAAGATCGTCACCAGCTTCATGACCGACGACGGCGCGTTTTGCCGCGGCCTGGGCAATGGTCACAGCCTGGCCGTGTTGATGCCGAACCTCGTCGATCTGGACAAGGACGACGGTGCACCGCTGCCGGAACGCTTCAATCCGCTGATCGAGAAACTGTCGGCCAAGCACGCGCCGGACCAAGTTCGACGCATCGTACGTTCGCTGCTGGGCGTCGGCTTCAATCTGAACCTGTTCCCGAATCTGGCGTTGTCGATGGCCTTTTTCCGGGTGCTGCGTCCCATCTCGGCCGAGGAAACGGAGATCCGTCACGTCGCGCTCGGCATGCAAGGCGGCCCCGACGAAGCGAATCAGGAACGGCTGCGGATTCACGAGCACTTCCAAGGTCCGTTCGGCTTCGGCAGTCCGGACGATGCGGAGGCGTGGGAGCGCGTGCAACGCGGCTCGCACGCGGGCCCGGATGTGCCAATCCTCGTCAATCGCGGTTTGAATCGCGAATCGACCGCCGAAAACGGCGAAACCACGGCGCACTCGACCGATGAAACCGGCATGCGCGAAGCGTACAAGATGTGGCGCAAGATGATGGAAGCCGGCGAGGGACAAGCCTAAAAATGAGCAACGATACGACCATGACTGCTACCTCCCCCGCTTTTGCCGCTGCCATCGAATTGATCTGGCGTGAAGCCGAACTGCTCGATCGGAAGGACTACAGCACCTGGCTCACGCTGTGGACCGACTCCGGTCATTACACGGTACCGATCGATCAGCAAACGACGGACTTCGCCAGCACGCTGAACTATGTCTACGACGATCACGTGATGCGCGGCCTGCGGGTCGAACGGATGACCTGCGGCTTTTCCGCCTCGGCAACCGATGCGGCGCGAACCGTGCGATCGGTATCGCGCTTCACGAAAGCCGGCGAACCCGATGCCGACAACATCATCGAAGTGCGCTCCTCGCAGATCGTCGCCGCCTGCAAGCGCGGGACGACGACGATGTTCGCCGCCGACCTGACGCACCGCATCGCATTGGGCACCACGCCGGGGGCGGAGGCGAAGATCATCGACAAGGTAATTCGCCTGGTCGACTCGGAAGAAGCGCTGAACGCCATCGGTTTCCTGCTTTGATGGCGGCGCGTCTTGACGACTTCGTCATCGGGAGCGATTGATGCCGACATTGCAGATTCATCTTGCCCGCGGCCATCTTCCCGATGAGAAGGCCGCCTTGATCGCGGCACTGACGCGCGCGACCGTCGACGCATTGACGGTCCCCGCGGAATCGGTGCGGATCATGATCGAGGACTATGCCGAAATCGATCACGGCGCGGCGGGAGAAACCGTCGCCGCCGTGCCGGCCTCTCGCGCCGATGCGCCCTCGCCGATCGTCTTCGCCTTGTTGATCGCCGGGCGTACCGAGGCGCAAAAGGCCGCACTGATCTCCCAGGTCGACGATGCGTGCAAGGCCGTGCTGGGCGGGACGCGCGAGCCGAGCCGCATCTTCATCAAAGACATCCCGAATACCGATTTCGGGCTGGCCGGACAGACCGCAAAGTCGCTCGGGCGGTAACGAGCGACAGCCCCCGCGCCTCGGCGCGCTTTTGTGGAGCGATGTTATGAATGAACTGCTTGCAACCTTCTCGATCGCGCCGGACCAGCCGAACGGCCTGACCATCGTTCTGAAGGACACGATCGATATCGAAGGCATGCGTACCGTCGCTGGCAGTCGTGCTCTTGCCGAGATCGCGCCCGCCACGCGTAACGCCGATGTCGTGACACGTCTGCTTGCAAACGGCTGGACCATTACCGGCAAAGCGAATATGCATGAGCTGGCTTTCGGCATGACGGGCATCAATGCCTATACCGGCACGGCGACCAATCCCCAAGATCCGACACGGGTACCCGGCGGGTCGTCCAGCGGCAGCGCCGCCGCCGTGGGTGCCGGCCTGGCCGATGCCTCGCTCGGGACCGATACCGGCGGCTCCGTGCGGGGACCCGCCGCCTGTTGCGGCGTCATCGGCCTGAAGCCGACATTTGGCCGCGTCAGCCGCGTCGGCGTGGCGCCGGACTATACGACGCTCGATTGCGTCGGCCCGTTCGCACGCGATATGGATGTCCTCGATCGCGTCATGCAGGCGCTGGTCGACGACTTCGATCTGGACAGCGTCACCCGCGCGGACGGACGTTATCGGTTGGCGGTCCTGCAGCCGACGTGCGACCCCGTCATCGCGGCAGGGGTGGCCGCGGCAATCGCCGCGAGCGGACTGGACAGTACCGTCGTCGAATTGCCCGATATGCAGGCCGCCTTCGACGCGGGGCTGACGATCATCAATGCCGAAACCGCGCAGGCATTCGGACACCTGACCGATCGCGGCGTGTTGCAGCCGGATCTGGAAGCACGGCTCGCGAACGCCAAGCGCACGACGGAAGAAGCGATCGCACGGGCCGAAGCGGTCCGTAGCCGCTTTACGCAAGCGGTGGATGCCATTCTCGAGCAGGCCGACGTATTGGTGATGCCGACAATGCCGGAATTGCCGATCACGATCGAACAAGCGTTGGCAGGCGTCTCCGTCATCAATGTTTCGGCGCTGATTCGTCCCTTCAATCTCAGCGGCCATCCGGCCCTCAGTCTACCGGTGCCGCTGCCAGGCCTGACGATCAAAGGCGGATTGCAGATCATCGGCCGACATGGCGCGGACGAAATGGTCTGCGCGGTGGCGCGCGTCTTCGAGACCGCATTGAAGGCGTAGTAAAAAAACAAGCCGTTCCACCGGAACGGCTTGTTCGCTTTACGCGCGTACGGCAGCCGCGACGCTGGCCAAGGGATGAAACGCGCGAGCGAAATAGACCAGGCCACCACGATCGGGCCGCAACGTGATCTGTTCCACGCGCACAAAAAAGACCGAGTGCGTCCCGACGCGCTTGCAGTCGTCGACCACGCCTTCGAGCGATGCCAAGGCATTGGACAGCACCGGCACCCCTGTCACCCCCGGCTCCCATGCCGCCTTCGCGAAGCGTTCCTCGATCGTGCCCCCCTCGGCGCCGGCAAATATCATGGCCGTCGGCTGACACGCACTCGACAGCATATTGATGGCGAGGCGCCCGTTGCGCGTCAGCACATCGTGCGCACGCGCCTGCTGGTTGACGCACATCAAGATCGTCGGCGGCGTATCCGTCACCGAACACACCGCGCTCGCGGTGATGCCGCACAGACCCGCCTCGCCATCGCTGGTAATCACGTTGACGCCGGCTGGCAGTGACGCCATGGCGTCTCGAAATTGCAGCCGTAAGGCCTCCGAATCACTCATATATCCTCTTTTCCCTTTCGCGCCTTGCCGAATGTCAGCGAATCGGCCACGTTCCCCTACGATACTTTTCCACCCACGCGCCGTCAAACAAGCGCCATTCATGCGCCTATCTCGCGGCGCTCATCTCGGCAACGCTGCGACAACCCAGCAAGGCCATCGTTCTGACGAACTCCTCGCGCAAGATCGCGAGCGCACGGGAAGCACCCGCCTCGCCACCGGCCCCCAGGCCATACAAGGTCGCGCGTCCGGTCATGACGGCGTCGGCGCCGCGCGCCACCGCTTGCGCGATATCGCTGCCGCGGCGGATGCCGCCATCCACCAACAGCACGACCCGACCGTTGCAGCGTGCCGCCGCCGCGGGCACCTGATCCAGCGGTGCCGGCGCCAGATCCAGCTGCCGGCCGCCATGATTCGACAAGACGATGCCGTCGGCGCCACAGTCGATGGCCCGTTGCACGTCCTCGATCGCCAACACGCCTTTTACGATCAATTTGCGAGGCCAACGCGCACGCAACCAGCGCAGATCGTCCCAACTCAGCGTGGCGTCCATTTGCTCGCGCAGCCAGCCCGCCATCTTCGGCGCACTGAGCGTGCGGCCGAGATAGTGTTCGACGTTGACGAAGCGCGGGCCCTTGCCATTACGGTAGATATCGGCCAGCCATCGCGGGTGACCCAGGATGTCCCATTTGCTGCGCCAGTCCAATTCCGCCGGGCGACGGTAATGTCGCTTCTCCCAAGGACGATTGCCATACACGGCACCGTCGACGGTGACGACGAGTGCCGCGCATTCGGCTTTCAGCGCACGCGCAAGCAGGTCCTCCGTGAACGCACGATCGCGCAGGACATACAGTTGCATCCAGTGCGGCGTGCGCAGATCCGTCGCCACGTCCTCGAGCAAGGACATCGACACCATGCTTTGTGTGAACGGCACCCCAGCGGACGAGGCGGCACGCGCCAGTTGCCGATCGCCCTCGAAGCAGACGTAACCGTTCAAGCCGGTTGGCGCGATGACCAAGGGGAACGGCAACGGGGTATCCCACAAAGCGGTGCCGGGATCCGGCGCCGACACGTCCACCAGCATCCGAGGCAGCAAGGTCGCCGTCGCAAATGCCTCGACATTGCGCCGCAGCGCCGTTTCCGCATCGGCGCCCCCTTCGATGTATTCGGTGACGAAAGCCGGCAGGCGCCGGTGCATCTGCCGACGCAAATCGTCGATCCCGACGGCCGAAGCGGCGCGTCCGGTCGGCGCAAGAAGCCGAGAAGAAGGCCACATACCGTTTCCTCGCGCTGCTTATCAGCGCATGAACAAGCCGCCGTTGATATCCCAGCAGGCGCCGGTCGCGAAAAAAGCATTTTCGGCGGCGAGCATGACCGCCACGTCGGCAATATACGCCGGACCGCCGAGACGGCCGGCCGGGATATTCGCAATCACCTGCTGCAACCGTTCCGCCGGCACGCTTTGATGCACGATCGGCAAATCGAGCGGACCTGGCGAAATCGCGTTGACGGTCACGCCGGACGCAGCCAGATCGCGGGCGAATACTTTCGTCAGCGTCAACACGCCGCCCTTCGCCGCCGCATAATGCGCGCCCGTCGCCGACCCGCCGTTCTGGCCGGCAAGCGACGCGATATTGACGATGCGTCCGGTCTTCCCGGTAGCGAAATGCGCACCGAATACCTGGCAACCGAAGAACACGCTGCGCAGATTCACATTCATCACCAGATCGAACTGATCCGGCGTGATGTCCATGACCGGAACGACCTTGGTGGTACTGGCATTGTTGACGAGCGCATCGATGCGCCCCCAGCGCGCCAGCATCGTATCGCGCGCATCTTCGAACGCTGTCTTCTGGGTGACGTCCAATGCGAACGCCATGGCACTGCTGCCATCGGCACTCAAATCGGCGGCCACGCCGCTCGCTTCGTCGATTGCGATATCGCCGATCGCGACGCGATACCCGGCCCGATGAAACGTCCGCGCGATCACTTCACCGAGCCCGCGCGCGCCACCGGTGACGAGCACCACGCGAGCGGCTTGCCCTTCCATTTTTCCGTCCATTTATTGCGCGTCCTGCGGCACGGCCAGCGCGCGCCCGACACGCGCCTCGATCTTGCCGTAGCGCCACAGATTATGTTCACCCACCGGCGTCGTGCGATACAAATTACATACGGCGGTGACGGTCTCGAAATCCTTCACGTCGGCCATGATGTAGAAGGTCCAGTGATTGCCGTCACCGTTCCCGACGACCAGACGGTCGTCATCCATGATGCCCAGCACGGACACCCCTTCCATCTGCTCGACCGACTTCAGCATCTGCCCATAGGCGCGCCAGACGGTACTGATCTGATCCCGCGGCAAGTCGAAGAAATTCTGCGTCACGCTGCAACAAAACAGCACGCGCAGCGGGGTAGCGGTATCGCTCATGGCGGTTCCTTCCTTTTTTTGAGAATGACTGAAAGTCAGATATAGCCGGGGAATGGCGTCGCGCCCACGTACACCGAGCCGGCGCCATCGTAGATGCCCTCGCCGAGAAAGGCGTGTTGCGTCACGACCATTGCATCGCGCATCAATTGCTGCAGCCGATGCGCGCTGTAGATCGACGCGATGCCGCCCAAGCGATACGCGGCCTGCACCACATCGGCGCCCGCGAAAGCGGCTTCGGCTGCTGTCAGACGCAAGGCACTGACCTGATCCGGCGTCGGTTGATCCCCCCGCATGATAGCGTCCCAGACCGTTTCGGTGGTGTCGTAGAAAAAGGCCTGTACGCCGCGCAAACGCGCTTCGGCCTTGCTCAAGGCGATGCGGAAATACGCCCGATCGGCAAGCTGCGGCGCCCCGGTCGTCGTCTTGCGTCCGCCCGACATCTGATTGACGGTATCGAGCGCGGCGCGGGCAAGCCCCAGATTGACCACGGCCAGCACTTGCGCGGCATAGGCAATCGTCGGATAGCGATACAAGGGCTCGTCCACCTGCGTCTGCCCGCCCCGCGTAAACGTCCATTCCTCGGGCACGAACACATTGTCGACGCGGAGGTCGTGGCTGCCCGTTCCCTGCATGCCGACGACATCCCAATTTTCGACGATCTCCACCTGCGACGGCGGCAGAATCGCCATGCGCGGCTTCGTGCCGGGCGCACCGCCGATACCGACGCCGAGCCAGTCCGCGCCCTTGCACCCGCTGGCGAAACGCCACCGTCCGCTGACGCGATAGCCGCCCGCTTCCACACTGGCCGGCTGCACGGGAAAGAGCCCTCCGGCGAAGGCCTGATCCGGTCCGCTCGCATACAGTATCGCCTGGCTCGCCAGCGGTAACGCCGCCAGATACACGTTGGCCGAGCCGAAGCTGGCGACCCAGGCAGCGGAACCGTCGACTTCGGCGATACGCTCAATCATCCGCAGAAACTGCGCCGGCGGCATCGGCGTCCCGCCAAAACATTTCGGCGTGGCCGCACGGTAGAGATGGGCACGTTTGAACAGCGCGATCACATCGCGCGGCACATGCTTCAATTGCGTGAACGTATCGCGCCGGCGCGCGATCTCTTCGCAGACGCTGTCCAGCGACAGGGGCACATCGGTCGGGAGCACCACTTCGGAAAAATTGGACACATCGCACACATCGGACGCAGCGGGCGCCTCGGCCGACTGAATGACCGCATCGGATGTCATAACTAAGCCTCGCATCGTAATGATGCGTTGCATCATCGTTTTCAATCGAAAAAAAGAAGACGCAACGCGATAACTCCGAGTGTAGAAATGCCATAAATCCGGAACAATTGGGACTGTGCTGCGCGCGGTAAAGAAAGCGTGCAGTGACACTAAAGATTTCCCCAATGCGCCTGCCCGACAGCGTGGCGCATGCGATGAAAGCCACCGCCCACTGCATCGCGCGATGTCGGAATCACCGTTTTTTCGCGCTATCATTCCAGAAAACGCTGCGATGCCCCCCATCGACGCCGCGACACAACGAGACAGGCTGCAGCAGGAAGCCGCACGCGCCGCCCACGACCGTGCCGTATCACGCACCCCGGAAGCCGATGACATTCGCCCTGCAAGACAGCGATCGCCTGGCGATGCTGCAATCCCTGAAAACCTGCATCCTGTTGCACGATGCGGTCAGCAAGGACATCCTTTGGGCCAATGCAGCCGCCTGCACGGCACTCGGCTTTACCGTCGAGGAATTGTTGCCGCTGAAAGCGCCGGACATGACACGCAACGAGGAAAAGTACCGTCGCGAAGTGGGTCGGCGCTGGTTGGACGATGCCGTGGAAAAAGGCGAGAGCATCGTGCAATGGCCGTATCGCGCGAAGGACGGCACGGAGATCTTGTCCGAAGCCGTGGCCACGCGTGTGGCGCTGCACGACCGCGATGTCGTCATGGTGCAATTTCGGGATATTGCAGCCGAACAGCGCATCGAGCAGGATCTGCGACGGCTGGAAAGTCGCCTCAAGGAATTCATGCATGATCTGACCGAAGGCATCGCCTTACTCGATGCCGACGGCACCATCCACTATTTGAGCGAGTCGGCGCGCCCCCTGCTGGGGTTGAAAGCCGACGATCCGGAACCGGAGAACTTCTTCTCGCTAGGCGCCGAATCGGATTCCCTGCTGCTGACACGTCGCCTCGCGCAAGCCGCCGAGGGCGAGACTCCGCCTACTTTCCGCTATCGCGCCGTGATGCGCGACGGCAGCGTCCGTTGGCACGACGCCACCTGCCGACACGTGACGCTGGATGAGGAATGGCGCGGCATCCTGCTGCATTTCCGCGATGTCACGGAACAGGTCGCAGAACAGGAAGCGGCGCGCCTCAACGAACGATCGCTGGAATACATGGCGCGCTATAACGCCATGGGCGAAATGGCGATGACGCTGTCACACGAACTGAGTCAGCCCCTGGCCTCGGCGCGCAACTTCATCGAAGGCGGCATGTTGCGACTGCAGGCTGGCACGACGCCGGCGCCAGACGTGATATGGGGCATGCAGAATGCGATGAAACAAATGGAGCGCGCGACCAGCATCATCAAGAGCGTGCGCGATTATGTCGTCAAACTGGAACAGGTCGTCGAAGTCATCGATCTGAACGCCGTAGTCAACGACGTCTATTACTTCCTGCGTCTGCGCGCGCGCGATGAAGGCGTGCGCATCGAAACGCGACTGGAGGAGCGGGCGTTGCCTGTGCGTTGCGAGAAAGTGTTGATCGGCCAGGTCATCCTGAATTTCTCGTTCAACGCGATGGAAGTGATGCGCGATCTGAAACAGAAGCATCGCGTGCTGACGATTCAGACCGCCCTCCTCGGCGAGCGCGCGCAACTGACGGTATCGGATATGGGCGTGGGGCTTGGCCCGCACGTGCAAAGCCGGATATTCGATGGATTCTTCACGACAAAGCCGACCGGCAACGGTTTAGGCCTGTCTGTATGCCGGAATATCATCGCGCGTCACGAAGGCGATGTCTGGGCCGAACCGCACCAGCCGCACGGCACCACCTTCGGCTTCTCCCTGCCGCTCACGCGCCCCGACTAAGGCGCGCCGCCTGCATCTTGCGCACGGTGGCATCGAACAACTTGATCGCGAAGCGATCGTTCTGGATCAACTGCGCGGCCAGGTCGGCGCAGCGCGTTTTAATCGAATCCTCCAACGCGACATCCGGTCCGGGCAATGCGCCGGCCTGACATTGGATTTCGGCTGCGCGCTGTACCGTCCACAGCAGCATGAAGGTGCCCGGAATGTCTTTCTCGCAGACCGCCACGCCGTGATTGCGCAGCACGAGCACGTGCTTGCCCCCCAGGCTCGCCAGCATCCGATCCTTCTCCTCGACAAACAAGGTGATGCCCTCGAACGCGTGATACGCGACGCGGCCGAACAGCTGTGCGCCGTAGAAATCGTCATGCCGGAAACCGCCCTGCTTCAACGCGATCGCGGAGACCGGCGTCGTATGCGTGTGGACGATGCATTGCACGTCCTCCCGCGCGCCGTGAATGGCGCTGTGCAAGGCGAAGCCCGCCGGATTGGCCGGGTACTCGGATGGCACGACCAACGCCCCGTTCAGATCCACCTTCAGCAGATTATCCGGCGTCACTTCGCTGTAATTCAAACCGAAGGGATTGACGAGGTAATGTCCCTCGGGTCCCGGTACACGCACGGAGATGTGGTTGAAGATCAGCTCGGTCCAGCCGAGGTAATCGACCAGATGATAGAAATGTGTCAGCTGTTCCCGGAGGGCCCATTCGGTCGCATCGATATGCGCCGGCCGTCCGAATCCTTCGGGAGACAGGCCGTGTGTCGCGTCGTTCATAGGGGCTCGCTTATCTAACGTTTATCAAGAGGGTCGTCGGTCATTCAATACGGCGTGGGAGACCCCACGCGATGGCGGACCAGGCCGAGAATCGACGCGGTCACTGGCATCGGGACATCGACGCGTGCAGCCAATTCCAGCACGGCATCGCCGATGGCCGCAAGTTCCAACGGCCGACCGCGCTCGGCGTCCTGCAACATCGACGTCTTGACCGCGCCCATGCCGCGACAGCGGGCCAGAAACGCGGCATCGTCGAACGGCAGTTGTACCGACAGCGCGTTTGCCAGCGTCCGAATTTCCTGCAACATCGGTCGTACCGTCGACAGCAGCGTGGCTTCGCCATAAATCTGCGCCAGCGTGGCGCCGGTCAGCACCGACAACGGGTTCGACGTCAGATTGCCGGCCAGCTTGGCCCACAGCGCCGTGCGGATATCCGGACTACATTCCGTGGCGATGCCGGCATCGCGGAACATCGCGGCCAATGCGGACACACTGGCACCGGGGCCGTCGATCGTGTGCTCACCCGCGCCTTCCACAATGTCGCCAATGATCAGGCGATGCGGATTGTTCGCCACATACGCTCCCGCGGAGGCGACGTAGCCGGTCATATAGACCACGGTGCCGACGATCTGCGCGGCGGGAACCACGCCTTCGAGGAGGCCGCTCGGATCCAGCGCGGTGATCGCCCCCATGGCCGCGGCGCCACCCATACGATCGCCGCCATCGGGCGCCGCGCCCATGCCGTGGAAATACCACCACGGCACGCCATTCACCGCCGGCATCACGCGCGTGTTCGGGCCGACCAGCGATGCCAGCATCGGCACGAGCGCCGTCAGCGACTGAGCCTTCACAGCGAGTATAACGAGATCCTGCGGGCCGATTGCCGCCGCGCCCTCTTCACCGTCGGCATGGTCGGCGTCGGGTGCGACGTCGCTATCGTAGACATCCAGATAGGCGCGATGCGCGCCGTCGAGATCGGTCAGCGATGCCGGCCCTTCGCGCAAGGCCGCCAGCGTCGCGCCGCGTGCCAGCACACTGACCTTATGACCGGCCGCCGCGAGGCGCACCGCCAATGCCCCGCCGATCGCGCCCGCCCCGATCACCGTGATGCGCCACGGCGGCACCGCGCCATCGGCGTGGGACCCGGCCCTTATCGTATCGATGGCAGTCATGGCGCCAATACCGCGGGAGTCGCGCCATCGCTGCCTTTCCCCGCCCCGGATTTTCCGAGATAGATATGCATCACGCGCGGATCGGCCGCGACGTCTTGCGCGGGCCCTTCTACCGTCACGCGGCCCATTTCCAGCACATAGGCATAGTCGGCAACGCGCAAGGCCGCGCGCGCGTTCTGCTCGACCAGCAGGATCGAGACGCCGCGCTCGCGCAACGTCTCGACGATGCGAAAGATCTCCTTGACGATCAACGGCGCGAGACCCAGGCTCGGCTCGTCCAACATCAACAGCGCCGGGCGCCCCATCAAGGCACGACCGATGGCGACCATCTGACGCTCGCCGCCGGAGAGCGTGCCGGTCAATTGCTGGCGCCTCTCGCGCAAACGCGGAAACAAGGTATAGACCTCCTCCAGATCCTGAGCATGGTCGCGATGTCCGCGACGGCGTCGATGAAACGCGCCCAGCACCAGATTGTCCTCGACCGACATCTCGACGAACAGCTCGCGCTTTTCCGGCACGAGGTTCATCCCCGCCTCCACCATGTCCTGCACATCCGGATGCGCATGGTGCTTACCGGACAGCGTGATGCCGCCCTGTGACGGCAGCAGCCCCATCAACGCCGACAACAAGGTGGTCTTGCCCGCCCCGTTCGGCCCGATCACCGTCACGATCTGCCCGCGGCGCACTTGGACCGACACGTCCTCGACCGCGCGAACCTTGCCATAACGGACATTCAAGGCCTCGGTCTGCAACATGACCGGGGCCGCATCCGGCATGGCGGCGACGCGGTGCGGCGGCGATGCCGCTTCCATCGATTTCAACGTGGCATTCATTCGTCGCCGTCTCCCAGATACGCGCGCTGCACGACCGGATCGTCCTGGATCTGCGTCGGCGTGCCTTCGGCGATCTTCTTGCCGAACTCCATGACGATGACGCGGTCCACCAGATTCATCACGAATTCCATATCGTGCTCGACGATCAAAATCGCCAGACCTTCGTCACGCAGCGTCGACAACAACGCCGCGAGCGCCTGCTTTTCGTGATAACGCAGACCGGCAGCCGGTTCGTCGAGCAGCAAGACGCAGGGATCCGACGCCAATGCGCGCGCGATCTCCAGCAAGCGCTGCTGCCCCAACGCGAGCGCGCCCGCTTCCTCGTACAGATAGGCCCCCAAACCCACGCGCGTCAGCTGCCGCGCCGCCTCGGCGAGCAAGCGACGCTCTTCCTCGCGATCCAGCCGGAGCACCGCGCGAACGATGCCGGCGACGCCGCGCGTATGCGCGCCCAGCGCGACGTTTTCCAGCACCGACATCTTCGGCAGCAATCGGACATGCTGGAACGTCCGACTCATGCCCAGACGCGCGATCTGCCGCGCGCCGCGCCCGGCCACCTGCGTGCCGCGAAATAGCACCTGACCGCTGGTCGGCGTATCGACGCCGGAGATCTGATTGAACATCGTACTTTTACCGGCGCCGTTCGGCCCCAGCAAAGCCAGGATCTCGCCCGTAGCGACGCTCAGGTTCATCGCATCGTTTGCAACCAGGCCACCGAAACGGCGTGTCACATCGGCGGCGACCAATACCGTTTCACCGCGTGGCGGCAGCGGTCTGCGCGGCAGCGGCGCGGCCTGCGCCACACCCGCATGGTCGGCCAGGTCCGACTCGACGGCGCGACGGGCTGCGTGCGGCGTCTCGCTCGCAGCATCGGCACCCTGCGCCGACGTGCCTGAGGCCGCACGCCCGATCGCCTCGGCGTTCGCACCGTGGGTGCCTGGCGCCGCGCCGGTACGCGCGCGATGCTGGATCGCGCGCCACAGCCGCGCGCCGGCATGCAAAACGCCATCGCGTGCGTGATGCAGAATCAGCACCATCGCCAACCCGAACACGATCGTCTCGACGTTTTCGTTTTGCCCCAGAAGACGCGGCATCACGTCCTGCAGCACATCCTTCAGCAAGGTGATCACCGCCGCGCCGATCAGCGCCCCCCAGACCTGCCCGGCGCCTCCCACCACTGCCATGAAGACATAATCGATGCTGGCCTGGATATTGAACGGCACCGGATTCACGAACTGCTGCATATGCGCATAAAGCCAGCCCGAGGCGCTCGCCAGCAAGGCCGCGATCAGGAAAGCGGTCATCTTCGCGCGGGGCGTATCGACGCCCATCGCTTCGGCCATCACGACGCCGCCTCGTAGCGCGCGGATCGCACGGCCTTCCCGCGAGTGCAGCAAATTGCGCACGGCCCACATGCCCAGCGCGAGGAAGATCCAGATCAGGTAGTAGAGATGCCGCCCATCGCCCAGGCTCATGCCGGCCAGATGAATCGGCGGAATGTTTGCAATACCGGTATTGCCGCCGAGCATCGGCAAGGCCCCGAAGCAAAAATACAGACTCAATCCCCAGGCAATCGTTCCGAGCGGCAGGAAATGCCCGGACAGGCGCAAGGTCGCGCGCCCCAGGATCCATGCCACCGCCGCCGTGAGGCACCAGCCGGCGCATAGCGTCAACCAGGGCGATGCGCCGATCCAGGCGAGCCACGCCGGCATGGCGGCCGCCTGCGTCGTAAACACCGCGGTCGTGTAGGCGCCGATACCGACGAAGGCCGCCTGTCCGTAACTGGTCAAGCCCGCCACGCCCGTCAACAGGATCACGCCGACGGTGACCAGTGCATAAAGCGCGATGTAGTTCAGCAACGTGATATAGAACGGCGGCATCCACTGCGGCGCCGACAACAGAATCGCACCGGCCAGTACGACGCTCGCGCCACGCACGCGACCGAAGCGATTTTTCTTGCGAGAAGCGGCCGTCGACGCGGCATCCAATACGCGCGCCATCAATGTTCCTCCTCGAGCGGCGCATGTTTCAGCGAACGCCACAGCAATACCGGAATGATCAAGGTAAAGACGATGATCTCTTTGTAGGGGCTAGCCCAGAACGATGCGAACGCCTCGATCAGACCGACGACGATGGCACCGGCCGCCGCCACCGGATAGCTCACCAGACCGCCGATGATCGAGCCGACGAAGCCCTTCAGACTGATCAGGAATCCCGAATCGAAATACAGGGTCGTCAACGGCGCGATGACGACGCCGGAGAGCACGCCGATGACAGCCGCGAGAAAGAACGCGGCCTTGCCGGCGAACACCGGCGAGATCCCCATCAAACGCGCACCGATGCGATTGAACGCCACCGCCCGCAGGGCCTTGCCGTAGAGCGTGCGCTCGAACATCTGGTGAATCGCCACCATCAGCAAGCCCGCCAGCACGATGACCAGCACCGCCTGGCTATCGAGATTGATGCCGTCCAGCGACAGCGGTACATCGACAAAGGTCGTCGTGCGTGACCCGTCCGGTCCGAACAGCAGCAAGGCCAGGCCGACCAGCGCGATATGCAAGGCGATCGAGACGATCATCAAGGTCAGCACCGACGCATCGGCGAGCGGTTGATAAAACACCCGATACATCGGCGGCGCCATCGGTGCGATCACGGAGAGTGCGACGATCGCCTGCGCCCAGGTCGGCAAGGCGGCCAGCGGCAACAGCGCGAGCACGCCCGCGAGCGCGAACGGATACACCAGTTGCGCGACCTCGCCGCGGCGCAGCGACCACGCGCCCTGGTGCCGACGCCGTGCCACGACATCGGCGACGACGGACAGCACGGACAGCACCGCCAGCAGCCAGACCGCGTACAGCGGGCGACCGTTCTGCATCGCCGCCATCGACAAGCCGCCGTAGACGACGAACTCGCCCTGCGGGATGAACAGCACCCGCGTCACACTGAACACGAGCAGGATCGACACGGCCAGCAACGCATAGATCGCGCCGTTGGTCAGGCTGTCCTGGCCGAGAATCATCAAGATTTGTGCGTTCATGAAGCCTTACTCTCGGAACACTACTTCAGCAAGGCCCACTTGCCGTTCTTCACCGTGATCATCACGACGCCGCGATTGTCGAAGCCGCTATGGTCGTCCGGCGTCATGTTGTAGACCCCTTGCGTGGCGACGAGGTCATGCACGTTTTCCAGCGCATCTCGCAAAGCCTTGCGAAACGCCGGCGTACCGGGCGCACCGGCCTTCTCCGCGATCGGCACCGTCCGTTCGAGCAGCAAACCGGCATCGTAGACATTCGCGCCGAAGGTCGCGGGTACCTGGCCGTACAGCTTCTTGTACGCGTCGATATAGCGTTGCGCCACTGCCTTTGACGGATTGCTGTCGGGAATCTCGTCGAGCACCAGCATCGGGCTCGCCGCCAGGATCGTGCCTTCGACCTTGCGGCCACCCAACTTCAGGAAGGCATCCAGCGCGGCGCCGTGCGTCTGGTAAAACTTCCCCTTGTAGCCAAGATCGACCAGCGTCGTTTCGGGCAGAACGCTGGCGCCGCCGGGCGCCGCGATCAGGACGGCGTCGGGTCGTGCGGAAACCAGTTTCAGCGCCTGGCCCGTCACCGAATTGTCGGCACGCTGATAGCGTTCGTTATCGACGATCTGGATGCCATGAGACTGCGCGAGCCCGGAGAAGACCTTGAACCAGTTCTCACCGAACGGATCGTTCAAGCCGATGAAGCCCACCGTCTTCACATGCGTCTGCACCATGTGATCGACCAGCGCTTTTGCGACCAGATCGTCGTTCTGCGTGGTCTTGTAGACCCACTTCTTCTGCGGCGTCATCGGCAGGACGACGGCGGCGGTTCCCACCGGCGCGAACATCGGCGTGCCCGATTCGGCCGCGAATTGAATCACGCCCGTCGCATTCGGCGAACCGGTCGGCCCGATGATCGCGTCCACTTTGTCTTCGGACAGCAGTTTCTTGAAATCCGTCACCGATGCGGTCGGATCGCTGGCATCGTCCAGCGAGATATAGCTGACCGTCAGATTGCCGATCTTCGACGGCAGCAAGGCGACGGTGTTGCGTTGCGGGATGCCGACCAGAGCGGTCGGCCCCGTAGACGACGTGATGACGCCCACCTTCACTTGCGCCGCGGCAGGAAACGACAGGCCGGCCAGCACGGCAGCCGATGAAACGAACGATGCCAACTTTGCAGCGGCGAGCTTGCGAGTCATGGTGAAGACAATCCTTATCGAGATGCCGGAGAGGGAAGACCGCGCAAACGGAAATAGCAGCCTCGGCTCAGTCTAGGGGGGCTTTTTTTTGGCGGTAATTCTTAAAATCCTGCTGATCGATAAAGAAATCTTTAGTACCGCTGTCGTCTTGCGGGCGTCGCGTCGATGGCATATCGGGATCGACCCGGAATCGGGCGCGTTTCAATTTTTTTCGATGCACGACGCGTGATATCGTTCACCGAACATGGCACGCTTGCCCCACGGTCCGAGCGCGTAATGTGATTTCCGATACGCCCCTTTTTTTGCTCATCTCGACGTCCGTCACCATGTTCGACATCCGCTCGGCAAACGGGAGTGCTCCCGGACGTAACTCGCCATCGACTGAAACGGCCGCGCCGATCGTCTACATCGTCGACGACGACGACGATATGCGCGCGTCGCTCGCCTGGCTACTGGCCTCGGTGCATATCGAAGCGGTCGGTTTTTCCGGCGCGCGGGTGTTTTTGGAACAGTTCGATCGCCATCGCCCTGCCTGTCTCGTGCTGGATGTGCGAATGCCGGAGATGAGTGGATTCGATCTGCAGGAAGCGCTGCGCGACGCCGACGTCGCCATGCCGACGCTCTTCGTAACCGGTCATGGCGATATCCCGATGTCGGTTCGCGCGCTGCAGAATGGCGCCATCGATTTCGTCGAGAAGCCGTATAACTCGCAGGAAATGATCGAGCGCGTCCAACGCGCGCTGAAAATGGCGGCGACGTTGCAGCAGCGCAGCCGTCGCCAGGACGCGCTGCGCCGGCGCTATGCGCAACTGACGCCGCGCGAGCAGCAAGTATTGATCGGACTGATCGATGGCAAGGCGAGCAAGCGCATTGCCGCGGAAATGGACATCAGCGCCAAGACCGTCGACGTCTACCGCGCCAATATCAAGACGAAGTTCGGCGCGACCTCGCTGGCCGCCGTGATTCGCGAAGTCGCCAGCATCATCGATCCCCTCGAATTCGACGACGGCGCCCGGCCGCTGGCGCTGGGCGGACGCACGCCGCGGCGCTGAACCGGCGCCCGCATCTTATCTGCCGGAGCAATGAAAAAGCGATCGACGGTCCGCTGCGGTAACAAGCCGTCCGTTTCCGCGCCTTTCCCCCGCTGGATGCGCATTTACCGCAACGCTCGTGTAAGCTGATTGAAGCGAGTGGAACAGGAATTGCGCGGTAGGCGCCTGCCCATCGTCACCCCGCATTGGCAGGCCGTCTAACCCAGCAGGCATTTTTGAATGAACAACCGCCGGATCTACGAAAAGTCGTTTCACATCCTTTTAGCCATCGTGACGCTCGGCCTCGGCTTCGTGCTCTGGCCTTTCTTCAGCGCGGTGTTCTGGGGGGCGATCCTGGCCTTGATGTTTCAGCCGGTACAGCGTTGGCTGCTATTGAAGTTCAACCATCGGCAAAACCTCGCCGCACTGGTGACACTGGCCTTCATTCTGCTACTCGTGATTCTGCCGTTGGCACTGGTCACCGTAACGCTGATCCAGGAAGTCG